>JBOHMN010000632.1:0-18177 GCA_050730175.1 Acetobacteraceae bacterium | reverse complement strand
CCGAGGCCGGGACCGATCTGGCTTGAAGATCTACCGAGAATCCTTGCGCGAAGCGGCGGAAAACCCGATCCGCATGGCGCGTACAAGGTTACGCTCGAGGTGCTCCTGGAGTGCGGCAATCATTGTCACACCAACACGCTTATCGTGCTGCGAGCGCTGTTTCGCGAGATCGGCGGGATGGACGAAATGAGCCGTTGGGAATACGATCGGGATCTCTATCTCCGCCTGATCGATCGCGCCACCATGATGCTCTATCTGCCCATCACGGTGGCGCGGCACAACATCCCCGATCCTGCCAGAGCTGCCAACATGACCACCGCGATCTCGGAGTTCGAGAGACGTCTTTTCCAGATCCGCCTGCTCGATCGCGCGGCGCTGTTTGCCCGGCATCCGGCGATTCGCCACAACGCGAGACTGAACAAGGCCTACACCTTGAAGCGGATCGCTGAATTGCTGGCCGGAGAAGGCCGTTATGGCGATGCAGCGTTCTACGCGCGGGAGGCCTTGGGCGCCGGCCCGACCTTCAAGTGGGCCGGCTACACGGCGTGGTGCATGCTGCGCGCGAGCCTGGGGCGTTGATTTTCAAGCGGCTGACTTCTTCCCCTGCTTGAGAAACCGGCCTCGCTCACGCCGCCTGTGCCGGGACGGGGCGGACGCGCAGCCTTCGCACCCGCCTTGCATCCGCGTCCAGCACCCGGAAATCCCACCCCGCCGGGTGGCGCACCACTTCACCGCGCGCCGGCACCCGGCCGGCAAGCGTAACGACAAGACCGCCCGCCGTATCGAGGTCCGCCGCCCGCTCCTCGGCGGTCAGCACCGGGCCAAGTTTCTCCTCGAGCGCTGCGATCGGCAGCCTGGCATCGACATCGAACGCGCCGTCAGGGCGCTCCGAAATGAGAGTTGGCTCGGCCTCGTCGTGCTCGTCGGCGATGTCGCCGACGATCGTCTCCACGAGGTCCTCGATTGTCACCAGCCCGTCGATGCCGCCGTACTCGTCGACCACCAGCGCGAGGTGCATGTGCGCCTGGCGCATCTGGAACAAGAGGTCGAGCACTGGCATCTGCGGCGCCACCAGGAGCGGCTGGCGCAGGATTTCTTCGAGTCGAAATTCGTCCGGCTTACCGACATAGCCGAACACGTCCTTGATATGAACCATGCCGACGATTTCGTCGAGCTGATCGCGATAAACCGGAAGCCTCGAGTGCCCCTCGAGGCGGATCAGCGCGAGCGCCGCCTCCAGCGTTGAATCTGCCCGGATCGCCACGATATCGGCCCGCGGTACCATCACGTCGTTGGCGCTGGTGTCGCGCAACCTGAGCACATTGGCGATCAGCGCGCGTTCCTGGCCGTCGAGTTCCGGTGCCTCGCCCGGCGGTGGCGGTTCTGCCGCCTCCTGCATCAGCTCGGCGATCGATTCGCGGAGGCTCGATTCGTTGCGCCAGCCGAAGCGGCTGCCCAGCCGATGCAAAATGCCCGACCCGTTCATCCACGCCGCCACGGGTCGGGCAGGCCAAGCCGGCGCAACAGACGCGTCTCTGCCAGAGCCATCCGGCGCGCCTGGCCCGCCATGTGATGATCGTAGCCCGAGAGATGCAGCGCACCGTGCAAAACGAGATGCGCAAGGTGCCATGCCGGCCGGCGCCCCGCCGCTCTGGCCTCGCGGCAGACAACCCCGAGTGCCAGCACGATCTCGCCAGTACCCGGGAAGCTCAGCACGTTGGTAGCGCGGATGCGGCGGCGGTGCCGTGCATTGAGGCGCCGGACGACTGGATCCGATGCCAACACCACCGTTGACTGCGCTGGAGCCGCCAGGGCAGCCGCGCGCAAAGCAATTTCGGCAGCCCGCGGCACGCGCCGCCGCCAAGCCGGATCAACAACGATGACCGCCGGTTTACTTGCGTTTCGCCCCGCCGCAGCGGGGCACCTACTTTGCGGATCCATCGCTATCCTGTTCGCCCCGCTCACGGCGCGCGCGGGCAGCTTGCGCATCGTAGGCGGCAACGATCCGCCCAACGAGCGGATGGCGCATGCCGTCACGCGCCTCGAGCCGCGCCACGGCGAGGCCCTCCACGCCCTCGAGCGTTGCCAGTGCATCGGCCAGGCCCGAAGTGGTGCCCACCGGAAGGTCGATCTGCGTGAGGTCCCCGGTGACGACCATGCGCGTTCCTTCGCCCATGCGCGTGAGGAACATCTTCATCTGCATGGGAGTCGTGTTCTGCGCCTCGTCGAGGATCGCGAAACAGTGCGCGAGCGTCCGCCCGCGCATGAAAGCGAGCGGCGCGACCTCGATTTCGCCGTTTGCCAGCCGCCGCATGACCTGATCGGTCGGCAATATTTCGTTGAGAGCGTCATAGAGCGGCCTGAGATAGGGATCGACCTTCTCTTTCATGTCGCCGGGCAGGAAGCCGAGCCGCTCCCCCGCTTCCACCGCCGGCCGCGACAGCACGATCCGGTCGACCCTGCCGGCTTGCAGCATCGCCACGGCCTCTGCCACCGCGAGATAAGTTTTGCCGGTGCCGGCGGGTCCGACCGCGAACACCAAGTCCCGCTCGGCCAGCACCTCCATGTAGGCGGCCTGGCCGCGGCTCTGCGCCGTGACTATGCCGCGCCGCGTGCGGATCGCCGGCCGATCCGTGAGCGGCAGGCGGGGATCGGGCTCCTCCTCGGCGGTGCGAATCGCCGTTTCGATCGCCACGCCGCTGACCGTCTCGCCCCGCTCGAGCCGCTTGTAGAGTCCGGTGAGCGCGGCCTCGGCGGCCGCGACACGCTCTGGCTCGCCGCTGATCGCGACCCGATTGCCGCGACAGGCGAGGCGGACCCGAAGCGCCTGCTCGAGCCGCACCAGGTGCCGGTCGTGCTCGCCGAGCAAGAGCGCAAGCAGCGCATTGTCCGAGAAATGCAGCGTCAGGGTTCTCCCCTGCGCGGGGGCGACGGCGGAAGCAGCTAGGTTTGGCAAGCGAGGGCTGGCTCCTATCTGTCAAAGGTTGCCGAAAGAGAGTTAGGGAGCGCTTCAAGGATCCGCACCTCCCGGATTTGCCCGACCAGAGAGAGGGGCGGGACCTGGGTTTCGGCATGGACGGGCTGCAGGTAAGGCGAGCGGCCGACCACCTGGCCGGTCTTGCGGCCGGCGCCGGCGAACAGCACGCTCATCCGCCGCCCGACCATCGCCTGGTTGAAGCGCCGCTGCTGTTCGCGGAGGAGCGCCTGCAATGCGGCAAGGCGTTCCTGCTTGTCCTTTTCGGGCACCTGGCGAGGGTTGTTCGCCGCCGGTGTGCCGGGGCGGGGCGAGTATTTGAAGCTGAAGGCCTGCGCGAACCCGACCTCGCGCACAAGCGCGAGCGTTGCCGCGAAATCCGCCTCGCTCTCACCCGGGAAGCCGACGATGAAGTCCGACGAGAGGGCAAGATCCTGCCTTGCCGTGCGGAGACGGGCGACGATCCGAAGGTAGTCCGCCGCCCGGTGCTTGCGACCCATCCGCTTGAGGACGGCATCGGAGCCCGACTGCACCGGCAGATGCAGGAACGGCATCAGGGCCGGGATCTCGCGGTGTGCCGCGATCAGGCCCTCGTCCATATCGAGCGGGTGCGAGGTCGTATAGCGCAGCCGGTCGAGGCCCGGGATTTCCGCCAAGGCGCGCAGCAACTCGGCAAGCGACCAAGTGCCCCCGCCGGGTGCCGAGCCCCGCCAGGCGTTCACGTTCTGCCCGAGGAGCGTGATTTCGCGCGCCCCACGGCCGACGAGGGTGCGTGCCTCGGCGAGCACCGCTTGCGCCGGGCGGCTCATCTCGGAGCCGCGCGTGTAGGGCACGACGCAGAAGCTACAGAACTTGTCGCAGCCTTCCTGGATCGCGAGGAAGGCAACCGGGCCGCCCGCCCGCGCTCGCGCCTCGGGCAGGAAGTCGAACTTCGGCTCGGCGGGAAACTCAGTATCGATCACCGGCCGGCCCGGAGCGGCGCGGGCGAGCAGCGAAGGGAGCCGGTGGTAGGTCTGGGGTCCGAGCACGACGTCCACGAACGGCGCCCGCGCCAGGATTTCCTTGCCTTCCGCCTGAGCGACGCAGCCGGCAACGGCGAGGCGGAGCTGCCGCGGCGAGGCGGCGCGCGCTTCCTTCAGCCGCCGAAGCCGCCCGAGCTCGGAAAAGACCTTCTCTGCCGCCCGTTCGCGGATATGGCAGGTATTCAGGACCACGAGATCCGCATCGTCGATGGTATCGGCGACCTGCCAGCCGTCAGCCGCCAGGACGTCGAGCATGCGTTCGCTGTCATAGACATTCATCTGGCAGCCCCACGTCACAACATGGACGCGGCGCGGCCCGGTGCTTCCACTCACGCTCAGATGACCTCCCGCGCGGAGCTGTCGCGGGTCAAGGGATATGGACCAATCTCGCGAATCAAGGGGTGCGGGGCAACCTCCGACGTGTCGGGTGACAATGGCAGATCGGCCCGGCTCCTTGCAAGTCTGCTGCGGAGCAAGGTGTAAGAGGCGGCCTTTTTTGGGGTGGCCGCTGAGAACAGCGGCAAAACAGCGGGGAAACGCGGGGTGACTGCGAAAATATAAAGCAATATCAATGAGATACGTTACTATTTCAATGTGTGCGGAACACCGAGCTTGCAGGGGAAGACTCGCCGTACGGTTGCCACCCCGGCTTGACGGCCCTTCGACGATCAGTCGAGAAGCGCTATTGATGGGTTGGTCTGGGAGGGAAGCTAGTCATGGCGCGCAAATCGATCACCAACATGTGCCAGGCGTTGCCCGCGCGAACGGCGCTTGCCGGCATCTTCGCGGCTGCACTTCTCGGCGGCAGCATGCCCGCCCATGCACAGGGCACGGTTACCGTTGGGCTGTCCACCACCTTGAGCGGTCCGATTGCCGAACTCGGCGTGACCGGTATGCATGGCGTTCAGATGGCGGTCGATGCCATTGATGCGTCGGGTGGCCTGCTCGGCAAGCACGTCAAGCTGGTGACCGCTGATGACCATGTGTCTCCGGCCACCGGCACCAGCAACATCCGGCACATGATTCTGAGCGACAAGGCGGTTGCGATCTTCGGGCCGGTGGCGAGTTCGGTCGGCGTTGCCGAGGCCACGGTGGCGGGGCAGTACAAGACCCCGTATTTCACCTTCACCTCCAACGACATCAAGATGACGACAACCAATTTCACCAAATATACGTTCCAGTTGGTTCCCAATACGGTGATGGAGCCGCGCGCGATTGCGCTGTTCCTTGCTTCGCGCGTCGGCGACAAGCCGATCACGCTTTCGACGATCACCCCGAATTACAGCTTCGGGCGCGACACCGTCGACGCGTTCATCAAGGCCCTCAAAGCCGACGGGGTGAAGGCGACGGTCAAAGCGCAGGAGACTCCCGCGCTCGGCGCGACGCAGTACACCTCGTATATCGCGGCGCTGCTCGCCTCTCCGGCGGAGTACACGTTCATGGGGCAGTACGGCGGCGACCTGATCACCCTGACCAAGCAGGCCAACGGATTCGGTTTCTTCAAGAAGACGCAGGCGCTGGGCTTCTATGACCGTGCGCAGCTGAAGGCGTTGCCCGGCGAGGTGCCGGCCGGAATCATCGCGTGGGATCGTGCGCCCTTCTGGGCGATGCAGGGCCCCGGGATGGAGCAGTTTATCGATGGCTACCACAAGAAGTTTAACGAGTGGCCCGCGTCCTGGGCGATCCTCGGCTACACGGCGGTGCAGGCCTGGGAAGAGGCGGTGAAGAAGGCGAACAGCTTCGATGCTGACAAGGTGGTGGACGCGCTGAGTGGTGCGACGGTCCAGACGATCCGCGGCCCGGTGACGATCCGCGCGTGTGATCACCAGGCCGAAATCCCGGAATATCTCGGCATCGTTTCCGCCAAGATCGACCCCAAGTACGGGTTCCAAATCTATAGCAAGACGGAGGCGATTCCGGCGAGCAAGACGATGCTGACCTGCAAGGAAGCGCAGGCATTGCAGCCGGGCGGCTAAAGGACATCGTTTTGGCTTTGGCGGTCTCCGGCTTCGAATTGTGGAGCGCTGACGTCGGACGAGATCCGGAGGTAGCAGAGGCCAGGGGGCGAGCATGAGCTTTCAGGCGGCCGCGATCGTCGTGCTGAGCGCGATGACGACGGCCGCCAGCCTCTTCATCATCGCGGCGGGCCTGACGCTGATTTTCGGCGCGTTGCGCATCATCAATATCGCGCATGGCAGTTTCTACATGTACGGCGCCTATCTGGTCGCCACGATATTCGCTGCGCCGAAGGGAGGCGCGCTGTTCTGGATCGGCCTTATCGTTGCGCCGCTGATCGTCGCCACCATCGGAGCCGGCTGCGAGGTGCTGCTGCTCCGCCGCGTTTATGACCGCGACCACCTCGTGCAGCTCCTGGTCACGTATGCCCTATTCCTGATTATGGCTGACCTTGCGCTCCGCTTCTGGGGCAGTGACAGCCTCAGCGCGCCGCAGCCGCCTGTTCTTGGCGGCAGCGCTGCGATCGGGTCCATCAGTTTTCCGGCCTACGATCTTTTCGTCATGGGGTGTGCCGTCGCGGTTGGCGTCGCGATGTGGGGGCTGCTTGGCCGCACAATGATCGGCTGGAAGATCCGCGCTGCGGTCGAGGACCCGGAAACGCTTGCCGCGTGCGGCACCAATGTCAAAGCGCTGTTCACAGGGGTGTTCGCGCTTGGCTCGCTGCTTGCCGGCTTCGGCGGTGCGGTGATCGCACCGCTACAGGCGGTCGGGCCGGGAATGGGTGCCGCGGTCATCGTTTCGGCGTTCATCGTTGCGGTGATCGGCGGGCTCGGCTCGATAGCGGGTGCTGCCATTGGTGCCGTCATCATTGGCGCCTTCCAGGCCGTCGGGATTCTGTACGTGCCCAGTTGGGCACCGGCGTTTATTTTCATTGCCATGATCGTGGTGCTGGCGGTGCGGCCGGTCGGGCTGCTCGGCCAGAGCCTAGAGTATTAGCCGAGAGAATGGACGAAAGCCTTCCCCGGCCGGCGAGCAGGCAAGCGGCGCAGAGCCGCCCGGCCCGGGAGGGAAGCCGAACGGCGGCAGCTCTGGCCGGCCTTCTCGTCCTGCTTGCCGTGCTCGCGAGCGCTCCTTTCTGGCTTGTTGTCCCGTGGCTACTGGAATTGCAGGCGGTGCTCGGCCTCGCGGTGTTCGCGGTGGCGACCAACCTTTTGCTCGGCTATGGCGGGCTCGTTTCCTTCGGCCAGGCGGCGTTCTACGGTGTCGGCGCGTACACGGTGGCTGCCACCTGGTTGCACTGGCGCGTGCCGTTCTGGATCGCTTTCATCGGGGCGCCGCTTGTTGGCGCGTTCGCTGCCTTCCTGGTCGGGTTGATCGCGCTCCGCGCGCGCAAGCTTTACTTCGCTCTGCTGACCCTTGCCTTCTCGCAGTTGTTCTTTGTCATCGCCGAGCAGCAATACAATTTTACCAGCGGAGCCAACGGGATTTTCGGTGCGATGATCCCCGCGACGCTGGCGCAGCCGAGCGCCGGCTACTGGTTCGTTCTCGGTATAGCCGTTCTCGCGCTCGTGGCGCTCTGGAAGGTCACGGCGTCACCGTTCGGGCTTGTGCTCCGGGCAACGCGTGAGAACCGCAGCCGCGCCGAGGCACTTGGTGTCAATGTGTTTGGTCAGCAATTGCTTGCCTTCGTCATTTCCGGCTTCTTCTGTGGCCTTGCCGGTGCACTCTATGTCGTGCACAATCAGAACGCCTATCCCGAACTGCTCAATTGGGTGAAGTCGGGCGATCCGGTCATCATGGCCGTGATCGGCGGCATGTACACCTTCCTTGGCCCGGTGCTCGGCGCCTTCATCTTTCACATCGCCGAACAGTATCTGGTCACGGTCACGAAGGACTGGCAGCTCATCCTCGGCCTTGTGCTGCTTGCCATCATGCTGTTCATGCCAGACGGTGTGCTCGGCCGGGCCGGGCGCGCGGGCTTCTGGAAGCGCCTCTTTTCCCGTGCCACGCCTGGCGGCGACGCGGCGCCGTGACAGAGATCCTCGCGGTCAACGGACTGACGCGTCTTTTCGGTGGCTTTCGCGCAGTTGATGGCGTGAGCTTCACGGTGCGCAGCGGCAGCATCCACGCGGTGATCGGCCCGAACGGTGCCGGCAAGACCACCCTCTTCCGGCTGCTGACGGGGGTGCTTCGGCCGAGCGCCGGCGAGGTACGCTTCCAGGGAACGCCGATCTCCGGCCGCCGGCCGTACGCGATTGCGCGCCTTGGCCTTGCCCAGGCATTCCAGATCACCAACGTTTTCCTGCGGCTTACGGTGCTCGAATCCGTGCAGACGGCGATTCTGGTGAGGCTCAGGCGAAGCCTGGACTTTGCGACCTTCTTTCATGCGTCGGCCGCGGTGCGAGAGGAGGCGCTGGAGCTCCTGGAACGGCTCGGCCTTGCCGACATGAGAGGGGCAGAAGCGCGCACGCTCTCGCACGGCGATCAGCGCGCGCTGGAAGTGGCGCTGGCGCTGGCGACGCGGCCCAGTCTGCTTCTGCTCGACGAGCCGACCGCCGGAATGTCGCCTTTCGAAACCGAGCGCACGGTTGCCATGGTGCAGCAGCTTACGCGCGACCAGAAGCTGACGGTGCTGTTCTCGGAGCACGACACCGATGTCGTGTTCGGCATTTCCGAGCGGATCACGGTGATGCACCGGGGGCGGGTGATTGCCGAAGGGCCGCCCGCCGCCATTCGCGACAACCCGGAAGTGGTCGCGGTCTATCTCGGCGCCGACACATGATGCTCGCGGTCGAAAACATCGAAACGTATTACGGGCAGAGTCACATCCTGCAAGGCGTGTCGCTTGAACTCGCGACCGGCGAGGCGGTGGCGCTGCTCGGACGCAACGGCGCCGGCAAGACGACGACGATGCGCAGCATCATGGGGCTGACGCCGCCGCGCCGGGGCACGATCCGGCTCGACGGGACCGTCATCAGCGGCCGTCCTCCGTATGCGATCGCGCGTCTCGGTGTCGCCTACGTGCCGAGCGGGCGGCGGATTTTCAGCGGCCTCAGCGTGCGGCAGAATCTGCTGCTCGCGGAAAGCGAGGCGCGCAAGGTGGAAGACGGTTGGACGCTTGGCCGCGTCTTCGACATGTTTCCCAAGCTCCGTGAGCTCGAGCAGCGCGCGGCCGGGTTTCTTTCCGGCGGGGAGCAGCAGATGCTGAAGCTTGGCCGCGCGTTGCTCGGCAATCCGAGGCTGCTTTTGCTCGACGAGCCGACCGAGGGACTTGCTCCGGTTGTCGTGAAGGAGCTTGGCGCCTGGATCGCGCGGCTCAAAGCGGAGCATCTCAGCATCCTCCTGAGCGAACAGAATGCGCCGTTCGCGCTCAAGCTCTCGGACCGCGGATATATCCTCGAGAAGGGCTTGATCCGTTACAGCGCGCCTGCGGCAGAGGTTGCGGCGAGCCACGAAATCCGCACTTATCTCGGGATCGCTTCGAAGTAGGAACAATGGCGGCGGCGCGGTTGCGTCAGGCTGCGCACCGTCAGCAGCGCAGATCGCTGGAGGGTCCAGAGGGGGCCGCCTCGGGGTTCCAGTACTGCTGAAGGTAGGCCCAGACGGCTCTGGTGCAGATAGCCAGCATGGTGCGAATACGGAATGTATAACCTATTGATCCATATTAACCCAGTCGTTACGTTTTACATCTAACACAGAACTTTGCACCAGAGCAATCGATACCTGGTGCGAAAGAGACAGCATTTATCTGCAACGCGATGGGCGTACCGATCGCGGCCGGTGCGCTCCACCCAGGCTTCCGAACATGGTTGAGCCCGGTGCTTGCTGCGGCTGCGATGCCGCTGAGCTCGATCTCCGTGCTGGTAGACACCCTCAGGCGACCGCGGTTACGCCCGGATGCGATGCCGCCCCTCGCCGCAGCCGCACTTGCCTCCTTGCTAACCGGCGAACGTCGCGCCTATGGTCTCGTGCGATGAGGCTTCCTCTGCGCCCATCCGGACAAACCCGCATGAAGCGTGAAGCAGCTGGGTTATCCCGTTTCGAGGAGGATAGAGATGCAGTATCTCGGAACGAACGAGATCGGGTTTGACAAACAGGCGCTCGGCTTCCCCAGCGTGAAGACCTGCCAGGCCATTGTCTATGAGACCGGATCCGCGCTGTACGGCTTCCACGATGCCTTGGGGCAGTCGGCAGCATTCCCGGCGAAGTGTTCGGCATTTGCCCAATTCGTTCAGGAAGTCTCGATCAATCACAAGTGGCTGGCGATCTGCGTCATCGGGGTGATTACACGAGAGCAGCGGTTCAAGATGAACCAGGTGGATGAGTGGAAGGCGCAGTTATTCGAAGTCGCCGAACATCTGGACTTTCAAGGTGAAATCTGGGGAGCTCGATTGCAGGAGCGCGTCGGTGACGACGACTCGGCCTACATCCGGTTTGATCGACTCGACCACACCAGCGGTGTAAAGCCACCCTGCCAGATCAGTTTCAAGACATGGTCGAAGATGGACCTCGGTGACGAATTCAAGAATGACGATTGGCGTCGCCGCGCGCTGAAGAAGGACCCCTCCTACAATCCGAGCACTATGGAGGAATTCTATGCGCTTCCGCAGATTACGGTTCCCGCGCCCGAGCCGAATCGCCCGGTCCTTCGCAAGGGCCGGCTCGACGAGGGCAAGCTTAACGTTCTGACGGAGCTCGTACGGTTCCGCTGATTTTGCGCGCTGGCGATGTCGGTGAGCTCGGTCTCACCGGTGGAGAACACTTTCAGGCTGCGGCGGTTGCACTTACATGCGATGCCGCGCGTCGCACCAACTGCTAACTTCAGACCTCCTTTCATGTTGCCGTTTGGAGGGGTCCGGCTAACATTTGGTGGCTCTTCCTCAATTTATGTGGGAGTGAAGGATACTCAAACTCCCACAGGGTATTGAACTGTTGGAAAACTCTCCGACGCCCCACCCTTGCAAGATTGCGCGCGATACGAGTCGCGTCCTTGGTCGGTGTCGACGGCGGCCGGAATCCGCGTAAATCCGGCGGCGGCCAAAAATCGGCATGAAACTTGCCGTCAGTAGCCGGCCACTCCCTGTCGTCGTCCGATCAGATGCCAACGGCTGCCGGAAAGCCTTCTGTCAATGCCGTCAGCCGCCGAAGGCGGTGGCCGAAGGCCAGCATGTACGGAGGGCTGACCGGCAGCCATCCTTCGATCATCGAGGACGACGGCCGGGCGACCGGCGCCGCCAATTCGGCAGCGACCCCATGCCGGGATGGGACGATCCAGTAACGAAGACGCGCCGTTCATGCGCGGATCCTCACCGCCGTTAACGATCGGATTTCCTGCTATAATTCCTTCGGGTTGTGGCCTAGATCCGGATTTGTCCACCACACAGATTGAGGAAGAGCCCAGCGCGCACAATCAGCGCCACGTGGGCGACTCGCAACGCTCTTACCCAGCACCGGGTGGCGGGCTACCCGCTCGGCAGCATCCGCCACCGCGAGCCGGAGGCAACTGCACGCAAGGCGGGTCATCATGAGACGCCGGCACTGGGGCCGTGAGGCCGTGTGGCGAAGAAGCCCGAGGCGAACCGCGCCGCTGTAGTCGTCTGATAAGTAGCCGCTCCGCCGCCGTGTTCTAGAACGCGCTGTATGGAAAATTCAGTTTGAGGAAACACAGTAGAGCGCCGCGCACAGAGATTGAGGGGAAGGCCCCACTGGCGTACGACGGCGGTCATGGAACTTACCATCTGACCCCTGCAAGCCGTAACACTGCTGTTGGGCTGAGCCAAAGCCTAATAAAACCGTGCGGACTTCGGCTTTGATGAAACCCGGTCAGGTATAAGAAGCATGATTACTAAGATCGATGCTGCCGAGACGCAGCTTAATTCAGCAATCCGACTGTTCTTCGAGAACAGCGATCATCTATCCGCATACACACTCGCGATAGCATCTCGTGAGGTCACCGATGATCTGTTGAAAAAGAAGCGCGATGAGGTCTTTCAGCGAGAAGCTGCGAGGCTCGGTGATCCCATGAAAGTCCGACTCTCCTACCGTGAAGGATACCGCGACTGGATCATGCCCGAACATTACGAGGAAGCCCTCAAATTGGCCCACCGGGTACAAAACTTCCTCAAACACGCCGACCGTGATCCCGACGCTGAAATAGATGACTTAGGCCCGAAGGAGTTGGCGCTGAACATTATGTTCGCGATCTGGAACTTCAGACTTTTGACAAACGGGATCACGAGTGGGATGCGAATATTTGTCTGTTGGTTCTACGCGGCCCACGCGAACCTGACCAAACTATCTGATGACCCTTTGTCGGAAGCTGTTCGGCGGGGCCAGCAAGCCTGCCCCGCCGATCCCTATGACCGTGCACTTTTCGAGGCACTTCGTGCCCCGTTGGATCAATCTAAGGCTATTTGATGCGGTGCGCTTTGAAACCTCAAGCGGCCCGCGTGGCGCGGCGCATAGTGGAAATGCTGCGGTCGTAGCTGTCCGCCAGTTGCGGCATGGGATGGCGTCGCGCCGGTCGAGCTGGTGCCGCACGATCCGGCCGCACCGGCGGTACATGGCCTGATAGCTTTCGGGCACGGTGACGCCCTCCATGCTGCGTTTGATCGAGGCCACCAGCTTCGGCCCGTCCACCAGCTTGAGGGGCGCTGTGGCGGCGTAGGATTCCGCGTCACGTGTGAAGCCGCGCGGCGTGATGAAGAAGCCGGCAGCGGCACTGGCGGCGACGACAACCGAATGCAAACGGGTAAGCTGGCCTATCGGCGTCGGTGCATGCTCTGACGGCTCGGCGAAAGCGACCACGTATTTTTTGCCGTCCTTGAGCGTCACCAGATCACCGGCGTTCTCGGTGGTGAGCAGTTCATAGCCGAGGCGTTCAAGCATCGTGCCTACTTGGACGCGCAATTGCTTGCCGTTGACCAGCCGCAGGGATTCCACAGCCGGCACAACCGCCGCTGCGAGCCGGGTAAATTCCTGTTCGCGCAATGCGTCGGCGACGCGGGCAAAGTCGGAAAGGGCAGGGGACCCAGCGGTCATGCTGCAAGGCTAATAAGAAAATTTCCTTGGTCAAATGCCCGCGTTTTTTGCCGCAGAGCGTCGTCTTACGGAAAACGGCGGGCCGGCGACAGCCCGCCGGGTCTCCGGTCATCTGGTGGTCGCCTTGGCAATGGCGGCTGCCACGATCTTGGGGCATTCGGTGTGATGGCCCTTGCGCTTTGACGCCTCGATGCCGGCGAAGGTCATGCGGACGAATTCGAGCGCATCGAGCATCTCCGGCGCGGCAATCATCAGGGATTTGTCGCCACCCGTTGCCTGTTTCCAATGGCCATTTCTCATAATGAAAAATCCCGCGTGCACGCTCTCCATTACGTTTTCCCAAGGCCTCGGCGTATGCCTCGATGCTGCTGTCTGCGTCGCCGCCTGTTCGTCCACAACCGGCTCCGGCGTCAAATCCGCAGCCGTGGAGGTGTGACCGCAAGCCGCGCAACACGCCGAGCTGCGGGGGCACCATATGTAGTCTCCGCAACTCGAAATGTCGGCGACGGTGCCGTCGTCTGTAAGGCGCACCGACATTGCCGCGTGGATGTCGATATGATCTTCGTGGCCGCATTTCGAGAACTGCATGTTGAAGCAATTAGTCATGACTTGTTTCTCCTTTCGTTGGTTTTGGGTTGCATCTGCTGATGCAACCTTGGCCCTCGCCGAGAATGGGGGTGTGCAAGCGTCAAGCGACTTCGCAGGGACCCGGAACGCAACGCGATCTTCGGGACGCACCGCGGCGCAAAATCGCGTCTGCCGTTATGGGTGGAAGCCGCTTGACGCGCGCCGAGGGGGGTCACCCTAAGCAGGGGCCGCGTCTGCGGCCCGCACTATGTTGCGTGAGTGGGCGTCACCCGCGTGGGCGGAGACTTTTTCAGGCTCCGCGCGCCTTTTGCGCGTAACACCCGGCCCGCAAGGGCACGCCGCATGAAGCTGAAAAGTGATGCCCCGAATCAATGAGTTAGGTAGAAGGCGATATCGATCCAGAATTGAGAGCGCTCTATCGACAGTTGACAAGAATACTGCTAAGCAGTATCTCATGCAGGATGAAGCCTTCGAATGGGATGATGCCAAAGCTGCGAGCAACTGGCTCGATCATGGCGTCCGCTTTGAAACGGCGCGCGACGTGTTCAAGGACATCTTTGCCATTGAGTGGACCGACGACCGCCACGGCGATGCCGAGGAGCGCTTGGTGACGGTCGGCATGGTGGAGGACCGCCTGCTGTTCGTCTCCTACACCCTGCGAGGAGAGAGAATTCGCATCATCTCGGCTCGTGAAGCCGAACCGCGTGAACGACGGAGGTATCACAATGAAAACCAAACATGACTGGAGCCGTCTTGATGCGACGACCGAAGAGCAACGCCACGCTGCGGCGCTCGCCGATCCGGACGCGCAGCCGCTCACCGACGCCGATATGGATCGGATGAAGCCGACGCCGCGCCTGAAGATCATCCGCCGCGCGCTCGGCCTGACGCAGGAAGAATTCGCGGCGCGGTACCAGATACCGCTCGGCACGCTGCGGGATTGGGAGCAGGGGGCCAAGCAGCCCGACCAGGCGGCGCGCGCCTATCTCAGGGCCATTGCTGGCGATCCGGTGGCGGTGCAGCGGGCGCTGCACACAACGTACCGACCCAGCTGATCGCAGGGTATCATGGACACATTCAGCCGTGACCTGGTGCAGGGCATGGAAGAAGCGGCCGCCTTCGTCGAAGGCCGCAAGGCCGCTGCGCGCGTGGATGTCGCGGACGTGCGCGCCACGGATAGCGAACCGTCCCGCGCCCCGATCATGCGGCCGCACGGCGGCTGTCACGCCCCCCTTCGATGAGAAGGGTTTGAGCGTCCAATGGCCAACGACCCGTTCACAATTCGCATTTTCGTGCCGGACGGCGACCCCGAGGGCGTGCGCCTGATCGACCGCATGAACTGGACGGGCCTCGGAATTGTGGTTCCCCGCGAGAAGTGGCTGGCGACCAGACAGCGCGGCGAATTCTCTCTCACTGGCGTTTATATCCTGGCCGGCCAAACCGAAGGCAATGAGTTACCGACCGTCTATGTCGGCGAGGCGCGCGGCATTCGAACGCGCATTGATGCGCACTTTCAGAACAAGGATTTTTGGGATCGCGCGATCGTATTCACCGCCTCGAACAACTCTCTGAACACCGCGCATGCGAAGTGGCTTGAGTATGCCCTGGTCGAAAGGGGGATTGCAGGCCAAGCGCAGCATTCTCGACAACGGGACCGCGCCACAAGAGCCGGTATTGAGCGAGGCTGAGCGCGCGGACACGCGATGTTTTCTGCGCGCGGTCCTGCAAATTCTGCCGCTGGTAGGGCTCCGGGCGTTCGAAATTCCGACACCCGTCGCAATGCCTCAGGCAAGCTCGTCACCGGTGAACACGCCGCCAATATCTGGCAAGGGCGCGCTGGATACCATCATCGTTCCCGCTCAACCGGGTGGGTTTGAAGAGGTCTTCATTGGCGAAAACTGCTGGCATGCCATTCGCATCTCCGGCGGCATGCTGCCGAAGATTAAATACATCGCCGCCTATCGCACGCAGCCTGAATCCGCCGTGACGCATTACGCGCCGGTCGCCAAGGTCGGCGCCGACGCCCGGTACGACGGGCTCTTCGTGCTGCGCACCAATACCAGGATCACCGCCCTGCAGGTGGTCCTGCAATACCGAAACTTGCTGGCGGTGGAGGGCGCCTTCAAAACAGCAAAGGCGCTGCTCGCCACCCGGCCGATCTTCCACAAAACAGACGCCGGCATCCGCGGTCACGTGTTCTGCACGTATCTTGCCGTCCTGCTTCGCAAGGAACTCTTCGACCGGCGCGCCGCCGCCGCGATGTCGAGTGGCAGCGCGTCATCGACGATCTCGCCGACCTCAGCGAAATCGAGGTCGAGCAGGACGGCCGGCACGCCCTGTTGCGTACCGCGCCCGGTCCGACCATCGACGCCTTGTGCCGTGCCGTCGGCGTCGCATTGCCCCCCATCTTCCAGGAGATGCCAACCGTCCTTCAGCCGCCGCAACCCGCCTGATGTGTGGTGCCTAACTCGCGCCGCGCTCGCTAGAGCGTTGATATACCGAGGTCTTCAAAATCAAAGTCCAGAAGTTGGGCCAGACTCGAGGCATGCAGCTTGCAGTTCCCGACATTACAGACCGAAGTCGTGCGCTCGGAGCCGGGGCGCTGCCGCCGCCTTTCATTTCGCCTCCGAGGTCGGCGCGCCATCGCGCTGCCCTCCGTGTTTCGTCTTCTCGCGCCGGGCGCTAAGAAAAAGGGCGGCACCCGCCGGGCACCGCCCTTTCCCGGCGCGAGAAGAAGACGCTCAGGCGGTGGTGCGCCGACGGGCTGCGAAGCCGACCATGCCGAGGCCGACCAGCGCCGTACCGAGCAGGGCAAGGCTGCCGGGTTCGGGGACGGGCGTTCCGGGCGCAAATTCAAAGGCCGCCGAGGTGCTGGTAATGGTGATCGAGGTGAACGGATCAAGGTCGCTAAGCTCTGCCGCTACATTGGACGTCCCGGTGGTGATTCCAGGAATCGCGGCGACGATGTCGCTGCCGGTGATCGTCTGTGACGATGTCTGGAACGTAAGACCGTTGTAGTCATCGACGCTACCCCAGAGCAGGTCGAACGCGGTCTGCGGCGACGTGAACGTAATCGTCAGGCTCCCGCCCGGCTCAGCCGCCAGGTAGTTTTGCATCGTAGTAGGGTTAGGAAGCGCCGGGCTCTGATATGGCGACAGAGCTACGCTCGTGACAGATCCGGCATATACACCAGAGGGATTGGTGTAGGTAATCGTCTCCCCGCTCACCGTGATCGGACTAGCTGGAGTCGCTTGGAGCCCGGCGGTCGTCGACGTTCCAAGATTGAGCAAGGAGAACGGCACCGTGCCTGGCGGCACCAGATTGCCCGAGATCGTGTCGGCTGAGGCGGTGGCAAGACCTCCGAGCGTCAAGCCCACGGCCGCCAAGCCCATCAGAAGAGTGCGTTTCATAAAGGGAACCTCCATGGTTTCCAGGAGAGGCACGGCTAGCTCCCTTGAACTAAGCAAGATTCGTACCGAGTAGAGATTTCAATATGTTAGAAGGTAGCCGGAGAGAGGATGTGTAAATAATTTCGACACATTATTGAGTTGATGTTTTTTGTAAAAGCAACCGTCGATTTCTATTATTCATATGGCCTGTACTCGACGCCTACCGTCGATCAGCGAGGTCGATGAAGACGCGCGACTGGAAGCCGCTGATTTTCTTGAGGTTTCTATCACCCCTCTTTAATCGGGAGCCGCGCCGTCTCGTCACCGAGACAGCCGACAGGCCTGGAATGGTGCACGCCTGGACGGCTTCAATTATGCAAAGAATCCTGGCACGTTCTTGGGTTGATTTTTATATCGAAGCAATCGCCGGTTGCATTATTCATGCGATCTATGCTCGACACCCACGGCGGTCAGCGGCGTTGGTAAAGACACGCGCATGAGAAAGCCACTGATTTGCTTGGTGTTTCTATCGCCCCTCTTTAATCGGGAGCCGCGCCGTCTCGTCGCTGAGACAACCGACAGGCCTGGAATGGTGCACGCCTGGAGGGTTTCGATTGTGTACAAAATCTTGACGCCTCATCTCTCAATGTCAAAATCGCATAAGGGCTAGAGGTGGCCGGCTTCGTTTGAACAGCGTTTCGCTGCCGATAAGTGGACCTCCTGCCGGTTGTTGCCGTCGGTTGCCGTTGGTAGGCCTTGCGCCGAGGTATGCCTGGCAGGGCACTGGATTGGAGGTGAAAGTCCGTCGCGGGGCGAGTTGGTGGCAACCGCGAGCCGGAGGCAACTGCACGCAGGGCGGGTCGTCATGAGACGCCGGCACTCGGGCCGTGAGGCCGTGTGGGGAAGAAGCCCGAGGCGAACCGCAGCGGCCCGCTTTTACTTGGGTTGCGCGGCGGGCCTGAAAATCTGGCGCACAAGCGCGCGCGTTTCCGGGGCCTCGCGCATCGGCTGGTGCCCGGGCATCAGCCGCCCGTTGACATGCATGATCTCGACAAGACCGTCGTAGCTCTTGACGTTAAGTGCAGCGCGACAATCAGGATGGGTGACGCCGAGGGTGGCCGGAGGGCGGGCGTAGCCCGGCTTTAGGTTGCCCCCGGCGGTGGAGCGGCTCCCTTGAGGGGGCCGCCTGCTGGCGAACGAAGGTATC
>JBOHMN010000631.1:0-1569 GCA_050730175.1 Acetobacteraceae bacterium | reverse complement strand
TGACCGAGTTCCAGCAGATGGCTGGCGATGCGGAAGGCGGCGTCGTAATTATCGAAACCGATACACGGACGACCGGTCATTTGTCCGCTCGTATAGGTGATGACATGCGCGACATTTCGGCTGTCGAGCATGTCGTACAATTCCGTGGGCTGGGCTTCGCCGACGAGGACCAGAAACTCGACACCCTGCTCTACCATCTTGAAGCCTTGCTGTATTCGCAGTTCCGCCGAGTTGTCGACGCAACCTATGAACAGCGTATATCGGGCCCTGCCGAGTTCTCGTTGCAGCGTATCGACCAGCAACGCGAAATTCTGATGGCCGAGAGTCGGGATCAGCGCGCCGACAGTGCGCGTACGAAGCGAAGCGAGAGCCTTCGCCGGTCCGTTGGGTACCCAGTTCAGCTCACGGACAGCCTTAATTACCCGCTCGCGCAGCGTCGGCGAGACCAACTCCGGCGTGTTCAACGCACGCGAGACCGAGGCTGTGGAGACCCCGGCAACGCGGGCAACGTCGTCCAGCTTGACGGCCGCCGAGCTCGTTTTGCGCGCACGCCGACGCTGCGGCACGCCGTCCATCGCTGATGGCAGGACCGTTGCTGGCGGGGCGCTCGCGCTCTTGGTTGGGCTCATTGCGGTAATCTATGGATTTCGGGGCGGGCCAGCCAGCCCAATCGTGTAAGCTGTTACGTCGCGCGGGCGCCGCACAGGCCCTTGGGAAATAGCTATGTTCAGACGGAAACAAAAGAGCCGGATGCGACTCAGGGTGTGTGCTTGACAAGCTTGGTAAGCGGTTTCATTCTCCCCCGGCCTTCTGGGAAGGGCGCATGGCTGACGACACAACAGGAAGTTCGTTGCGGATTGGAGTCCTGCCGGCACCGCGCGACTTCGCGGCTCTGATCGACGGACACTTGGTGCCGGTTGCCGAACGCGAAGTCATCGAGAGGCATAGCCCCGCGCACAGAGTACTCGTGAGCCGATATCCCGCCGCCACCCCAGCGGACGTCCGGAAGGCTATTGCCGCGGCACGGCGCGAGGCTGATCGCGGCACTTGGCGGCGGATGTCCGGCGCCGGGCGCGCTCAGATCCTGGCGCGGACCGCACAACTCATCGAGCGTCAGAGGGAAGAGCTTGGCCTGATCGAGTCCCTCGAGGTGGGCAAGCCGATCTCCGGCATCGTGCGCGAGATTGGTGGCTCCGCGGAACTCTGGGACTTTGCCGCGACGCTCGCGCGCCGGAGCAACGGCGATCTCTACGACCAACTAGGTGGCGACAGCCTCGGCCTGGTGTTCCGTGAACCGGTCGGCGTCGTCGGAATGATCACGCCGTGGAACTACCCTCTTCTCATCGTCAGCCAGAAGCTGCCGTTCGCGCTTGCCGCTGGTTGCTGTGCAGTCGTCAAACCGAGCGAGCTGACGTCCGGCACGACTCTCCGGCTTGGCGAATTGCTCGTCGAGGCCGGGATGCCCTCGGGGGTCGTCAACATCGTCGCCGGCGATGGTCCAGGCATCGGCCGCCCGATCTGCGAAAGCGCGGAAACGGACATGATCTCGTTCACCGGTTCGACGCGTGT
>JBOHMN010000630.1:0-17730 GCA_050730175.1 Acetobacteraceae bacterium | reverse complement strand
TTCCTGGGCGCGCTCCGCAGCGCCGCACAGATGGTCAGCTACGAAGTCGCGATGGGCTTCATCATCGTCTCGGTGTTGCTCTGTGTCGGCAGCCTGGATCTGAACAAGATCGTACTTGCGCAGCAGACCGTCTGGTTTTTTATTCCACTGTTTCCGATGTTCATTATCTTCTTCATCTCGACCCTTGCCGAGACGAACCGTTCCCCGTTCGATCTGCCGGAAGGGGAGAGCGAGATCGTTGCAGGCTTCTTCGTCGAATACAGCGCCATGGCTTTCGCGCTCTTCTACCTCGGCGAATACGCCAACATGGTCCTGATGAGCGCGCTGACGACCATCCTGTTTCTCGGCGGCTGGCTCGGGCCGTTCGGCTGGACCTGGCTACCCGGACCGGTCTGGTTCATTCTGAAGGTGTTTTTCTGCCTCTTGATGTTCCTCTGGGTCAGGTCGACCTTCCCCCGCTACCGCTATGATCAGCTGATGCGGCTCGGCTGGAAGGTTTTCCTCCCGCTTTCCCTCGGCTGGCTCATTCTCACCGCCGGCTTCCTGCTAGCTACCGGTTTGGGTCCCCATGTGGCTTGAAGAGCGGGCCCGGCGCGGCTATGCCGGCATCGCCCGAGGAGGGGCCGATGGCGTTTCTTGACCGCACCGCACGCACGCTGTTGTTCGGCGAGCTGATCAAGGGGCTGGCTGTGACGTTCCGCTACTTTTTCCGGCGCAAGGCCACCATCAACTATCCGTACGAGAAAGGCCCGCTCAGCCCGCGGTTCCGGGGTGAGCACGCTCTCCGACGCTACCCGAACGGAGAGGAACGCTGCATCGCCTGCAAGCTGTGCGAGGCGATCTGCCCGGCGCAGGCCATCACCATCGAGGCGGAGCCGCGCGAGGATGGCTCCCGTCGTGCCACCCGCTATGACATCGACATGACGAAATGCATCTATTGCGACCTCTGCGAAGAGGCCTGTCCGGTGGACGCGATCGTCCAGGGCCCCAACTTCGAATTTGCAACCGAAACCCGGGAGGAGCTGATGTACGACAAGGCGAAGCTGCTCTCGAACGGCGACCGCTGGGAAGCCGAGATCGCCCGCCGCCTCGAGCTCGACGCTCCCTACCGCTGAAATCCACCCAAGCTCTTCCTGACGAGGCCAGGCATTGATCGCGACCATCGGATTCTATGTCTTTGCGGTGATCCTTCTCGCTTCGGCGACGATGGTGGTGACCGCGCGCAATCCGGTCCACTCCGTGCTGTTCCTGATCCTCGCCTTTTTCAACGCTGCCGCTCTTTTCCTGATCGCCGGCGCCGAATTCCTGGCGATGATTCTTGTCATCGTCTATGTCGGCGCGGTTGCGGTGCTGTTTTTGTTCGTCGTGATGATGCTCGACGTGAATTTCGCCGAGCTGCGTGAGGGCATTCAGCACTATGCACCGGTCGGGCTGGTGATCGGTCTGGTCCTGCTCGCCGAGCTCGGGCTCGTTCTCACCGGCTGGCACTTCTCGCCGAGCGCGAGCGAAATCCGGATGTCGCCTACGCCGGCGGGGCTCACCAATACGGCCGCCCTCGGCAGCGTCATCTACACGCGCTACATCCTGTTGTTCCAGCTTGCCGGCCTGATCCTCCTCGTCGCGATGATCGGCGCGATCGTTCTCACCCTCAGGGATCGCGGCACTGCAAAGCGCCAACGGATCGGCAAACAGACCGCGCGCGAGCCGGAGGAGACGCTGGTGATGGTGAATGCCGCACTCGGCGCCGGGATGGACGAGATCGGCATCTTCCGCCCGCTGCCCCGAGCGACCCCTGCTCCCGAACCTGCCGGCGCCGAGGCTCACTCTGCGTCGCATGAGCCGGAGCCGCACTGATGCCAGTCGGGCTCGACCATTATCTCGCTGTCAGCGCCATCCTGCTGGTGCTTGGAGTATTCGGGATTTTTCTCAACCGCAAGAACGTCATCATCATCCTGATGTCGATCGAGCTCATCCTGCTCGCGGTCAACCTCAACCTGGTCGCCTTTTCTGCGTCGCTCGGCGATCTGGTGGGGCAGGTGTTCATGATGTTCGTGCTGACAGTCGCGGCCGCAGAAGCGGCGATTGGTCTCGCGATCCTGGTGGTCTACTTCCGCAATCGCGGCTCGATCGAGGTCGAGGACGTGACGATGATGAAGGGCTGAGATGCTGACCGCGATCGCCGTCTTCTTCCCGCTTCTCGGCGCCGCCCTGGCAGGCCTGCTCGGCCGCCCGGTCAGCGATCGTGCAAGCGAGGTCGCGAGCATCATCTGCATGGTCGTATCATCTGCGGCCGGCATCGCCGCGGCCGTGCTGCTCGGCCTCGGCGTCAACCAGCCGGGCGCGATTTTCATCGGCGACTGGATTACCGCCGGCAGCTTCCACGTCTCCTGGGCGCTTCGCGAAGACACTCTTTCCGCCGTCATGGTGGCGATGGTCAGCACCGTCTCGATGCTGGTCCACGTCTACAGCGTTGGCTACATGGAGCACGACGATCTGCCCCGCTGGCGCTTCTTCAGCTATATTTCCCTCTTCACCTTCGACATGCTGGCGCTGGTCACGGCCAACAACATCCTCCAGCTCTTCTTCGGCTGGGAAGGTGTGGGCCTGATGAGCTATCTCCTGATCGGCTACTGGTACCAGAGGCCGAGCGCGAACGCTGCCGCCATCAAGGCTTTCGTCGTCAACCGCGTGGCCGATCTTTTTTTCACGATGGGCATCGCCCTCCTCTTCTTTCAGTTCGGCACGCTCTCATTCAACGAAATCTTCGCCGCGGTGCCGCAACATGCCGCGCATCATTACCTGCTGTTCGGGCACCGGCTTCCCGTGCTCGATGTGATCGGCGTTCTCCTGTTCATCGGGGCGATGGGCAAGTCGGCGCAGCTTTTCCTGCACACCTGGCTGCCCGACGCGATGGAGGGTCCGACACCGATCTCGGCCCTAATCCACGCCGCAACGATGGTCACCGCCGGCGTCTTCCTGATGGCGCGGATGTCGCCCCTGATGGGATACGCCCCGATCGCTCTTGCCGTCGTTACCGTGATCGGCGGCTCGACCTGCTTCTTCACTGCCACGATCGCCTGCGTGCAGGACGACATCAAGAAAGTGATCGCTTACTCGACCTGCTCGCAGCTCGGCTACATGTTCGTTGCGGCTGGCGTCGGCGCTTTCAACGTCTCGATCTTTCACCTGATCACGCACGCTTTCTTCAAGTCTCTGCTTTTTCTCGGCGCCGGTTCGGTGATCCACGCCGTCTCCGGTGAGCAGGACATGCGCAAGATGGGCGACCTCTGGAACAAGACCCCGATCACCTATTCCGTGATGTGGGTCGGATTCCTGGCCCTTGCCGGCATCCCCTACTTTTCCGGCTACTTTTCCAAGGATGCGATCCTCGACGCAGCACTGGGCGATCCGACCGGCGTCGCCTTCTATGGCTATGTCACCGGCGCCGTGGCCGCCTTCTTCACTGCCTTCTATTCCGGGCGTGTCATTTTCATGACGTTCCACGGCAAGTCGCGCGTCGCGCCGCACGCCGCGGCGCACGTGCACGAAAGCCCCGCGGTGATGACCGTGCCGTTGATCCTGCTTGCGATCGGTGCCGCCGCCGTCGGCTACGCGCTTGATAGCACCTTCGTCGGGCCACACTGGCGGAGTTTCTGGGGCGCCAGCATCTCTACGCTGCCCTCTGTGCATCCGCTGCAGCACATCGAAAGCATCCACGGTATCGTCAAATGGATCCCGACCATGGTCGGATTTGCTGGGTTCGGCGTTGCCTGGCTGTTCTATATCCCGCCCCTCGGCATTCCGGAATGGCTCGCCACCCACTTCCGCCCGATTTACGTCTTCCTCGTCAAGAAGTGGTATTTCGACGTGATCTATGATGCCGTCTTCGTGCGCGGCGGGCTTGCATTCGCCCGCTGGCTCTGGAAGGTCGGCGATGCCATCGTCATCGACGGTGTGCCGAATGGCCTCGCCACTCTGACCTCGGATTCCTCCGGCGAAGCGGTCAAGCTGCAAACCGGCTCGGTTGCCCAATACGCTCTCGCGATGATATTCGGCGTCGTCATCCTCGTCGCCGTATTCCTCGTGTTCCGCTGAGCCGATGAACGCCGCCGGCTTCCCCGTCCTCTCCCTGGTGACCTGGCTGCCGCTGGTCGGCTGCGTGGTCATCCTTTTCATCCGCGGCGACGAGGAGACCGTCGCGCGCAATTCCCGCTGGGCGGCTCTCTGGACCAGCCTCATCGTATTCGGCCTGAGCCTCGTTCTCTGGGTGAAATTCAACCAGGCCGACGCCGGCTTCCAGTTCGTCGAGAACGTTCCGTGGATGCCGGAGTTCGGCCTTTCCTACCATCTCGGGGTGGACGGAATCAGCGTCCTCTTCGTCCTTCTCTCAACGGTTCTCACGCCGATCTGCATCCTGGCAAGCTGGGATTCCATCAAGCACCTCGTCCGCGAGTACATGTTGATCTTCCTGATTCTCGAGACGACGATGGTCGGGACCTTCTGCGCGCTCGATTTCATCATGTTCTATATTTTCTTCGAGGGCACACTGATCCCGATGTATCTGATCATCGGCATCTGGGGTGGGCCGCGGCGCATCTATTCCGCTTTCAAGTTCTTTCTTTTCACTCTGGCGGGTTCCGTGCTGCTGCTGCTGGCAATTCTTGCGATCTGGCACCAGACCGGCACCATGGACATCCCGACCCTGCTCCACACCCGGCTGCCGGTTTCGATGCAGATTTGGCTTTTCCTCGGCTTCATGGCCTCGTTTGCGGTCAAGCTGCCGATGTGGCCGGTGCACACGTGGCTGCCCGATGCGCATGTCGAGGCACCCACCGCGGGCTCCGTCATGCTCGCCGGCGTGCTTTTGAAATTCGGCGGCTATGGGTTCATCCGCTTTTCCGTCCCCTTGCTTCCCGTAGCCTCCACCACCCTCGCCCCCCTGATGTTCGCGCTCGGCGTGATGGCGGTCATCTACACGTCCTGGGTCGCCCTGGGTCAGGAGGACATGAAGATGCTGATCGCCTATTCTTCAGTCGCCCACATGGGTCTTGTGACCATCGGCACCTTCACTTTCAACGACCAGGGGCTGCAAGGGGCGATGTTCCAAATGATTTCGCACGGCATCGTTTCGGCGGCTCTCTTCCTGTGCGTCGGCGTTCTCTATGATCGGTTGCATACTCACGAGATCGCCCGCTTCGGCGGCCTGATCCAGCGCATGCCGGCCTACGCGCTGATCCTGATGTTCTTCTGCCTGGCCGGCATCGGCCTGCCCGGGACTTCCGGGTTCGTGGGCGAGATCCTGGTTGCCATCGGAGCGATGCAAGTGAACTTCTGGGTGGCCATCCTCGGCGCGACGGGGATGATCCTCAGTGTCGCCTACATGCTTTACATGTACCGCCGGATCATTTTCGGCACCATCGTGCATGCCGACCTCAAGCACTTCCTCGATCTCAGCCCACGCGAGGTCGCGGTGTTCGCGCCACTGGTCGTGCTCACCCTGTGGATGGGTATCTATCCGTCCAGCTTCACCAGCTTCTGGGCGGCGAGCGTCGGACAAATGGTACAGAACCACCACATCGCGATGCTGCACATGCACAGCGTCCATCTCGCCCGGCTGCTCCCGCGATGAACTGGACGGTTGCCCTCCCCGAGATCGTGCTCGCCCTGTGCGGGATGGGGATCCTGATGTTCGGCGTGTTCTACCGCCGCGACGCGAGCGGTCCCTGCAACATGCTCACGCTCGGCGCATTCCTCATCGCCGTCTTTCTCGTGCTCTCCGCGCCGGACGGCAGCGGCTATGGCGGCTTGTTCGTGGTCGACGCGTTTTCACGTTTCGTGAAAATCCTGATTCTGTGTGGTGCTTCCCTCGCCTTGATGCTCTCGTTCGACTACAACCGGGATGAGGGAATCGCGCGCTTCGAGTTTCCGGTGCTGATTTTGTTCGCCGTGGTCGGCATGATGGTCATGGTGTCGGCGGCGAATCTGATGACGCTCTACCTCGGGCTCGAGCTGCAGCTGATCGCCCTCTACATCGTCACCGCGTTCAACCGCGGCGCGGAGCGCTCGAACGAGGCGGCACTCAAATACTTCATCCTGGGAGCGCTGGCCTCGGGTTTGCTGCTGTATGGCATTTCGCTCGTCTACGGCTTCACCGGTTCGACCTCCTTCGCCGCGCTCGCCTCGGCACTGAGGTCGCCCGGCACTGCATCACCTGGTCTGATCGTCGGCGTCGTCTTCGTGATCGCCGGTCTCGTCTTCGAGGTATCGGCGGTGCCGTTCCACATGTGGACGCCGGACGTTTATGAGGGCGCACCGACACCGGTTACGACGTTCATCGGCGCCGCGCCGAAAGTTGCCGGCATGGCGCTCCTCCTGCGCACGCTTTCGACGCCATTCGGCCCCCTCGCTTTCGACTGGCGGCTTCTGATCGAGCTCGTCTCGATCGGCAGCATGGTGCTCGGGGCGCTGGCGGCAATCGGCCAGACGAACTTCAAGCGGCTGATGGCGTACTCGGCGATTGGCCACATGGGCTATACCTTGATCGGACTTGCCGCCGGAACCACGTCGGGTCTGCGCGCCGCACTGATCTATCTGGTCGTCTATGTGTTCATGTTCGTCGGGATCCTCGCCGGCATCATTGCCATGCGCCGCCGCGGCCGCTCGTTCGAGCAGATTTCAGACCTCGCCGGGCTCGCCCGCACTGATCCCACACTAGCCGGCGCGTTTGCCGTGTTTCTCTTCAGCATGGCTGGAATCCCGCCGCTATCCGGGTTCTTCGGCAAGCTCTACGTTTTTCTCGCGGCGGTCCAGGCCGGCATGTGGACGCTCGCCGTCATAGGCGTGCTGACCAGCGTCGTCGGCGCCTTCTATTACATCCGCATCGTCAAGGTCATGTTCATGGACCGGGCGGCGGCGCCGATCGACCGGCGGCCCGCGATGGTCTCCTTCGTCGCGGCGGTGACTGGCCTCTTCACGATCTTTTTTGCTCTCTTCTCCGGCCCGGTCGTGGCCTGGGCGCAGGCGGCGGCTCAGGTGCTCTTCAGTTGAGACTAGTGGTCCGACCCCAACGCTCATCGCCCTTCAAGCGAGTTCTGGGGTCGGGACCACTCGCTCTTTATTTTCGGTGGCTTGCTACCCCCCTTACGTTTGCTGCCGGGGGCAGCAGACGACGGCGGCAGGACACTGGCACGCCCGGCGATGCATGAGCCGCAGGCCCGGACAGGAGATGCCGTGTGCTGCTAGTGATCGACGCCGGTAACACCAACGTCGTCGCTGCCGTGCATGATGGGGCGGGCTGGCGCGGTATTTGGCGCATCGCCACCGAGCCAGAGCGGACGTCGGATGAATACGCTGTCTGGCTTCTCGCGCTGCTCGCGCACGCCCAGCTCAAGCCGAACGATATCGACGAGGCGGCAATCGGCACCGTGGTGCCGACTGCACTCTACCATCTCAGGCAGCTCTGCCGGGACTGGCTGGCTGTCGAACCTCTGGTCGCTCAGCCTCGCCTCGATTGGGGCTTCGAGATCTGCGTCGACAACCCCGAGGAAGTCGGGGCGGACCGCCTGCTCAACGCACTCGCCGCACATCAGCTCTACGGCGGCCCGCTCGTGGTTATCGATTTCGGCACAGCAACCACGTTTGACGTGATCGGCAGCGACGGTGCCTATCATGGCGGCGTGATCGCGCCCGGAATCAACCTCTCTATCGAAGCCCTGCATCACGCCGCTGCGCAACTGCCCAGGATCGGCATCGGCCGTCCGCAATCGGTGATCGGCCGCGCGACCGTCCCTGCGATGCAGTCAGGCATTTACTGGGGTTATGTCGGCCTCATAGAGGGGCTGGTCGCGCGCATCCGCGGCGAATTCGGCATCCCCCTCAAAGTGCTGGCCACCGGCGGGCTAGCGCCGCTTTTCGCGGAAGGCACGACGTTGATCGAAGATACCGATCTCGAACTCACCCTGCACGGTCTTCGGCTACTGGCTGCCCGCAATCCTCGTCCCGCACCCAGACGCGCTCGCGCACGCCGAAAGACCAGCGCGTGATGGACAACGCGGCGGGCGATCTTGCGTTCTTGCCATTGGGCGGCACCGGCGAGATCGGCATGAACCTCAATCTGTACCGCTGCAACGGCAAGTGGCTCGCGGTCGATTGCGGCATCGGCTTCGGGACAGCCGAACATCCGGAAGCCGAAATCATGTTGCCCGACCCAGGCTTCATCGCGGAGCGCCGGAACGCGCTGGTCGGCCTCGTCATCACGCACGCGCATGAGGACCATCTCGGCGCAGTACCCTGGCTCTGGCGAGACCTTCGCTGTCCGATTTTTGCAACGCCGTTCGCCGCTGCCGTGCTGACCCGCAAGCTTTCTGAAGCCGGCCTCGTCGCCGAGGCACGGATTGAGGTCGTGGCGCCTGGCGCAAACCTCGCGCTTGCTCCCTTCTCGCTCCAGTTCCTCCGCGTCGCGCATTCCGTCCCGGAATCTCAGGCCCTGGTGATCCGCACGCCCTGCGGCACCGTGCTGCATACCGGCGACTGGAAGCTCGATCCCAACCCGCTCGTCGGGCCGCCGACCGACGAGGCCGCGTTCGCCGCTCTCGCCGCGGAGAACGTGCTCGCCATGGTCTGCGATTCCACGAACGCAATGGTGGAAGGCCACTCCGGCTCGGAGGCCGATGTGCGTCGATCGCTTGCCGCGCTGATCCAGGATTTGCCGGGCCGCGTCGCCGTGACCTGCTTCGCAAGCAACGTCGCACGCGTTGAATCCGTGGCGCTGGCCGCGATCAGCGCTGGCCGTCGCGTTGCCATCGCCGGGCGCTCGCTGCGCAATCTCGATGCGGCAGCCCGGGAATGCGGCTATCTCAAGTCCATTCCACCTTTCCTCTCGGAGGAGCAGGCCAACGAAACACCGGACGAGCGGCTCCTCCTTTTGGTGAGTGGAAGCCAGGGCGAACCGAAGAGCGCTCTTTCCCGTATCGCCACCGATACCCATCCGCGCATCGCGCTCGGCGAGGGCGACACAGTCGTATTCAGCAGCCGCGTCATTCCTGGCAACGAGCGCGCAATCGGCACCGTGCAGGATAATCTGGTGCGCCGCGGGGTGCGGCTGATGACGGATGCCGATCACATGGTGCACGTCTCCGGGCACCCGGCTCGCGATGAGTTACGCAAGCTCTATCGCTTGGTGAAACCACGAGTTGCCGTTCCGGTGCACGGCGAATGGCGCCACCTCACCGCCCACGCCGGCCTTGCCCAGGAGCTCGGCATTCGCCCCATCCTGCTCGAGGACGGCGAGGTCCTGCAGCTAGCGCCGGATGCGCCCAAGATCGTCGATACCGCGCCCGCCGGCCGCCTGGTGTTGGATGGGAACCGGCTCATCCCGCTGCAAAGCAAGGTCATGACGGCGCGGCGGCGCATGCTTGGCAACGGCATCGTGCTGGGTAGCCTCGCCGTCGATCGCTCACGGCGGGTCCTCGGCCACCCACGGGTCAGCGCACCAGGACTTTTCGAAGAAGACGATCCCGAGATCGCCGAACTCGGCAAGGCGTTTGCGCAGTTGCTCCAGGACCTGCCAAGAGAACTGCGCCATAACGACGCTTCCTTCACCGAGGCTGCCCGCTCCGCCCTGCGCCGGACGTTCGCCCGTCGCTATGGCAAGCGGCCGCTCGTCGACGTGCATCTGCTCAGCGTCGAATGAACTTGCGGGGGTACGTTGCTAACGAAGGCAAGCGCATGGATCTCAGGGATCACATTCGTAGCATTCCGGATTTTCCCAAGCCTGGCGTTCTATTCCGTGACATTTCGACGCTGCTCCGCAACGCCGAAGCCTGGCAGACGGCGATGGACCGTCTCGCCGAAGCCGTCCGGCCGTACCAACCGGACCTGCTCGCCGGGATCGAATCGCGCGGCTTCCTTGTTTCAGCACCACTCGCGTTGAAACTGGGCTGCGGGTTTTTTATGCTGCGCAAAAAAGGCAAGCTTCCCGGTCTCACCGTTGGCTACGATTACGCCCTCGAATACGGGACCGATCGGGTAGAGGTGCAGGTGGACGCCGTCGCACCCGGTCAGCGTGTCGTCATTGTCGACGATCTGCTCGCGACCGGCGGCACCATGAGCGCGGGCATTACCCTGCTGCGCCACGTCGGTGCCACGGTCGCGGCCGCCGCTGCGTTGGTCGAACTTTCCTTCCTCAATGGCCGCAGCCGGCTCGACGTGCCGTTCGAATCGCTGATTACCTTCGACCGTTAACCTGCCGCCTCTCACGATTGCGCCCAGGATCCACGGCGTTAGCTGCACACTCGTTCTTTGTTGGCAGTGGCCCGGTTGTCCTCTTTCGCTGGCTGTGGACGGCAACGCGCGACGGGCGCAGGGCACGGATTGATTTGACAGGCGGCGCCAGACGGTTAGAGGTGTCCTGCTAAAAGGGGAGGATATGCGGGAACGAGATCGTCCTTCGCGGCGCCAAGTGTTGAGCGTCGCCGTGCTAACCGGTGGGCTCGCCCTGCTTGGCGGCGCAAGTCGTGCTGCAGCGGCGACCGCCATGGCAGCGAAACCCTTCCCGAATGGGGTTCGCCTGCTCGTGGCCGGCACTCCGGGCCAACGGATCGACTGTTGGGCCGACACCCTCGCACCCGTTCTTGGCCGCCTGCTGCCGCCGGGCACCCGCGTCGCCAAGGAGAACGCTCTCGGTAATGATGGCGTCACCGGGGCCAACCAGTTTGCCGTCCGCGCAACCCCGGACGGGACGACCGCACTTCTTGCTCCCGGCGCGGCCGCAACGGCTTGGCTCGTCGGCGACCCGCGCGTGCATTTCGATACCGCAAGCTGGGTCCCGGTGCTGGCGGGCGTCAGTCCCGCCGTGTTGGCAGGCCGCGTGCCGCTCTCCGCCCTTCGCTCGCGCCAAACGTTGCGCATCGCCGCCTCGAGCCCGACGGGCCCCGAACTGCCTGCACTGTTGGGGCTCGATCTGCTCGGTGCCCACGCCGCACCCGTGTTCGGAATGGCCACTCCGCAGCAAGGGCTCGCCGCTCTCACAGGGGGCAGCGTCGATCTCATGCTGCTGCATGGCGAGGAGGTTCCTGAGCGCGTGCGAAATCTCACGGCAGCGCGCGCACATCCGCTGTTCACCTTCGGGCGCCTGGACGCAACGGGTCATTGGCGGCGGGATCCACTTGTCCCCCGCATCCCGACCTTCGAAGAAATCTCGCTTTCCCTGCTTGGCCGTCAGCCGGAGGGGCTGCTCGCCAGCGCATGGCGCGCGGCAGCCGCGGCAACAATGCTCGATTTCGCGCTCGTGTTGCCCCAACTCACGCCGACCGATCTCATCGCGCTCTGGAGAAACTTAGGCCAGCAGGCGGCGGACGCTGCCACGGTGCGTGGGCTTGCGGCCGGCACTGGTCTCAGTTCCGAAGCGGGCCCCGCCGCCAATGCCAGCACCACCGCCGTTGCCGCCGATGCCACAACGCTGCTTGCGCTTCGAAGCTGGCTCGCCCGCCGCTTCGGCTGGCACCAGACCTGAACCCGCGCGAGGAAATGACGACCCTTCCGAGCGCGGCCATCGCACGCCACGTGCTGCCAGGGCAGCGTCACCGAAGTGTTCCGAACGACAGGCCGCGCACCAGATAGCGCTGCAGCGCAAACGCAAGTGCGATCACTGGCAGGGCGGCGATCGTGGCCAACGCCGCGATTGCGCCCCAGCGTACGTCGTGACCTTCCATCAGAGTGGGAAGAATAACCGGCAGTGTGGTGACGTGCGCGCGGGTGAGAATCACGGCGAAGAAGAACTCATTCCACGAAAAGATGAACGAAAGCAGGGCAACCGCGATGATCGCCGGCAGTGCCAGCGGCACGGCGATCTGCCGGAAGGCCTGCCAGCGTGTGGCACCGTTAACCAACGCCGACTCTTCGAGGGCGGGATCGATGTCCTCGAAAAAGCTCTTCAACACCCAGCAGATGAAGGGGACGTTGAATACCGTGTACTGGAAGATCAGCGCAGGGAAGGAATCGAGCAGTCCGAGCGTGCGCCAGAAGAGATACATCGGGATCGCAACCGCGACCGGCGGCATGAACAGCACGCCGAGGATACTGAAAGAGAGATTGATCCCGCCGGTGCGAAAGCGGCCAAGACTATAGGCGGCAGAGATGCCGACCAGCAACGAAACAACCGTCGCCAGGCTTGCGACCACGAGGCTATCAGCCAGGCCTTTGAATCCCTTCCACCGCACCAGCGCTTCCGTGAAATTGCCGAGATCGATGTGGCTCGGCCAGAAGATCGGTGGTGAATTGAGCCACTCGCCCGGCGGCTTGATGGCGGTGATCAGCATCCAGAAGACCGGGAGGAGGAAAATGAACAGCACGATCACAACTGCCGCAATGACGAGTTGGCGGCGGAACCGGCTGAACGCAGTGGGGATCATGCCGCGATCGTCGGCCGGTCGGTGAGGCCGATCAATGCACGAGCAAGGATCCCGACAACGATGAGCTGGAGAATGGCGAGCGCACTCGCGTAGCCGAGGTTGAAGTAGCGAAATCCCACGATATAGGTGTAATAGGCGAGGTTCTCCGTGGCTGCGCCGGGCCCACCCGCCGTCAGCATATAGATGATGTCGAAGGTCTTGAAGCTCATCAGCACCCGCAGCACAAGCGCGATGCCGATCACCGGGCGAAGCAGCGGCAGGATAATTCGCCAGAACACCTGCCAGAATGACGAACCATCCACCCGCGCTGCCTCAATGAGGTCCTGCGGCAGCGATCTGAGCCCGGCAAACAGCAAGAGGACCATGAACGGGGTCCACTCCCAGAAATCGATCGCAATCAGGGAAGGCAAGGCGAGCTTCACGCTTGCCGTCCACACCGGCCGCCCGAGATGGAGAAGGCCGAGCAGATAGTTGAGGGGCCCGAACTGATAATTATAAATCTGCGCCCACTGAAAGCCGACCACCGATGGGGAGATGATCGTCGGCACCAGGAGAATCGTCGCTGCCCAGCCGGCTCCGCGCGGCAGCCGGTCAAGCAGCACGGCAAGTGCGAGGGCGGCCGGGAACTGCAGGAACACGACCCCGGCGAGAAACCAGAGCGTGACCTCGAGGCTGCTCCAGAACAGCGGGTCGGAAAGGGTGTGGGCGTAATTGGCAAGGCCGACGAAATGCTTCGGCAGCGGGATCAAAAGCTGATAGTTCCGGAGCGAAACGTCGAGCGCGTAGAGCAACGGGAAGATGGCGTTGACGGCGAACAGCACCAGCGCCGGGACCATCAACCACCAAGCAAAGCGCCGGCGCGCCGCGATAAACGCGGCGGCCGGCGACCGGGATGGACCGGCCAGCACGCCTAACAACCGGGTTCGTTCATAAGTGAAGGAGAACGCATGGTTCCTTTCCGCCCCGTCCCGCGGCGAGACGTTCGGGACGAGTGGCGGTCACCCGTGAACAAAAGCGAGTATCGGGGCGCCGACCCCGGCGCATGTGCCGACGAATCGGGCCGTTGCCGTGGCTCACCAATCTGATTTGAACCACGCTAAAGCTCTGCCGGTCAGTAGGTGATGCCAACCTTGTGGAATGAATCCACCCACGCGGCGTACGCAGCGGCGATGCGCGTCGGGCCTTCGGCTTCGGTGATGCCTGCCCACTCATTGGCGCAGGCATCGAGAGCGGCTTTCGGCGAGAGCGAACCCGCGAGGGCCTGGTTCACGTAGAGATCGAGGATATCGATGTAGCGCGGCGCGCCAGGAATGCTGAGTTCGGGATAGCCGGCCTTGAGGCCGGCGTGGATCGCATCGACATAGTTCGTTGCCGCTTCCGGGCTCAATGTCGGTTTGCCGAGGTGGTTCTTCACCGCCTTGGGATCGAGGGACGACACGCGGTACGGGTCCTCACCGCACTCGGGATCGTAAACATAGGTGATCATGACGTCCGGCTGTTGCATGTAGGCGGCAAGCTTGTATGCCTCCTCGGGACGCGGGGAGAAGGCGGAGACCGCCATCACCCGGGAATAAGGCATGTAGCTTCGCTGCGGGCAGGGAGCGAAGCCCGACTTCCCGACCACCTTGCTCATTTGCGGGTCTTCGCATTTGAGAGGAAGATCATCCCACTGCACCACGATCGCCGTGGAGCCGTCGAGAAACACGGCATTCAGGGTCGGATAGTCGATCTGCAGGATGTTCGGCGGCGCAAATTTCTTCATCTCGACGAGCAAGGAAAGGGCCTTCACCCCAGCGTCGGAGTTGATCCCGGGCTTCATCTTCGCGTCGAACCAATGGCCGCCGAAGCCGGCGAAGATATTGACGAACCAAGCGTAGCAGAAGCCGCGCGCGGCATAGAAGGCAGTGCCGTAAAGCTTGGGCGGGCGGGTAAAGAACTCCGCCACCTTCATGAAGTCGTCCCAGGTTGTGGGCACCACGAGATCCTGCCCGTATTTCTGCTTGAACGCCGCCTTTTCCTTGGGGTCGTTGAACAAATCGGTGCGGTAGGCGACCTGCAGCAGATCGCCGTCGTACATCAGGGCGTAAGTCTTGCCGTTCCGCTTGATCACGGGATCACGATAGACCGGAAGATAATCGGCAAGCTTGGGGTCGAGCAGCTTGAAGTAGGGATCGAGCTCGCGCAGGAAGCCGAGCGCATGGAAATCGCCCAGGAAATATGGGGGGAAGACCATCACGTCGTAAGCACTGGAACGTGAGGTGAGGTCAGTCACCAGTTTTTCGTACTGGCCGACGAAAGGCAGGCTCACGAGATTTGGCGCAAGACTGTACTTGCTCTCGAGCGCGGCGGCATTCCAGCGGAAGGGCAGCTCGTTGAGGCCGGCATCGCACTCGACGTTGACGGTGGTCGCGGTGGCGGCCCGTGTGCCCTCCGCGCCGATGGCGAGCAGGGATAATCCCGCTCCGGCACCGAGCAAACCACGCCGGCCGATGGCAGGGCCGGCAAAACTGAATCGGGTCATGAGGGTTCCTCCGTTCTCTCTGGTTCCGCGAGGCGCTTGCCGGTCTCGCGGTCGAAGAAGTGCAATGCCTCGGGCAGGAGCCTGAGCCAGGCCGGGGCACCGTTGGAAAGTCCGAGCGGCCGCGGCAGCACGGCCTGAATCGGCTCCGCGCCGAGGTTGAAAAGCTCGGCGGTCTGCTCGCCATGAAAAAACTCGCCGGCGGCGTGTGCGGTGACCGCGCCAGGCGCCGGATCGGCCAGCACCTCGACGCCTTCAGGACGCACTCCGATGACAATTTCGCGTGCACCGTCCGGCAGCCGGGCCGCCGCTTGCGGCGGCAGCGGCAGGGAGAAGCCGTTGCCGTCGAAAGCAACACCACTGCGCCTGCTCAGGCGTCCGGTGAGGAAATTCATCCTGAACCGGCCGATGAAGCCGGCGACGAAGAGGTTGTCGGGCCGATGGTAGAGCGTCTCCGGCGTGCCGATTTGTTGCAACTTGCCATGATGCATAATGGCGATGCGGTCGGCAACCGCCAGTGCGTCCAACTGATCATGGGTGACCATGATCATCGTCGCACCGAGTTTCTGTTGCAACCGGCGGAGTTCGCCGCGCACCTGCTCGCGGAGCGAGGCGTCGAGATTGCTGATCGGTTCGTCGAGAAGATAGAGGTCGGGCTCCTGGACGATGGCGCGACCGATGGCCACGCGCTGCTGCTCGCCACCGCTGATCTGACGAATGCCCCGCTCGAGCAGATGGCCGATGCCGAGAAGCTCTGCTGCGGCTGCGACGCGGCGGTCGGCTTCGGCCGATGGCACACGACGCACTACCAACGGATAACGGAGATTCCGCCGCACCGAAAGGTGCGGATAAAGCGCATAGTTCTGGAAGGTCATGCCGATGCGGCGTTCGCGCGGCTCGAGGGTGGTGACATCGCGCTCGCCGATCATGATCCGGCCCGCCTGCATCGGTTCCAGGCCGGCGATCAGGCGCATGAGGGTCGATTTGCCGCTACCGGAGGGGCCGAGCAGGCACAAAAGCTCACCGTCACGGACCTCGAGGTCGAAGCCATCGAACACCGCAACGGCGCCGTAGGATTTGCGGATACCCTCGAGACGAACGTCAGCCATCGCGCTTGCGCCGCATCAATCCAGCGAACCCAACGCCCACCTTCCGCTCTCGGACGCCCCGCCCCGCACGCCCAGCATCACTGAAGCCTCCGGTTCGCGCAAGACCCGGAGGTTCGCGCTTTCCGTCGGTTGCAGCAAATGAAAGGCATGCACGCATTTGGTCACGCGACGGAAACCGCGATGCACAGAGCGGCATCTCAGGCAATGGGCGGTTGATCGAGCGCACCACCGGCTTCGCGGCGCGTCTTCCACCCGCGTGATGCGGCAGACGGGCGACTTGCCGCCCTCTTCCTCGTCCCCGGCATCCCTGCCGAACCGGCGGCCGCCCGCGCCTGTCGTCCGCGTCACGGGCCGGCCGCGGCCAGCGCGTGCTCCGTCTGGAAAGCTCCGCCCAATGCCAAGAGCGGGGTGGCGACCGGACCGACGCCTTTGCGCCAAGCCGAGCCGGCCGCCTTGATTGAGAAAGAGGCACAAAATGGTGTAGGCTTTCTGTGCCTCGCTCAGCCGGCAAATTCGCGTCCATGATCACTCTCTACTCTTACCCGACCCTCTTCGGCGTGGCCGACAACAACGGCTATGGGCTGAAGGTCTTCGCTTTTCTGCGACTGACCGGCCTTTCGTTCGCGCACGAGCATATTTTCGACGCCTCGGCAGCGCCGCGCGGACAGCTTCCGTATATCGTCGATGATGGTGAGACGATCGGCGATAGCGAAACAATAATCGCCCATCTGATAGGCAAATACCGCCTCACGATCGATGCGGCGCTGAGCGAGCGCGAGCGTGATCTCAGTCTTCTCGTCACCCGGTTGCTCGATGACCTTTACTGGGTCATGTCATATTCGCGCTGGCAGGATGAACGCTTTTGGCCCGCGTTCCGCGCAGCACTCCTCAGCGAGCACCCGAACCTCACTGAAGAAGGCCTGGCCAAAGCGCGCGAATTCAACTTCCGGCGCTATCATTTCCAGGGTATCGGCCGCTACGCTCCTGCTACCGCCTACGCGCGCGGCCTCGCGGATCTCGGTGTCCTCGCCGATCTCGTTCCGGCCAGCGGATATGTTCACGGAGCACAGCCGACCAGCGTGGACGCCGGAATTTACGGGTTCAGTGCCAACATCCATTTTTATGATATCGCGACTCCATTGAAACAATTCGTTTCTTCCCACGAAAATCTCGTGCGTCATTGCACGGCGATCCATGCGACGGTGATGCGCGGGTAGCCGGACGACGCGGCGAGCGGCCGCTGGCGCATCGCAGCCTGAGCCGCTACGGTACGCGAGCGGTCATGCGAGCGGAGGCAACAGCGAGAGCAATGGATCGGATTGCACGGGTAGAACTCAGCCTTTTCCGTTTCGAAGTAGCCGGCGTCGGTCTGCCGTCGCATGGGGCCGCAGGTGTGGGCAACATGATCGCGGTGAAGGACGGCCGCCTGCCCTGCCAGCGCTGGGCGGTTCGCATCGAGACCGCGGACGGCGCGCGGGGAGAATACGTCACGCACTGGGTCGGCACCGGCTCCTCCTTCGCTCAGGCCGCGATGCTGGCGCCTTATCTGCCAGGCCGCGATCCGGATGCACGCGAGGAAATTTGGCAGGATCTCAAGCGCGAAGTGCGCGCCTACGACCACATGGGGCACGGCGCCCTGGACATTGCCCTCTGGGATCTCGCCGCCAAGCGCTGCGATGCTTCCGTCAGCCGC
>JBOHMN010000629.1:0-1635 GCA_050730175.1 Acetobacteraceae bacterium | reverse complement strand
CCCCTAGACGGCATTTGCTCAACTGACATTGTCGTGTTGGGCGCGAAAAACGCATATGCGTCAGCCTTCGTTCTTGTGTGCATATCGACGGCGGACTTTGTTGATTACACCGACCGCACCTCTGGTGGGACGAAAATGCCGCGGACAAGCTGGGAGCAGATGGCTCGGTACGAGTTGACCGTCCCCGGCCCCGAAGTGCTGGGTGCGTTCGAGGACTTTGCGCCGCCTCTCTTTAGGCGCATCATCGCCAACGTTCACGAGTCTCGCACCCTCGCCGCGATGCGTGACCTGCTTCTCCCTAAGCTGATGTCCGGAGAAATCCGCCTCAAGGATGCCGAGAAGGCTGTCGCGGAGGTGGCATGAGCGCCGGCATCGCCGAAAGCCATGTCGAGGAAGCTACGCTCGCATGGCTCGGCGAACTCGGCTACGCCACGGCGAACGGCCTGGAAAGCGGCCCGGACGGCGGGGCGCCGGAACGGGACGCATATGGCGATGTGATCCTGGGGAAGCGGCTGCGCGCCGCGATTGCACGGCTCAACCCGGCACTCGGGCCCGACCGTTGCGAGGAAGTGTTTCGGAAGATCATCCAGGCGGAATTTCCGGGGCTGGTGGAAGAGAACCGCCGCCTGCACCGTTATCTGGTCGAAGGGGTGCCGATCGAAGTCACGCGGGACGATAGCTCGCTGACCGGCGAGTTGGCGCGGCTGATCGACTTCGAGGACATGGACGCGAATGACTGGCTGGCGATCAACCAGTTCACCGTCATCGAGAACAAGGCGAACCGGCGGCCGGATGTGGTGCTTTTCGTCAACGGTCTGCCACTCGGCGTCATCGAGCTCAAAAACCCGGGCGATGAGAACGCGACGCTCGATGGCGCCTTCAATCAGCTTCAGACCTATAAGGCGCAGATCACTTCCCTGTTTCGAACCAATGCGGCGCTCGTCATCTCGGATGGGCTGTGGGGGCGCATCGGCTCATTGACGGCCAACTTCGAGCGCTTCATGCCCTGGCGCACGGTGGAGGGAAGCGATCTCGCGCCGAAGGGCACGCCGGAACTCGAAACGCTCATCAAGGGCGTGTTCGAGAAGCGGCGCTTTCTGGCGCTGGTGCGGGACTTCACCGTGTTCGGCGACGGCGGCGAAGGCCTCGTCAAGATTCTGGCCGGATATCATCAGTTCCACGCCGTTCGCCACGCCGTGCAACGCACGCTGGCGGCGACGCAGCCGCAGGGCGATCGCAAGGTCGGCGTGGTCTGGCACACGCAAGGCTCCGGCAAGAGCCTGCTGATGGCATTCTACGCGGGCCAGGTCATCAAGCATCCCGCCATGGCGAACCCAACGCTCGTCGTCCTGACCGACCGCAACGATCTCGACGATCAGCTCTTCGGCACTTTCTCCATGTGCAAGGACCTGTTGCGCCAAACGCCGCAGCAGGCCGGCGACCGCGAAGAGCTGCGCAAGCTGCTCGACCGGCCGTCGGGCGGCGTCATCTTCACGACCATTCAGAAATTCGCGCCGGAAGAAGGCAGGGTGGATTATCCGCTGCTCACCGACCGGCGGAATGTCATCGTGATCGCCGACGAGGCGCACCGCAGCCAATACGGATTCGGCGCCAGGGTAGAGCGCGACACGGGCG
>JBOHMN010000628.1:0-6032 GCA_050730175.1 Acetobacteraceae bacterium | reverse complement strand
GACGAGGGCAGGCCACTCAATTGAGGCCGCACGGAGCGCCCGGTGATGATCTTCATTCTGCCGTTATGCTTGCCGCGGGGGGCGGTGCCGCCTGATCGTCCTGGGCGGCGTGTGCGCGGTGCCGGGCGCCTCTACTCTGTCTCGGGCGGCTGATGTCGGAACGGCCCGGTTCTCTCCCGGCCGCCCGGATCGAGCGGCGGCGGCGCCTCTCCGCGATCTGGATTATTCCTGCGATCACGGTGCTGATCGCAATCTGGCTCGCCTGGAACACGTTGTCCCAGCGCGGCCCGCTGATCACCATCAACTTCGAGAGTGCCGAGGGATTGACGGCCGGCCAGTCGCAGGTCCGCTACAAAGACATCCCCCTCGGCACGGTCGAGAGTATCAAGCTTGCGCCGGACTATAGCCACGTCATCGTCGCCGCGCGCATGAAGCGGGACGCGACGCGGCTTCTGACCGACAAGGCGCGCTTCTGGGTGGTCAAGCCACGGCTGGCGGCGGGCAATCTTTCCGGGTTCGAGACTATTCTCTCCGGTTCCTATATCGCAGTCCTGCCCTCCATCAAGCCCGGGGAGCCGATGCGCCACTTCGCGGGGCTCGAGACTCCGCCGGTGCTGCAAACCAACGTTCCCGGCCACACCTTCCTCCTCCACGCAGACCGCGTCGGTTCGCTCAACCCCGGTTCGCCGGTCTTTTACCGCGGCCTCGATGTCGGAACCGTGCTCGGCTGGGACCTCGGCCGGATGGCGCAAACCGTCACCGTGCACGCCTTCGTCCGTGCTCCGTTCGACGATTACGTGCATCAGGGTTCGCGCTTCTGGAACGCCTCCGGGGTGTCGGTCACGCTCGGGGCGAGCGGTGTCAAGGTGGATTTCCAGTCGCTCAGGGCAGTGCTGCTCGGCGGCATCGCCTTCGACACCCCGGTCGAGGCCGAAAGCACGCCTGTCGCTACCGCGAACGAGACGTTCCCGCTTTACGAAAACCACGCAGCCGCGGACTCGGCGCGCTACCGCAAGCATATCGACGCAGTCGCCTATTTCCCGGGTTCCGTCTCCGGGCTGGCACCGGGCGCGCCGGTGACGATGCTCGGCATTCGTATCGGCGAGGTCACCTCGGTCGATCTTCGTTACAACCGTGAGAAGGATATCCTCGAAGTGCCGGTGCATTTTTCCATCCAGCCAGGGCGGATCGCGCTCAGTGAAGCGGCGCAGAAGCGCGGACCGCTCAGGAATGCTCAGATTCTCGTCAATCATGGCATGCGCGCCGAATTGGCGACCGCTAATCTTCTCACCGGCCAGCAGGAGGTCGCGCTGGCGTTCGACCACAATGCGCCAGCTGCCACTGTCACCGTTGAAAACGGCACCCTCGTCATCCCGACCGCGCCTGGCAGCTTGAGCGGGATCACCCAGTCCGCGGCTGCTCTGCTCGACAAGGTCAACCACATGCCGTTTCAGGAGATCGGCGATAATCTGAATGCGACGCTCGCCGGCCTCAGCAAGCTCGCCAACAGCGAGGCGCTGCGCCAATCCCTCACCTCGCTGAAGACGACGCTTGCCGACGCGCAGCAGGCCATCGGCGCGCTCAATCATGGTGCCGGCCCGGCGCTGGCCCGGCTCCCGACCATCGCCACCGATCTGAGGTCGCTCCTGGCGCGCACCAGCATGCTGGTTTCCTCGGTGGAAACGACCTATGGCGGCAATTCGAAGTTCTACCGTGACCTTGACAGGCTTTTGCTACAGACGAATGAACTCATGCAATCGGTCCGTGCCCTTTCCGATCTGCTCGCGGAACAGCCGAACGCGCTGATCCGCGGCCGCTCGCTCGCACCCCGGCAATGAGCGTGCTTTCGCGCCGCCGCGCCCTGGCGTTGGCCGCTCCCGGATTGCTGGCGGCAGCGCTTTTGTCCGCCTGCGCAACGCCTAAACCCTTCCTTTTCTCGCTCGATCCGGTGCCCGGCCCCATGGTCGGCGCCCCGCACCGCGTCATCCTGGTGCGTGCAGTCAGTCTCGCCCGCTATCTCGACCGATCGCCGATCGTGCATTCCTCGGCGGGCTACCGTCTCGACATCTACGGCAACGACTGGTGGGGGGAGTTGCCCGGACCGATGATCACCCGCGTCCTGGCCGCCAATCTGGCGAGCCGCCTGCCGATGAGCACGGTGCTCCCTGAAACCGTTGCAATGACCGTGCGGCCCGATCTTTCTGTCGAGGTGTCGGTGCAGCGATTCGATGAAGACGCCTCCGGGGCGCTGGTCCTTGCCGCCGCGTATGCACTGCCTGGGCCGCGCGAGACGCCGCCGCCCGAGACCTTCCACACGATCGTCCGGCCACCCGCGCCCAACGTGACCGGCCAGGTGGCGGCGATGAGCGAGGCGCTCGGCCAGCTTGCCGATGCGATTGCGCTCAAGGTCGCGGCGACACCCGCGGCGCGGAGGTAACTGAGAGGGCGGTGGCCGACGAGAAATCCGTGCTCTACGAGTGCCACGGCTGCGGTTTGCAGCAGTTCGTTCCGCCGCTTGCGCCATATACGCGCGCCCGCTGCACACGCTGCGGGGCAGGCCTCAGAACCCGCCGGCGGAACACGATCGAGCACTCGATTGCGCTTGCCTCTACCGCCCTGGTTCTCTTGATCGTCACGGCGACGGCGACACTGATGCGGGTCGAAGCGAGCGGCATCGTGCATTTTGCCGACCTCGTCGCCGGCCCGGAGGAGCTGCTGCGTCACGGCATGCCGAGTCTCGCACTTGCGGTCATCTTCACGAGTTTGATCGCGCCATTGGCGCGGCTCCTCGGCACGATCTACGTGCTTGCCCTGCTGCAGACCGCCCGCCCGCCGCGGCATATCCGCCGGGTTTTCCTGTGGGTCCGCCGTCTCGCACCATGGTCGATGGTGGAGGTGCTGCTGCTTGGCGCTTTCGTCGCCTACGTGAAACTGCAGGCGCTGGTCACGATCACGGCCGGCCCGGCGCTGTTTGCCCTCTTGATCCTCGCCTTCATCATGTTCTGGCTCGATTCCGAACTCGATGCAGACGACGTCTGGGAAGCGATGGAACGCAAAGGCGTCTCCGAGCCAGTGCCCGCGCTTGGACCCGGCGCGCTCGCCTGCCATGGCTGCGGCCTCGTCAGCTCGCCCAGGGATACGGTGCGACCGCGCTGCCCGCGCTGCGGCTCGGCGCTGCATCGGCGAAAGCGGAACAGCATCGCGCGCACCTGGGCGCTGGTGATCGCCGCCACCATCCTTTACATCCCGGCGAACTACTATCCGGTGCTGACGGTGGTCCAGCTCGGCGCGGGAGCGCCGAGCACGATTGTGGGTGGCGTGATCGAGCTGATCGACGCGCAGCAATGGCCGCTTGCCGCGCTGGTCTTTCTGGCGTCGCTCGCGATTCCTTTGCTCAAGCTGGTCGGCCTCGCCGCGATGCTGATCGCAACCCAGTTCGGCGCTACCGGCTGGCTCAGGGAGCGCACGATTCTCTTCGCGATCGTTGAATTCATCGGTCGCTGGTCGATGATCGACATCTTCATGGAATCGCTGTTGGGCGCGTTGGTGCAATTCGGCAACCTGGTGACGATCGTTCCGGGAGTCGGCGCGGTTTCCTTCTGTGCCGTTGTGTTCCTCACCATGTTCGCGGCCGGGTCCTTCGATCCGCGCTTGATGTGGGACGTTCTCCGCCCTTCTCACGCGTGAGACCCGCAGGGGCAGGGGGCTTCGGACATTTCCGCGGCAGCCCGTTCGACCCGCGTCGGAGGCTTTCCAGCCGGAAAGCACGGGCGGATAATACTCTGCGGCAGGCAAGGAGCGGCGAGATGAGCGATCCTGGGCAACACCATGAAGCCGGACCGCACGCGGTAGACTGGCGGCGCAATGGCGTGCGCGTCATCAAGGGGAACCAGCTCGACCCCAATACGGCGCAGACGCCGGGCATGAACCGCGCCGCTGCGATCAATGCCGCACGCGTCGGGGCACAGAAGATCTGGGCTGGCACCGTCACCATTCATCCGAATGCCAAGACCGGAGCCCACCATCACGGGGCGCTCGAGAGTGTGATCTACGTGGTCCGTGGCAGGGCTCGGATGCGGTGGGGTGAGCGGCTCGAATTCGTTGCGGAGGCCGAGCCCGGAGATTTCATTTTCGTTCCGCCCTATGTGCCGCACCAGGAGATCAACGCCAGCACGGACGAGCCGCTCGAGTGCGTGCTGGTCAGGAGTGACAACGACGCAGTGGTGGTGAACCTCGATATCGAGCCGGTCGAGAAGCCGGAGGCCGTATTCTGGGTCGACCCGATTCACCGGCATCCCTGACCGATGCGCGGCCGCGGCAGCCGCACGATTGGAGGATCGGCGGTGCAACCCGTGTGCTCGCGCTGCCGCAGGTTTGGTTGTGCGTGCGCTGCCACTTTTTGCGCAGGGTGAGCCGGGACGGCATTATGCAAGCTTGACGAGTTGCTTGCCGAAATTCCTGCCATGCAGAATCCCCAGGAACGCTCCCGGTGCGCTTGCCAGGCCGATCGCAACGGTTTCACGATACTTGAGCTGGTCGGCGGCGACCAGCCCGGCCAGTTCTGCGAGTGCGGCGGGCCAGTCCTCCATGTGGTCGGAAACGATGAACCCTTGCATTTTCAGCCGCGCGGTCAGGATCAGTTGCGGCTTCGCCATCGCGAGCGGTGCACTGTCGTAACCGGCGATCGCCCCGCAGACGGCGATGCGGCCATGCGCGTTCATCTGCTCCATCACCGCATCCAGCACGGTGCCTCCGACATTGTCGAAATAGCAGTCAATTCCGCCCGGCGCCGCGGCGGCGAGGTCTTTGCTGAGGTTGCCGGCCTTATAATCGACACCCGCATCGAGGCCGAGCTCTGCCACCAGGTAGCGGCATTTTTCCGGGCCGCCCGCAATGCCTACGCTCCGGCATCCTTGGCGCTTGGCGAGCTGGCCAACGACGCTTCCGACCGCGCCGCTTGCGGCACTCACCGCAACCGTCTCACCGGGTGCAGGCTGGCAAATCCGGTTGAGACCGTACCAGGCCGTGACGCCGGGCATCCCGACGATCCCGAGATAAGCCGAGAGCGGCACCTTTCCGGTATCGACCTTGCGCATACCCTGGCCGTCCGAAGTGCCATATTCCTGCCAACCGAACATCGCGATGACGTTGTCCCCGGGAAGCCACGCGGGGTTGCGGCTCTCCACCACGACGCCGGCCGTGCCACCCTGCATCACCTCGCCTAGTTTCTGCGGCGGGGCGTAAGATTTGCGGTCGTCCATCCGGCCGCGCATATAGGGATCAAGGGAAAGGAAATGGTTCCGGACCCTGACTTCTCCTTCCTTCAGCGCGGAAAGTGGGGCCTCGATCAGGCGGAAATTGTCGGCGGAGGCGGTGCGCTTCGGCCGGCTGACTAAGAGGATTTGGCGGTTCATTACGGGCATCGCAGCACCTCGGGTTTTCCACGAAATCCGCCGCTCGCACGACGCGAGCGGCGTGGCCGATCAGACCACGAACGCGTCGCGAGGGAAACTCTCCGCGCTGGCTGCGCCGGGGTGTGCCACGGCGCGCCTCTTGCATGCGAGAGCCGCGATTCGTCGGGAGCGAGCGGGTGGCGGTTGCGTGCGCTCGCGGTCTCTGGGAGAAACGGCCTTTCCGGGAGCGGCGCGCAAGCGATGGAGCTTTATTTCCATAACAGTCTGAGCCGGAGGCGCGAGCGCTTCGTCCCGCTCGATTCCCGGCACGTGCGCGTCTACGTTTGCGGTCCTACGGTTTACGATTTCGCGCATGTCGGCAACGCGCGCCCGATTGTTGTGTTCGACGTCCTGGTGCGATTGCTGCGCCGGGTTTTTCCGCGCGTCACCTATGTCCGCAACATCACGGACATTGACGACAAAATCATCGCGCGCGCCGCCGAGACGGGCGAGCCGATTGCCGCGCTGACCAAACGCACCACAGCTGAGTTCCATGTCGACATGGCTGCGCTTGGGGCGCTTGCGCCCGACATCGAGCCCCGCGCGACAGGTTATATCGACGACATGATCGCCCTCATC
>JBOHMN010000627.1:0-2617 GCA_050730175.1 Acetobacteraceae bacterium | reverse complement strand
CTGCGCTATGCGGGCGCGACGATCTGCTGTTTCGACAAGGGGAGGAGCCTGCGGGCTGCCGCGCGTGCGTGTGGCGGGTGCCACTATGACGTGGCGGGGGACGGCAGCCCGGCTTTCTGCCCGCTTAGCATCCTTGAAAGCGAGGCCGATCTCGCCTGGGCCGAGGACTGGATCGCGACCTGCTTCGAATTGCAGCAGCGCCGGCCGCCGGCGCCGGGCGAGCGCGACGCCATCCACCGCGCCATGCTGCTCTTGCGCGACCCCGGCGAAAGCCGGGGCAACGATCGGACCCTGACGCACTTCATCGCCATGGTGCAGGACGAGGGGATTCGCGCGGCGCTGCGCTACTACAGCCTCGAGGGGGCGATGGGCCATCTGCTTGACGCAGAGGCAGACGGTCTCGCCGAGGCGCACCCCGGATCGGGTCCGGCGCCGGTTCTCGCGGTTTTCGAGATCGAGGAGTTGATGGCGCTGAAGGAGCAGGCTGCGGTGCCGGTGCTCCTGTACCTGTTCCGCCGCTTTGAGCGCTCGCTGAAGGGCCAACCCGCCTATGTCATCCTCGACGAGGCCTGGCTGATGCTTGGCCATCCCGTGTTCCGCACCAAGATCCGGGAGTGGCTCAAGAGCATGCGCAAGGCCAATTGCGCCGTCATCCTGGCGACGCAGAGCCTCAGCGATGCCTCGCGCTCCGGCATTCTCGACGTGCTGATCGAGAGCTGTCCGACCCGGATTTTCCTGCCCAATGCCGAGGCCGAGGTGACCGGCACCGAGGAGCATCCGGGGCCGCGCGATTTCTACGCCGCACTGGGTCTCAACGACACCGAGATCGCGATCGTCAAGAGCGCCACGCCAAAGCGGCACTATTACCTGTGGTCGCCCGAGGGCCGTCGCCTCTTCGATCTCGGCCTCGGCCCGATCGCGCTCGGCTTCGCCGGCGTCTCCGACAAGGAGACGATCGCGCATCTCGACCGGCTCGCCCAACGAGAGGGCGAAGGGTGGCCTTTTGCGTGGCTTGAAGAACGGGGGATCGGTCATGGTTTCGCGCAGCGCGAAGCGGCGGAATAGCCTTTTTCTGGCTGCGGTGTTCGCAGTCGCGCTTGCCGCGCCCCGGCCGGTTGCGGCCGATATGCCGGTCTTCTGCACGAACTGCTCAACGATCTTTCAGCAGCTTCAAGACGCTTTTCAGCGCGCCCAGCAGCTCTCGACGGCGATCAATCAGCTGCAGACCGAGATCAACACCTATCAGACGATGCTGACCTCGATCGCCTCGCTGCCGAACAACATCTGGCAGTCCGCGCAATCGAACATCCAGCAGATCACGAACCTCGCGAACACGGCTTCGCTGCTGTCGGGCAACACGGGCACGATGATCGCCAATCTGCAATCCGCCAACGGCTACCCGCTCGCAAGCCTCACCAACGCGCCGCAGCAGCTCCTGGCGGAGCAGCAGGCGATCGGGAATTCCCTTTTCGCCCTCGGCCGCGTGCTCAACCTGCAGCCGGCCCAGCTCAACAGCAACGCGGCCATGATCGCCTCCCTGCAGAACCAGTTGCAGAGCGCCGCCGGCCAGAAAGCGGCGATCCAGGCGGCCGGCTCGATCGCCGCGACCACCGGGCAGCAGCTCATCAGCCTGCAGGGCACGATGGTCACCGCCATCACTGCCACCGGCAACATCGCCGCCGCCGAGGCCGACCGCCGCGCCCTGCAGGACGCCGCATTGCGGCAGATGCTTAATGCGCCGCCGCTGCCGGTCACCGGACAAGTATTCAAGGTGGGGCCGTGAATTCTCTCACATCCGGCACCCTCGACCAGATCGTCGCGCAATTCCAATCGCAGGTCTCCGCCTGGGGCGGGGCGTTCAGCACGGTCGCAACGGCCCTGTTCTGGACGCTCTTCGCGATCGAATTCGTGATCTCCGGGATCGGCGTGGCGCTACAGCGCGATCTGTTCGGCGATTGGGTGGCATGGCTTGTCCGGCAGATCCTCGCGGCTGGGTTCTGGTCCTGGGTGCTCGGCAACGCGACTACCTTCGCGACCGACATCGTGCAGAGCTTGCAACAGATCGCCCAGCAGGCGGGAGCGGCCTATATGACGCCATCGACCGTCTTCAATGCGGGCGTCAACGTCGCGTCGACGGTTGCCAACCAGGTCTCGATCCTGCACCCGGCCGACAGTGCCGGGCTCATCATCTGTGCCGTCATCATCCTTCTCGGGTTTGTGGCGATCTGTGCGTGGATGATCGTCACGCTCGTGGAAGCATGGTTCCTCTGCGGGATGGCCGCACTGTTCATTGCATTCGGGGCGTTGGGGTTCGCCCGCGATGTGGCGATCAGCTTCCTCCGCTTCGCGCTCGGTGCCGGCTTCAAGCTGCTGACATTGCAGCTGCTCGTCGGCATCGGATCGAACTTCATCAAGAACTGGGGGCAGGCGACCGGCAACGGCTCGATGACCTATCAGGGCATCTTCATCATGATCGGCGTCACCATCACTTTGGCTGCGCTGACCAAGATGTTGCCCGATCTGGTGCAACGCGCAGGGGCAACGCATGAGATCGCTCTGGTAGCTGAGCCCGCTCGGCAATGACGCGTCTCGGTTTGGAAACGGTTGCTCCTCTCAG
>JBOHMN010000626.1:0-7325 GCA_050730175.1 Acetobacteraceae bacterium | reverse complement strand
CAGCTTTTATCTTGCGGACGGCGCGATGCGACGCCGCATAGCCGTCCAACGCGATAGTCCGGGGAACCGATCCCTGACCTTTCATCGCTTTGCGAAAGAACGCCTTCGCCGCGGCAACATCGCGCCTGGCGCTCAGGCGGAAGTCGACGGTCCTCCCCTCGCGATCGACCGCCCTGTACAAATAGCCCCACTCGCCGTGGAGCTTGACGTAGGTTTCGTCGACCCGCCACGACCGCCCGGCTGGCCGTGCAAACCGGTTCCAGCGACGCTCGAATTCAGGCGCATAGTGACGCATCCAGCGCATGATTGTGGCATGGGCCATCGACAGGCCACGCTCGGCCATCATCTCCACCAGATCCCGGGAGCTGAGATTGAAACGCAAGTACCACCTTACGCACAAGATGATGATCTCGCGGTCAAAGTGGCGCCGCTCGAACAGTACGTCTAAACTCGGCAATCGAGCCATCGTGCCACTCCCCTCGGATCCAGAAGCTCGCGAGGATAGAGCGGCCAGCAGTTTGCACTAGAGCCATATTGCTCTTGGCGCGACCGAGTCAGCCTTCGATGCGCAGTGACTGGATCGCCGCTTCCAGCTCGTGGAAGCTCGGCATGTACTGATTCGGTGCCATCTTCCGCCCCGTCTCCACGCTAACTTGGGGCGCGTTGCCGTGCAGGTGGGCAACCAGCACGGCGCGGATGACTTCAAAATACTTGGCCTCCTCCTCGGCGACTTCCGCAAGGCGGCTGGCAAACGGCCCGGCGACTCCATAGGCCAACAGAACGCCGAGAAAAGTTCCGGTCAGTGCCTCGCCGATCATCCGCCCGAGCACGATCGGCGGCTGGGCGATATGCGCCATCGTTTGCACCACGCCGAGCACCGCGGCGACGATGCCGAACGCCGGCAGCGCATCCGCCACGACCTGCAGCGCGTGCGCGGAATGCAATTCTTCCTGCAGCGTCTTCTTGAGCTCGCGCGCCATCACGTCCTCGATCTGATAGGGATCATCGGCATTCATGCCGATCATCCGGAGATAGTCACAGATCATTCCCGTCGCGTGGTGGTTGCCGAGGATTTTCGGATACTTGCGGAATGCGGCACTCTCCTCCGGCCGCTCGATATGCGCTTCCAGCGCCATGGTGCCCTTGGTGTTGGCTAGCCGCGCGAAGAAGAACAAGAGGCTGAGGAGATCGACATAATCCCCCTTCTTGAAGAGCCCGCCGCGCAACACTTTGGAAAAGCCCTTCAGCGTATGCTTCACGGCGTGCATGCTGTTGGCGATGATGAACGTCGCAACCGCGGCGCCGCCGATGGTCGCGAACTCGAACGGGAGCGCTTCCATCACCGGGCCGATGCTGCCGCCTTCGGCAATGTAGGTGCCGAAGACGCAGATCATCAGGAAGCCGAGACCGCCGAGTGGGAGCACGCTTGCCCTCTACGGGGTGGCGGGCGTCGGGACGTGCACTGCGCCGGCCGGGGCCGCGGCCGCGATGCGCTCGACGAGAATCGCAACGCGGCGGTTTTGCGCCGCGAGCGGCTCGGCCGGCAGCAGAAGGTCATGGTCGGCGTGCCCACTGACCCGCACAACGCGTTGGTCGGGCAATTCGCTGGCAACGAGCAGGCTGCGTGCGGCGTTGGCCCGTTCCGTCGAAAGCTCCCAGTTGCTCATTCCGTTGCCGTGATAGGGCGCCGCATCGGTGTAGCCGGAGATGGCGATTGGGCCGCGGAGCCGGGCGAGAATCGGTGCGAGTTTCGCGATGAACTGCTCAGCGCGCGGCGCCAGCTCAGCCGAGCCCAAGGCAAACATCGGCCGCTTCTGTCCGTCCAAAATCTGGATGCGCAGGCCGGCCGGGGTGATGTCGATCGCGATTTGCCTGGCAACGCCGGCGAGCGCGGCATCTCCTTTGAGCATGGTCCTGATCTGCTGCGCCGCCTGCACGAACGCTTTCTGCTGCAGCGCCCCAGAGTCGGCACGAGCCTCGGCACGGGCACCCTTGCCGCCGGCCGCGAGCTTGAAGGCCGGCGCACCAACGTCCGGCCCGCCCACGCCGCCCGCTTGCGGGTGAAACGGTGCCGCTGGCCCGGCCTTCACTTTGGCCGAAGTTCCGCGCTCGGGCGCCTTGCTACCCGGCTCTATCGCCTTGGCATCGGACGGGATCGCTGGTTCCGGCTGCATCTTGCCCTTGATCACTTCGACCGCGCCGGCGTCCGAGACCATCTGCCCCTGCGAGAACGCAGTCTTGCCGCCGAACGGCTTGCCGGCCCCGGAATAATGGAAGCTCAACACGGAGGTCGGCGCGAAATAGTTGGCCAGTCCCGTGCGTTGCGCCTCGGTGGTCGCGTTGATGAGCCACATCAGGAGGAAGAAGGCCATCATCGCGGTCACGAAATCCGCATACGCGACCTTCCAGGCCCCGTTGTGCTCGTTGCCCGCGATGATTTCCTCTTTGCGGACAACGATGCTCATCTTGTCGTTGCCCTGCTTCCGGCCCTTCGCCCGCATTCGTCCGCCGCGCCACTGCCACGGACGAAAATGACAAACCTTGTTTAACGGGCCCTAACCAACGCCGCTCACCTGCTGCGCCGCGTCATATCGAGAACAATATCACCCTGACCGGAATCGCCCGATGCCGGTCAGGGTGATGAAATTGCTCGAGAAAACAAACAGGGAGCGTGTTCAGTCAAGCTGAACACGCTCTTGGCGGACCTCACCGGATCGGCAGCACCGCGCCGACGACCCCGGGCCTCGCGCGCACGCGATAAACAAAATAGGACTCGGCAACCTCGCCCTTATCAGTACGCTGAAGCCGGAACGGCGGCCCGAGTACCAGCCATTGCGCGGGATCAGGCGGGCCGGCGCTGGTGCGCCGGACCAGAAGCCCACCTCTCCCGGCGATGGCTGCTCCGGCCGGGGCGAGGCGGAACAACCGCCAGCGCGACCCGACCCCGACCACCGGTTGCGGCCCCGGATTATGCAACGCCAGCTCCGCCGCGAGCCCATAGTTCGTCGCCGCAACGAACGCCGCGCCATTCTCGCGCCCGATTTCGGCGACGCCCTCCGCGAGGTTCTCCCAACCACCGAGCTGGCGGAGAGCGGGGTCGTGCCGGGCCGGCAACACCAAGGGTTGTGCGGTGGCCTGCACATAGACGACCCCGGTGATGACAAGTCCGAGCACCACCGCCGGCGCTCTGAGCCTAACCCAGGGCTGCCCCGCCAGCGCCGCGCCCGCCAGGAGAGCCGAGGGATAAAGCACCGCCGGCCAGTTCCCTTGAACCCGGTCGCCAAGGGCGTGCTCAAGGAACAGCGCAGCCGGAACGAGCGTGAGAAGAGAAAGCAGTTGCGCGGCCGGCTCGCCGTTCCGCCACGCGTCGCGCGCGAGCTGCCAGGTTCCCGCGACGGCCAGCACGAAAATGAGCGGCGTCGCCAGCGCAATCTGCCCGCCGACGAGCTCGGCTTCGAAACGGAGCGCAGCGGCCGGGTGCCAGGCGCCAACCCGCCCGCCCTGCTTCAGAAAGCTCACCCAGTGATGCAGTGCATTCCAAACCACCACCGGGGCAAACAGCAGAAGTGCCAGCATCAGCCCGAACCATGGCTCGGGGCGGACGAGCCAGCGCCGCCCGCTTCTGCTCACGAGCAGCCATAATCCGACTGCGGCGATGAAGAGGCAGCCGGTATATTTGCTGTCCAGAGCGAGCCCGCCGGCCAGGCCAACGACCCACCACCACCTGCTGTTTCCGCTCGCGAGCAAGCGGCCGATTGCGAATAGCCCGAGTGCCCAGAAGAAGAGCAGCGGCGTGTCGGGGGTCATGATGACACTGCCCACCCCGAGCAGCAGCGTTGCGTTGATCAGAATGGAGGCTGCCGGGCCGGCAGCCGGATGACGCGGGAAAAAATCGCACCCGGCGCGGCAGATCAAGACCGAACCTAGTGCCACCGCCAGCGGGCCGAGCAGCCTGATCCCGAGCGACGTGGGTCCGGCGATCGCCGAGCCCGCGCGGATGAACAGCGCGACCATCGGCGAATCGTCGAGATATCCCGGCTGCAGGGAGCGCGACCACACCCAATAGTAGGCTTCATCCGGCGCGACATTGGTCGTTGCCGCCACCAACAGCCTGAGCGCCGTGAGCAGGGCCAGCGCCGCCAGCAGTACCGTCGGCTCGGTGAACCACGAGCCGGCGGCCCCGGCTTTTCTCAGCGCGAATTCCGCCAGTAGTGGAAGCGGAGCGCGCCGTAGCCGATCAACCCCGCAGCGATCGCCACCGGAATCAAAATCAGGAGCAGCCAAAAGGCGAGCATCGCAACCGCGAGCCCGCCCGCGATGAATGCAATCAGGATTGCCCAGCGCGCCAGGCGCACCGCCCACCGGCGGCGGATAGGCTGGCGAAAGTCGCCCTCCGGCGTCAGATCGAGGAGCGGCGGCTGGTGTGCGCGCATGTGACGAACGTGGCCTTGCGGCGCCCTTCCTTCAAGCTGGGTCCTTCCTTGAAGCTCAGCCCCTTCTTTAAGCTTAGCCAAGACTCCATGCTTCCCGCTTGCCCGATCGCGACCTACGATGCAACAGGAGAAAAAGGATAAATGCGATGGCACAAGCCCCAGCACCCCTGCCGATCAAGCTCGAAGGGTGGGGCGTTGCCATCACCGGTGCGGCAAGCGGAATTGGCCGCGTCATCGCCGACAGTTTTCGCGCCGCGGGTGCGAAGCCGTTCATTTGCGACATCGACCAGACGGCCCTCGACCGTTCGGGGCACGCCGGCATGCGCGCCGACGCGGCGCGGCCAGCCGAAATGGAAGCTTTCATCGACGCCGCCCTTGCCTCCCTCGGCCGGCTCGACGTCCTGGTCAACAACGCCGGCATCGCAGGCCCAACGGCGCCGATCGAAGAGGTGGACGAGCCAGGGCTCGAGCAGGTGCTGGCGATCGACCTCAAGGCGATGTTTCATTGCGCGCGCCGGGCCGCGCCTGCGCTCAAGGCCCGCGGCGGCAGCATCATCAATCTCAGCTCTGCCGCCGGTCGCTTCGGCTTCGCATTGAGAAGTCCGTATGTCGCGGCGAAATGGGGCGTCGTCGGCCTGACGAAGACGCTCTCGATCGAGCTCGGGCCGGCACAAATTCGCGTCAACGCGATCCTGCCGGGCGCTGTCGCCGGGGAACGCATCGAGCGCGTCCTCGCCGCGAAAGCGAAGGCCGGCGGCATCAGCATCGCCGAGCAGAGAGAGCGGCAGCTTGTCGCAACGAGCCTCCGTTCCTTCGTCACTGCGCAGGATATCGCCAATCTCGCCCTCTTCCTCGCGAGCCCGTTTGGCGCTGCGATCAGTGGCCAAGCCATCGCGGTCGACGCCGATTTGCAATACATGATTTGAATGATGGCTTGCCGAAGGAGATAGCACCTGCCAGCGATTCGCGTCCTCTCCGCCGAGATCGCCAATCGCATCGCCGCCGGCGAGGTGATCGAGCGGCCGGCGGCGGCGGTCAAGGAGCTGATCGAGAATGCCCTCGACGCGGGGGCGCATCGCATCTCTGTGGTCCTCACGGAAGGCGGCATCGCGGCGATCGAAGTCACCGACGATGGCCATGGCATCGCCGCCGCCGAGCTGCCGCTCGCGATCGCCCGTCATGCCACCTCGAAGCTCGCGGGCGACGACCTCACGCGCATCGCGACCCTCGGCTTCCGCGGCGAGGCACTGCCTTCGATCGGCGCCGCCGCGAGGCTCTGTATCACCTCGCGCCCCGGCGAGGCCCCGCATGCCAGCCGTATCCGGGTCGAGGGTGGCCAGATCTTTCCGGTCGAACCCGCCGCCGGTGCGCCCGGCACGCAAATCCTCATCACTGACTTCTTCTTCGCGACCCCGGCGCGGCGAAAATTCCTGAAGCATCCGCGTACCGAGGCCGAGCACGCCGAAGCGGCCGTGCGAAGGCTGGCCCTTGCCGCGCCTTCGGTCGCTTTCCGCCTCGTCTCGGACGGGCGCACTTTGTTCGATCTGCCCGCCCAGGATCAGGCGGCGCGCATCGCTGCCCTCCTGGGCCCCGAGGTTGCCAAGGGCCTCATTCCGATCGCCGCCGAGCGCGGCGCGCTCGCGCTCAGCGGTTTTGCCGCCACAGCCACGCTCACGCGTGCCACCAATGCCTGGCAGTTTCTGGTGGTGAACCGTCGCCCGGTCGCAGATCCGGTGTTGCAGGCAGGCGTCAGGGTCGCTTATCGCCCGGTCATCGCCGATGGCCGCAAGCCGATCGTCGCACTCAACCTTCGCCTGCCGCTCGACGAGCTCGACGTGAATGTGCATCCGGCGAAAACCGAGCTCCGTTTTCGCGACCCCGCTTCGGTGCGCGCGCTGATCATTGGCTCCCTTTCCCATGCGCTCGGGGTGTCCGCCGCTTCCCTGCCGCCGCCCCGTCTTAGCCTGATTGCGCCCCGTCGAGCCACTTTGCCCGCTCTATCCGGCTTTACCGAAACGGCGCTGCCGCTCGCTGCCCCTCCCGCCGCACGTGTGGTCGCGCCGGCATTACCCGATCCGGCGCACCCGCTCGGCGCCGGCGTCGCCCAGGTGTTCGCGACCTACATCATCGCGGTCACTGCGGCGGATGAGCTGGTGCTGGTCGATCAGCACGCGGCGCACGAACGGCTGACCCACGAACTCTTGCGCGCGCAGTATCTCGAACGAGGGGTGCGGCCGCAGCCGCTCTTAATGCCGGCGGTGGTCGATTTGCCACCGGCTGATGCCGCGCGCATCGCCGCCCTCGGACCCGAGCTCGAGAAGCTTGGCCTTGCGGTCGAGCCGTTCGGCCCAGGCGCCGTCTTGGTGCGTGCGCTGCCCGCCTTGCTCGGCCCGACCGAGCCCGCACCCTTGATCCGCGACCTCGCCGAACAGCTCGCCGAGATGGGGGAAGGGGTGGCGCTCGCCGAACGCCTCGATCGGGTGTTGGCCAGCCTCTCCTGCCATGGCTCGGTCCGCGCCGGCAGAAGGCTTTCGCAAAGCGAAATGGACGCCTTGCTGCGGCAGATGGAGGCGACCCCGCGCGCCGGCACCTGCAGCCACGGCCGCCCGACATTTCTCAAGCTCTCCCGGGCCGATCTGGAGCGCCTGTTCGGCCGCTGATACCCAGCGCCGTACGGCGGGGAACCAGCCGACCGAAGCGCGCGCTCCGGCGGGCCACTCACCCAAAGCTCCTGCTCTCCTCCCCGGGACAGGATCGCGTCGCTGGAATCACCAAGGCTACGATGCCCAAGTCCGTCATTGCGAGCGCCGCAACCGCGAAGCGCCGCGAGGGCCGAAGGCCCGTGGCGGGCGGCGCGAAGCAATCCATCCCCCGATCAGCCCCTGCTGTCCG
>JBOHMN010000625.1:0-1918 GCA_050730175.1 Acetobacteraceae bacterium | reverse complement strand
CACTCACGCGGCTCGCTGTGCCGAGCAGCGGCACTAGATCCGCACGAGAGAGGCCGTGTTGATCCATTTCTCGACCAGCGCCTTTGCCTCAGTAACGAGTCGATAGTCGTTAATTATAGAGCAGAATGAACGGCTTGCGTGGCGGTTTGAATTCCCTTTCACGAACAGCCTCAGTGTACATGCCTCAGAGAGCGCGCCAGCGGGAATTGCACTGAGCCTAGAGAATTCGACTGAACCAGAGCACTGACAGCGCCACGGCCAGCAGCGCAAAAAGCGCCGCGCCCGCCGCGAACAGCGAGGTGATCTCGGTCTGCTTCGTCTCGACGACGATGCTCTTGCTGAGCAGCTTGTAGACCGTTTGGAGCTGCTGGGCGCTGGTCGCCCTAAAATACTTAGCCCGCGTGAGGTCGGCGATCTGCTTCAGTGGTTCCTGACAAAGCCGTGCGGGCATGCGCCACCCGCGGAAATTCATCAGCGTGCCATGATCTGTGCCGAAGCCGACGGTGTAGATGCGTACGCCGTGCTCCGCGGCGATGTGCGCGGCATAGAGCGGATCGGGTCCTATGTTACTGCAGCCATCGGTGAGCAGGATGATGACCGCCGCGTGGTCCGACCCCGGCGGCACCGGCACGAAGTTCTTGCTCGGGCGAAAGCCGAGCGGCGCGCCTCCACCGTTACTGCCGCCACCCCCGTACGGTCCCGCACCCCCGAATCCGTTAAGGCCCCGCCTGAAATAGGTGCGGGCGGTATCGAAGGGACTCACGCCGAAGTCCTCGTGGGGAAACAGCGCCGACAATCCGGTCAGGATGGCGGAGCCGATCGCTGTGCGAAACTGCACCTGCAAGCGACTGATCGAGCTATCGAGCGCGGCATGGTCGGAAGTCGGCGTCTGAATCAGGAACGCGTCGTCCGAGAACGCTACCAGACCGACGAGCACGCCGCCCGGCTGGCGTGTAACGAATTGCTTGGCTGCAGTCCGCATGGCCCGGATGCGCGACGGCTTGACATCGGTGGCACGCATGCTGAGTGAGACGTCCATCGCCAGGATTATGGTGGATTTGTGCAATGAGCTCGTCATCACGGCCGAAGGACGTGCGATGCCGATGATCAGGAGCGTGAGGGCTGCGAGGAACAGCGCCGGGGGAATATGACGGCGCGCCCGGCCGCTCGCGCCGACGGCACGCTTGAGCATGCCGAAATTGCCGTAGCGAACTGCGGCCTTCTTGCGCCGGTTCAGGAGCAGCACATAGAAGCCGGCAGCCACCGGGAGCGCCAGCAGCAGCCACAGATACTGCGGCGAAAGAAACCAGATGGGGACCGTCATAGCGCAACCCTCGAGTCTGACGCCTGATCGGACATCCAGTGGGCCGGCAGCCCGCCGGAGAAGCTCGTCCGAGACTGCTGACTGCCCATCTAACACGAAGCGTACCACCGCTTCCAGCAGATCGTCCCGGCTCTGGAAAAGCATCGATCAGCGCTTTATGTTGTGCGGCGGCAACGAGGACGCGGCGGCACGTGTTCGAAGGCGGGCGGTCTGCTCTCGCCACCAATGCGGTAGATGTCGCTCCTAAAGAGACTCGAGTAGGAATCCAGATTACCGAGTGACACTGTGGCGTAAGTCGATATGTCTTGCCGGCCACCACCAACGCGAGACATCCGCCTGGCTCTAATGGGATTTCTCGCTGCGGCCATTGTTATCGGCCCCCGGCGCACCTAGCCAGCTCATTGCTGCTGCGTTGCGGGCCGCTGCAAATTTGCACGGGCATGCCTGCAATGCGCTGTGCGGTCCAGCGCTTCAGCCCGGTCGTAACCCAGAATGATGAACGCCCGAGTTCTCTCGTTTTTGGGATAGCTCTGAGCGCTACATATTTGTAATCAGGCTGGCGACATTGAAGGGCTTTTGAAGGAAGTAGCGAAG
>JBOHMN010000624.1:0-5981 GCA_050730175.1 Acetobacteraceae bacterium | reverse complement strand
GGATCGCACTCTTGCCTTGCTCCGGCAGCAGGCGAAGGACAAGCGCGAGGGGCTGGCGATGCTGCCGACGCACGCCACGTTCCCCACCGGCGGCTACAGCACGGAAGCGGGTATCATGGAGATGCTCACGCGCATGAGGATGGCAGGTTCAAGGTTGCAGAAACCTGCCGCGAGTGGCGCGAGGAATTCGAGGGATACCATCGCAAGGCCGGGCTGATTGTGAAGGCCAACGATGACCTTCTCTCGGCAACCAGGATCGGGGTCATGCAGCTTCGGAGCGCACGTGCAGTTGGCCTTGGCTCTACCCGGCGGGACCGTTCCCGCGAGCCTCAGATTGCCGAGGGCACTGACTTCGACGTGTTCAACCCGTAGGCCGTGGCCGATCGGGCTTTCTTGGGGGAGGATGAGTATGCGTGCGTTTGATGCGAAGTCGATGGCGGTAGGGATAGCGCTTGGCGTGGCGGCCGTGGCGTTGCTCGGGGCAGCCGCAGCGCAGCCGGGTGGTGGACGCGCTTGCCCCTGGCAATTGGAGGTATCTTCACGCCCCCCGCTGGCGTGGCGAATGAATACAGGAAGCGGGCAACTGGATCTCTGTTGGGCAGTTCGTTCCGCCGATCTTGCCGCGTCCTCTACTCAGGTCACCTGCAAGGCCGCTTCGGAAGCCCCCTCGATGCCATAGAGTGCAGAGCTTAGGGACGGCGGGGTCGCAATGAAATGGGCAGCCTTTGGCGCAGAAGTGATCGGGCTGCTCGCCAGCCTATTGCTCACTTGGGGCTACGCACCGCCCAAGGGGACCACGACATGGATCAGCAATGACCCAGAGGGTTTCAATCGTGACAGCAAACGTCGCGCGCTCGGCGCAAAACTGGGCTTTGCTGCCCTCGCAGTCAGCTTTCTGATCCAAGCTGCCGTGACCTTGATGTCCAACTGAAAGATGCCCCCTCACAGCCATCTGCATTCCGGCCATGCGCGCCAGCCCAAGCGTGTCCCCAATCGTGTCCCTAAAGATTTCCGAAATGTCCGATCCAGTCCTTTGTCAGCCTTAACTTATTGATTTTGTTGGAGCGGACGACGAGGTTCGAACTCGCGACCCTGAGCTTGGAAGGCTCATGCTCTACCAACTGAGCTACGTCCGCGCGGCCTTTCTGGTACCCCACGGCCCCGCCGCGGGCAAGCGGAACTCAGAGAATTTCGCAGCCGTCGTCGAAGGCGAGGCGCGGCAGCCTGGGCGCCGGCGCGGCCGGATCACCGTGGCCAAGATTGCAGAGGAAATTCGACTTCCACCCCCGGTAAGTGAAGAACTCCTGGTCCACCTTGGCCTTGTCGAAGCCCGACATCGGCCCGCAATCGAGACCGAGCGCGCGGGCCGCGATGATGAGATAGGCGCCCTGCAGCGTGCCGTTGCGAAAGGCGGTCTCGGCGGCGAACGCTTCGTTGCTGGCGAACCAGGAGCCGGCATCGCGCACGCGGGGATAGAGCTCGGCGAGCCGGTCGTAGAATTTCGGATCGTAGGCAACGATCACCGTGACCGGGGCCGCCATCGTCTTGTCGCGGTTGCCAGCCGAAAGCGCCGGCCGAAGACGCTCCTTTGCCCCCTGCGAGCGGAGGAAAAGAAACCGTGCCGGGGAGCAATTGGCCGAGGTCGGGCCCCATTTCAAAAGATCGTAAAGCGAGCGCAGGGTTTCGTCGCTGACGGACTCATCGCGGAACTTGTCGTGCGTGCGCGCAGAGCGGAAAATTGTATCGAGCGCTGCGTCGTCGATCGACGCGTCGCGGTCTGCGACCTCCGGCGCAGCGGCTTCCGCCGGCGGAACCTCGTTCGGGGGAACTTCCGCGACAGTGTCCGAATGCGCCGCGTCCTCTCTGGGAACCGCGATCGCGGGTGTCTCTTCTCCCGGACCCGGAGGGTTCGGTGCCTCAGAATGCTCGTTCGGAACTTCGCTCGCGGGCGCTTCTTCCACCGTACCCGACGGCATCAGAGATCGGCCTGTTCGACCGCGGTTACCTCGGGAATGTAGTGGCGCAACATATTCTCGATGCCGTGCTTGAGCGTCGCACGCGACGAGGGGCAGCCGCTGCACGACCCCTGGAGATAAAGCCTGACGACCCCGGCGCGATAGCCGCGGAAGATGATGTCTCCACCATCGCCGGCCACCGCAGGGCGCACCCGTGTATCGATCAGCTCCTTGATTGCCGCGACGATCTCTTCGTCTTCCGGAGCGACTTCGTCCTCGTCCAGCGCCGCGGCGTCACCCTCCAGCGCCGGGCGGCCCGACATGAAATGCGCAACGATCGCGCCGAGAACCTGCGGCTTGAGTGCATGCCACGACGCGTCCTCCGCCTTGGTGACGGTCACGAAGTCCCCGCCGAGGAAAACCCTGGCGACGCCCGGCAGCGTGAACAGGCTCTGAGCGAGCGGGCTTCGCGCCGCCGCCTCCTCCGAAGGGAAGTCCGCCGTGGTGTCGGCGAGCACGGCGCGCCCGGGCAGAAACTTCAGCGTCGCCGGATTGGGAGTGCCTTCCGTCTCGATGAACATCGCGGCCCCTTCTGCATGCCGGGCAGCCACGGGTGCGCCACCCGCCGGCCACTCCAGGGGCTACATCGTCCCTCCGCCGACGCGGCACAAGAGGCTCTGCGCTCTCGCCGGCGCGCCTTACGCTTCGCGCGGTCCGCCCTCTATGCCTCGCTTCGCAGCTGGCCGCATGCGGCGAGGATCTCGCGCCCACGCGGGGTACGAACCGGCGCGGCAAAGCCTCCCTCGCGGACGATCGCAGCGAACCGAGCGATGCGGCTTGCCGTGCTCGGGCTGAACCGGCTACCCGGCCAAGGGTTGAAGGGAATGAGGTTCACCTTCGCCGGAATGCCGCTGATCAGCCGCACCAGCTCGCGCGCCTCGGCATCCGAATCGTTGACGCCGGCCAACATCACGTACTCGAATGTGATCCGCCGAGCGTTCGAGCTGCCAGGATAGCGGCGGCACGCCGCAATCAACTCCGCCAGGGGATACTTCCGGTTCAACGGAACCAGCTCGTTGCGCAGCTCGTCGGTCACGGCATGCAGGCTGACGGCGAGGTTGACGCCAAGCTCCACCCCGAGCCGATCCATCATCGGCACCACGCCGGAGGTTGAAAGCGTGATCCGCCGTCGCGACAGGGCGATCCCCTCCCCGTCCATGGCAATCTGCATGGCGCGCGCAGTCGCCTCGTAGTTGTAGAGCGGCTCGCCCATGCCCATCAGGACGATGTTCGAAAGCAGCCGTACCTCCCCATTCGGGCTCGGCCATTCCCCCCACACGTCCCGCGCGGCCATGAACTGGCCGATGATCTCGGCGGCGGACAGATTGCGGGAAAGAAGCTGCGTGCCGGTACGGCAGAAGCGGCAGGAGAGCGTGCAGCCGACCTGGGTGGAAAGGCACACCGCGCCACGTTCTTCCTCGAGATCGGGGATATAAACTGTCTCCACGGCCTCGCCGTCGCGGAAGCGGAACAGGAATTTTCGTGTTCCATCCGCGCTTTCCTGCACCTTTGCAATCTCCGGTCGGAGAATCGCGAAGTGCTCCGCGAGGAGCTTTTGCAGCGGGCGGGCGAGCGTGCTCATCTGCGCAAAATCGGTCACGCCCTGGTGGTAGATCCAGTGCCAGAGCTGGCGCGCACGGAAGGAGGGCAGGCCGAGCGCGGCAAGTTGCTCCGTGAGCTCCGCCCGTGACAGCCCGACCAAATCCGTCCTGCCGTCGGTAAGCCGCGCGGGCGGCGGGGGAAAGAGCGCTGCCTTGGCGAGGATCCGCGCCCGCTCCGCCTCGCTGGCAACAGCCGCGGCGGCGGCAACCATTATTTCGGGCAGGCTTTCACGATCGCGTCATACGCGTCGGTGAAGCCATTCAGGCTGAAACTGTCATTCACCGCGACGCCGTGCGGGCCGGTTGAATGCGCGACCGCGGTCACCCCGGCCTTGAACGCCCGCACGGCAGCCGCGCCATCGCGGGCAAAAGCGGCATTGCCGGCGGTGTAGAAGGCAAGGTTCGTGCCGCCGACCGCGACCGTGACGCGCGCGTCCTTCGGGTAGGTGAAGCCGGCCGTCAGTGCCGCCTCGTCGTGCACCCCAGGCCGCTCCGTGATGCTGAGGAGTACCTGGCCCCTGTCCGGGACCACCCCGGTGGAACTGGCGGGACGGCTGAAAGCGTAGCAGATTTTCTGCCCGCCTGTTTCGTAGGTGGCCGCGGTCCAGCTCGAGAACGTCCCGAGTGCTGCCGGGTTGGGCGCGGCAGGAGCCGCAGCCAGCGCGAGCGACGCCGGGACAGCGGCGAGGACAAGAGCGAGGGGAAGAATCGGAGAGGGGCGCATGCCGGCTCACATAAAACGAGCGGCTGGAGCGGGCAAGCGGCGACTTGGCGGCGCCTGTCGGGCGGGCTATGCGGCGCCATGACCGCGCGTGCCGCCGATGCGCTGGATGCCGGGCTCGCCGCCCAATACGAGGCCTATCCCTATCCTGAGCGCGATCCCGCGGACGAACGCCGCCGCCTCATTGTCGGCAGCCCGAGCCATCTCCGCGAAATCGATTACTGGGTTTTTGGCGCAGCGCGGCCGAAAAGCCACCCGCTCTCCGCATTGATCGCCGGCGGCGGCACCGGCGACGGGACGATCATGCTGGCCCAGCAACTGGCAACAGCAGGCCGGCAGGGACGAATCGTCTATCTCGACCGCTCTGAAGCCGCGATGGCGACCGCCCGCGCGCGGGCTCACGCCCGTGGCCTCGACAATATCGAATGGCACCTGGGCTCGCTGCTCGCGCTTGCAGAAAGCGATCTCGGCTCGTTCGACTACATCGACTGCTGTGGCGTGCTGCATCATCTGGCGGAGCCGGAAGCCGGGCTTGCCGCGCTTCTTTCGGTGCTCAAGCCGGAGGGCGGGCTCGGGCTCATGGTCTATGCGCCCTACGGTCGCACCGGAGTGAGCATGGCGCAGAATGCGCTCAGATTGCTCACGCGCATCGAGGAAAAGCCGCCTGAGCGACTCGCAACCGCCAAGCGCTTGCTGCGTCATCTGCCGGAGAGCGCGTGGCTCCGGCGCAATCCCTATATCGGTGATCATCTCGAGGGCGGCGATGCGGGAATTTACGACCTGCTGCTCAACCCCCGCGAGCGGACCTTCACGGTGCCGGAGCTCGCCGGCATGCTCGATCGCGCCGGGCTTCGCATTAGCGCGCTCATCGAGCCGATGCGCTACGACCCGGCGACCTGGCTGCGTGACCCGAAATTGCGCGCCGTCGCCGGCTCGCTCGACCAGACGTCGCGGGCCGCACTCGCCGAAGCCGTGACCGGCAACATGAGCACGCACATCGCGTACTGCGTGCGGAAGGATTGGCCCGTCACACTGCCGGACCCGATGCAGCCTGACGCGGTCCCGGTGATGCGCGAGATATCCGGCGCGGACCTTGCTGCGCACATCCGCCCTGACGGCACGATCTCCTTTCTGTTCGACGGACTTCGTGCGCTGGTGCCCGTGCCGCCGTTTGCGGGCGCCATCCTCGCGCTTGTCGACGGAAAGCGGACCGTCGCGGAAATCGCCGCCACGTTCGCGGCCCGCGGTATTGCCGAGGCCGAGTTCCGCCGCGCCTGGGCCGAAACGTTCGCGACCCTGGCGAGCCTCAATCGCCTCCTGCTCGCCCCGCCCGGCTAAGCAGGGCTCCCTCGGCAGTCACGCGGATGACAGGTTCGGTGAGGTATCGGTTCGCGGCGGGTCATGGCCATGTCTGGCCGGTCTCACCTATCGGTGATAGCGGCGCAGCGGAACGAGTTGCGACAGTTATTTTTTCAAACGGGAAGCGAAAACTGCATGAAGTTCTGCAGCGTTCGTTTGCGCGATTTTCGCGGTGCCTGACCTAAGGAGGTCAGTAATCGCTTTGTGAAACTCGTCCGGATGTGCGAGGTTGTGGATTTCCGGAGGCACGTCTGAAACCCTGTGGACCGTGTCGCCCTCCTGAGC
>JBOHMN010000623.1:0-2604 GCA_050730175.1 Acetobacteraceae bacterium | reverse complement strand
GCTCCATGTCGTGCCGGATGGTTTCCAGCGCATCCGCCACTACGGACTACTCGGCAACCGCGCACGCGCAAGCAAACTGGCCCGTTGCCGCCAGCTCCTCGACGCCCCGCCACCGCCGCCGCCGGTGCTGGCCACGCTAGCCGACCCGTACGACCGTTACGAGGCACTCACCGGTCGCTCGCTTCGCGCCTGCCCGGTCTGCGCGGTCGGCGTCATGCAGCGCATCGGCATCCTGCCCGCCACCGTGGGCCGCACCGGTCCTGCCTTCTGGGCCGACACCTCATGACACCGCGGATCAGCCACCCACCGCTGCTGCTCAACGCGAGCTCGCCTTCTCCGCCCTTGATCGGGCCAAGGGAGTGTTCGTGCCACGCCCGTCCTGGACGACGGCGGCAGCCGCTCGAATCGCTGCAATCCGCCGGTTCACCGCCGCCGGCTCCGGAATCCCTATGCCAATATCCACCGCAGCACGGCCGGACACCGTCTGGCCGACCTATTTGCCGTCGCCTCTGGGGGGGCAGTCCTTAAGCAATCCCCATAGTCCTCGGCGGTGGCCCGCGGCTCAGTTCAACGCGCTTCTTTGCGCTATCCCCGGCACGACACGGGCCTTGCACGTCGCATCATGCGCCGGGGATAGCGCAAAGAACGTTATCCATTGCACGCCATGATAACACGCTATAAACCGAATCGGAACGCAACGAACCGCCGATCCACGCCGGAATCGGCCCCGAAACCGGCTCCCTACCGTATAAAATCGCAGCGCTGCGGCAGGCACACCAAGGTCAGCTGAGGGCTGTAGGCAAATTGCGTGCGGCGCAGCAGTTCTATTCGCTTGCGGGATAATCCAATCCGCGTTGACGGGTCTCGTTCGTCTCTCCCGAAACTTTGCGACAGAACCGACCAAACACCTAATTCTGCAGCGGCATCGCCCAAGGATGCAGCGGTGAGCCGGTCGCACCGCGCAGGCGCAGCGGCGCACCGAAGAACGCAAACTCGTATACCCGCTCGCGCGCCAGTTCCTCTAGGAACATCATCTCCAGCATCGGCACGCCCTGCTCCGCCAGCAGATAGAGGTGCACCGGCAAAAAATGGCCAGGAGCATCTATTGCCGGTTGACACTCGACAGTTGCCTGATCGGCGCCGACGATCATCGCACCGTGTCCTTCCACCAGCCATTGGGCTGCGCGCGTGTTGATGCCGGGTCCGTTGCTCAGGAATCGCTGCGGATCGTCCCACACCGTCATGCGCCCAGTGCGGACCGCCACCACGTCGCCCTGCTCGAGCTGCACTCCCTGGCACTGGACCGTGGCGTGCAGATCGTCCGGAGTGACGGCATAGCTGTCCGGGAGCATAGCGACGCCCTTGGCGTTGGCGACATCCAGCAGCACGCCGCGCGCGATGATCGGCGGCATCTTCTCGGCTCCGCATTTGGTCCAGTGGCGGCTGCCCAAGTGCTCGCGCGCGGTGAAATGGTTCCAGATCTCGCCCGCGTAGCCCCAGTGATTCAGCGTATCGATATGCGTGCCGCAGTGCGTGTACATTGCGAACACGTCGCCCGAGTAGCCGATATGTTCGTTGAGCTCCCGCGTCTGACCGGTCAGGTTGTCGATTACAGTTCCAGACGGCGTGTGCGACATCCAGATCTGGTAGTGTGGATCCCCGGCAGCGACCCAAGTGGGCATGCCCATGAAATATTCGACGGAGAGGTCGTAGTAGCGCGAGGCGTCGACGCGGGCGAGGATGCGCTTGCGCGACTCGGCGCTCATCATGTTCAATCGGCCGATCTCATCTTCGGAGCCGTACGGGCTGGTCCCGACCCGATTACGCGGAACGACGTCGAGTGCCATGGCTTTCCCTCCGGTATGTGCACTAGCGCGAGTTGGTTGTCGCTGCGAATTGGTCGAGCGAACGCCCGGAATCCGGGCCGAATATATAGAGCGGGGCCTGGTCGACCCGCACCCGGGCGTTCGCCGGAGCCAACGGCCTCCCCGCTTCGCGTCTTCAGCTTGAACTCGGTGCCGGTGGAGCGCAGCGTGATGACAAGTGTGCGCTCCCCGGCTCGACCAGCCCCACCTCAGGGCGCTGAGTGCAGCTGCGCGGGATTCTCCATTTCGGTCGACGATCGCGATGTCTCCCGCCTGTACGCCCAATCGCACGCGACGATTACTGAGCAGGTCCAACCCGTGTGCCAGAGTCGGCGGCATCAGTACGGCCTGACCGCCGACCATAACGGAAAGCTTGCTCTGTTCCGACGCGAAGATATTCATCGGCAGATCGCTCAGGAAGCGTGCCACGAACTCGTTTCCCCGCGCTATAGACATCAAGCGGCTTCGCGACCTGGGCCACACGCCCCTGCTCAATTGCCGCGCGCCGATCACCCATCTCCATCGCTTAGAGTCCGACTCGAATCTCATGCCGAACGAGCCAGCCGACGGACCAGGAGCATAACAGCCGCGGCGTAGAGGAACGCGGTGGCGGATGCGACCGTCCCCTCGAAGTCCTTGGCCAGGCGACGATTGCGGCCGAGCCAAGCGAAGAAGCGCTCCACCACCCAGCGACGCGGCAGCACGGTGAAGCCCACCTGACCCGGCAGCTTGCGTACAA
>JBOHMN010000622.1:0-1564 GCA_050730175.1 Acetobacteraceae bacterium | reverse complement strand
GCCACGAGCTCGCTCCGGCGCGCCATGGTGTCGTAGGCCACGCACAACAACGCCCGCTCCCGGTCCGCGCGCAGGCCCTTGCCGGCCGTTTTCAGGAACCGCTCGATCTCCGCCCACCCCAGCGGCCGCGCCTGCCGCTGCCGGGCCGACGCTATTTGGCCCATCTCCTTGAGAGCTAGGCGCACAGGCTCACTGGCGCAGGGACTCGTGAGGCCTGCGGCGAGGTGCGCTCGAGCGATCGTCGCCAGATACCGCCGGATTGTGGCGGGCCGCTTGCCGGCGGCGAGGCAATGGCCAATAAATTGTCGAAGCGTGACGGACGCTGTGGGGAAGAACGTGAGCCCCGCCCCCTCACAAAAGGCTTGAAACACCGCCCCATCGGCTTGCCAGGCGCGGCGGGTGTTTTTGGAGTAGGCGCCTTGGGCCATGGCGTCCCAGGCGGAGAGCGCTTGGAGCGCCCGCTCCGAGTCGGCGGGTACAATTCGCGCCAGCGCTGATTTTTCCGAGGATTCCAAAATTTTCATCCCCGTACCTTACCTCATCTAGTGCCGATAAGTTCCCTTATCACTAGCATTATACAGGACACTTTCACTCATTTAGCGATAGTATAATTCACGCAATGACCGACGCTCCTCCCGTCCCGGACTACGGCACAACCCGCAATCGCCGCCCATCCGTGACCTATGGCGAGTTCGAACGTGCGGCCGATGCGCTCCTGGCCGCGGGCGACAAGCCCGGGCTCGAGAACGTACGCAAGGCGATTGGCGGCTCCCCCGAAACGATCCGCCAGATGCTGCGCCGGTACTGGACCGACGTTGCGGCCCTGAAGCGCTCCCCTGCTGAGGCGCTCATGCGCTTGCCGAGCGAGGTTGCAGATCTCGCCGATGAGCTCTGGCAGCGATCGCTCGCCCTCGCCGCCCAATCCGCCACGCACGACGACAACGCCGCCCGCGAGCGGCTCGAGGAGGTCAAGCGCGAGAATGAGCTGCGCTCCGACGCCTTAGCAGTCAAAGAACGAGCCCTGCGCGAGCGCGAGGAAACACGCGACAAAACGATGCGGGAACTCCAGGAACAGGTCGCAACGTTGCTGAGCATCGTCAGCCGCAACACCGAGACCATTTCCGCTTTACAGGCAGGGAAAGCACAGGCCGAGGCGACGGCGGAGAATTACCGGCGGCGGCTCGCGCAGGTCATCGCGCGCGCCGTGCTCAAGAATCAAAAGGCGGGTGCCCCACGAGCATCGATTACCACTGGCCGCCGATCACCCCCGCGAGCGAAAGCGCCAAAGGGAAAATCCAAAGGCCGACCAGTCGCGCGTGGAAAGCCACACACGAAGCTCCTCCTGGCCGCCCGGCGCCGGCCGCGCCGATGAGCCGCGCCCCCGAAACCTCAAGCTGGCTGACGCTGCGATTCCAGCGCGGTACCCGCTATTATCGATTGCACTTGGAGCAGGATCTGTGGCACACGTGGATTGTCACCCACGTGCACGGTCGCTGCGGAACACCGCTCGGCCGGCACTGGTCAACTCCTGTGGCCACCATTGATCGCGCCCTCCTGCATATGG
>JBOHMN010000621.1:0-21851 GCA_050730175.1 Acetobacteraceae bacterium | reverse complement strand
AACGTAAGGGGGCAGGACACTAGCGAACCCGCCGGCGCCGCGGTAGTGGGTGCGGTACGGCGAGCAGACTGGCAGCGGCGGCGCGCGCCGCCTCGGTCACGCTTGCGCCTGCGAGCATGCGAGCGATCTCTTCCTCCCGGCCGGCGGGCGAAAGTGGACTGGCGTGAGTCGTGGTGCGGCCGTTTGCCGCCTGCTTCGTAATACTGATGTGGCTACGGCCGTGCACCGCGACCTGGGGGCTGTGCGTGACGACGAGCACCTGGGTTTTCTCGGCGATCCGGGCGAGGCGCTCGCCCACGGCAGCGGCCGCCGCCCCGCCGATGCCGGCATCGACCTCGTCGAAGATCAGCGTGCCGGGGTTCCGGCTGCCCGCCAGAACGACTTTGAGCGCCAGCATCAGTCGGGCAAGCTCGCCTCCGGAGGCGGCACGGGAAAGCGGCAGCGGTTCGTGGCCGGGGTTGGCGGCAAATAGAAAAGAAACGGAATCCGCGCCTTGTGGCCCCCAGCCTGCTTCGGGGAGCGGCGCAAGCCGGCATTGGAATCGGGACTTCTCCAGCTTGAGCGGCGGAAGTTCCGCGGTGACGGCGGCCTCGAGGGTGGCGGCCGCGTTGTCGCGAGCAGCAGTCAGGCGCGCGGCGGCTCTGAGATAGTCGTCCCGCGCCTCTTTCTCTTGGCGGGTGCGGCGGTCGGCCACGGCGGCGCGCTCCTCAATGGCGTTGAGTTCCCCGGTGAGCCGCTCGCACACTTCTGGAAGATCATCCACTAAGACTTTGTGTTTGCGGGCAGCAGCGCGCAGCGCGAAGAGCCTGGTTTCGACCTGCTCCAGGCGGCCCGGATCGCCCGCAGAGGCTTCAACAAGTTCATCGAGCAGGGCTTCGGCGTCGGCGAGCGCCCCTTCCGCGCGGGTGAGGGCGGCGCGTGCCTCGGTGATTTTGCCAGCGGTTTCCTCTACGGTTCCTTTTGGATTGCTGAGGCGTTCGAGGGCGCGGGAGGCAGCGCGGACCGAACCTTGCGGCCCCTGGCGGCGCTCACGTGGGGCAAGTTCCGCAAGCGCCGCTGCGACGGCTTCGGCTTGGCGCTCATAGTGTTGCAGGCTCTGGCGGAGTAGCGCGAGCCGGGCCTCTTCGTCGGGTTGCGGAGCGAGTGCTGCGAGCTCGGCGGCAGCGTGGGCCAACCACTCGGCATCCTGGGATGCCCGCTCGGCAGTGTCGCGCGCCGCGGACGCTGCCGATTGCGCTGCCCGCCAGGTGGCCCAGTTCGCGGCAACCGCGGTGGTCGCGTGGGGATCGACCGCGAAGCTGTCGAGAAGCGCGCGCTGGACGGCTGGTTCCGCCAGCCCGAGCTGTTCATGCTGGCCCTCGATTTCGACCAGGGACGTGCCGGCCTGGCGCAGCAGCGCAACGCTGACGGGCTCATCGTTGATGAACGCACGGGTTCGGCCGTCGGCAGCCAGGACCCGGCGGAACAAGAGCTCGGCGTCCGCAACGAGCCCGTGCGCAGCGAGCAGATCGCGGACGGGGTGGCCGGGTGGCGGCGAAAAAGATGCTGCGGCGCTGGCCTCCGTCGCACCTGGGGCGAGGAGGGTCGAATCGGCACGTGCACCCAGGGCAAGCCCGAGACCGTCCAGGAGGATGGACTTGCCGGCCCCCGTCTCGCCGGTGAGTACCGTCAGGCCCGGGCTGAAGTCGAGAGTGAGGCGGTCGATCAGGACCAGGTCCCGGAGCGAGAGAGAGGTCAACATCGGCCGCCCGATGCGCCGCGCCTCAGAAGATCGTGTTCCAGATACCGCCGAAGAAGCCAGCGCCGGTTTTCGGTTCTGGTGGAGCGTTGCTGGCGACGATGCCGGCCTGATGGAGTCTTACGTATGCGTCCCGATACCATTGGCTGCCCGGATAGTTGTATCCGAGCACCGCGCCGGCGTGCTCTGCCTCGGCGCGCATGCCAAGCTTGAGATAGCATTCCACCAACCGCTCGAGTGCCTCAGCCACGTGATTGGTGGTTTGATAATCCTGCACGACACCTTCGTAGCGGCCGATCGCAGCCACGTAGTCCTGCTGGCGTTCGTAGTAGCGGCCGATCAGCATCTCGTGGCCGGCTAGGTGGTCGTTGCAAAGGTCGATTTTCAAGCGCGCATCGTTGGCATATGCACTGCCGGGAAAGCGGTTCGCCACGTCCTGGAGCGCCGCGATCGCCTCATGGGTGGCCTTCTGGTCGCGTGCGACATCGGAAATCTGCTCGTAGTAGGACAGCGCCCGGAGATAATACGCGTAGGCAATATCCGGATTGGCAGGGTGGAGCTGGATGAAGCGGTCGAGCGCGCCGATTGCCCCGGTGTAGTCCTGCTGGAGATAAGCAGCGTAGCCGTGCATCAACTGCGCGTTGACGGCCCAGGGCGAAAAAGGAAATTGCTCCTCGATCTGGTCGAAATCGTTGATCGCGGCCTTGTAGTCGCTGGCGTTCATGCGAGCGACGCCGCTGTTGTAAAGGCTCTCGGCGGTGACCGGCACTGCCGGCTTGGTCGCGGCGCTGGGATCGCCACCGAACCAGCCGCAGCCGCCGAGGAGGAGCGGGGCGAGAACGAACAGGAAGCCAAGGCGAAGACGCATGCGGGTATCCTGACGGGCAGGGGTCGCTTATAGCACAGAGTGGATGGCGGCAATCGATCCGCCGTCTGGAGTCGGGAATGAGGGAAGAGGATTTCATGATGCGCCGGGGGCCGAGCAGCGTGCGTGCTGGGCCGCCAGGCACTGAGCATTGGTGCTGCATGGCCGGCGCTGCCGATTTTTGTTTGCCTTGGCGTCCCCTTCGGTTTCCCGGCAAGGGCGGCGCACCCGGCGGTCCGACTCCGACGTACGCAGCCCATGAAGCGGGCTCCCGGGCGGGAGCATCAGTTCTTTACTTTCCGTGGCCTGCGTATCCCTTTACGCTTGCAGACGCGGGCGGCAAACGGCGGGAGCAGGACGTGCTTTATTTTCGGTGGCCTGCTGATCCCCTTACGTTTGCTGCTGCGGGCAGCAAACGACGGGGGCAGGACGTGCTTTATTTTCGGTGGCCTGCTGATCCCTTTACGTTCGCTGCTGCAGGCAGCAAACGACGGGGGCAGGGCACCGAGCGGCGGAGCAGGAGGGCCCCGCGGCGCGCGGTCTTTGGCTATCCGGGCGAGCTCTTGCCGTGAACGATTCACTGTTCCTTGCGATCAATGCCGGCCCGCACCCCCCGACGTTAGTGCTGGCGGTGGCGCGCCTGATTGCGGTCTGGGCGGTGCCGGCAGCGGTCGTGCTTTTCGTGCTGCTTTGGATTCGCGTCCGCCCGGAGCGGCGCGGCGCTTTGATCACCGCAACCTTCGTGATGGCGCTCGGGCTCATTCTGAATTTTCTGATTGGGCTTGCCTATTTTCACCCGCGCCCGTTCATGGTTGGGCTTGGCCAGCAGCATCTGCCGCATGCGCCGGACAGTTCCTTTCCAAGCGATCATGCGACCTTTCTCTGGAGCCTTGGCTTCGGGCTGCTCGTGCTTGGCGCGTGGCGGATTCTGGCTGCACTGATGCTGGCCGCCGGGGTCGGGGTGGCCTGGGCGCGGGTTTACCTTGGCGTGCATTTTCCCTTCGATATGCTGGGGGCGCTTGTCGTTTCGCTGATTGTGACTTGTGCGGCGAGGCGACTGTACGGGCCGGTCGGGAGTTTCGTGCTGCCGCCCTGCAATCGCGGTTACGAGGCTTTGATCACCGCCTTTCACCTGCCAGCGGTGATTTTTCCGCGCACGGGCAGGGCGGATAGCCGCAGCGGGCAGTAAACCGCGCATCGGGCCAGTCTGCTGCCATGCATGCCTTCGTTGATTGGGCCGTTGCGTTCGCCGCCGACCACGCACTTCTGGCCTATGCGCTCGTCCTGGTGCTGGCGGCGGGCGAATCGCTGCCGGTGTTCGGCGCCCTCATTCCGGGCACCACAGTCATCATTGCGATGGCAACCATGATCGCGGCCGGCGCGCTGGACTACTGGCCCTACGTTGCGGGGGTGGCGGTTGGGGCGGTGCTGGGGGATGGCGTCTCCTATGTGCTCGGCCGGCGCTACCAGCGGGCCATACTCGATCGCTGGCCGCTGTCGCGCCACCCCGAGCTGGCACGCCGGGGTGAGGCTCTGTTTGCCCGCCACGGCGGGCTCAGCGTGGTCATCTCCCGGTTCACCCCGGCGGTGCGTGCGATCATTCCGATGCTGGCCGGCATCCTGGAAATGTCGCCGGCACGGTTCTTCGGGGCGGATGTGCCGGCAGCGATCGTGTGGGCACTCTCGCACGTGCTGTTCGGCGTTTTGGTGGGCGCCTCGCTTGAGCTTCTCGGCGCCGTCGCCGGTCGGGTTGCCCTGCTTGTCGGCCTGTTGATCGTGCTGGCCTGGGCCGTTGTCTGGGTCGCGCGCTGGCTCGCGCGGTGGTTGCCTCGAGCGATCGCCGCGGCCGTCGAGCCGGTGGCCCGCTGGGCTGAGCGTAACCCGAGCTGGATCGCCCGCCACCTGAGGGGGGCGTTCGCCGCCAACCGCGCGGAGGCGCTGACGCTCGCGGTGATTGCCGCCTTGCTTGCCGGCGGACTTTGGCTGCTGGCCGGTGCGCTGCAGGATTTGATCGCGGGAGACCCGCTGGTGCGGGTTGACGGGGTTGTGCTGCACGCCCTTGCGGCATTGCGCTCGATCTGGGGCGATCACGTCATGCAACTGGTGGCTGCGACGGCGGCGCCGGCGGCTCTGCTGCTGCTCGCTGTGCTGACGGCGGCGGTGCTCGTCGTTCTGCGCCAGTGGCCGTTGCTGGTGGCCTGGGTTCTCGGATTGGCGGGAGCGGTCGTGCTCGGCACGCTGCTTCTGCTGTTGCCGAATGCCGCGCCGCCGCAAGCGGCATTTGCGCACACACTGCTGCCGCCTTCGGCGGAGGCGTTGCTCGCCGCGACCATCTTCGGGCTGCTTGCGTTCTTTGCCATGCGGGCGGCGACGGCGCCGCTGCAGCCGGCGATCGCCAGCGCGGCGCTGCTCTTGGTCGTATTCGGGGCGGCGGCGCGGCTCTATTTCGGACAGACCCTGCTTTCGACCGAGATCATTGCGATTGCGTTCGCACTGGCGTGGGTCGGCCTGACCGCGGCGGTTGCCGAATTTCGACGTCTGCCTGCGGAGCGGGCCTGGCCGGCCAGCCTGTTGGCGATCCCTGTTCTGATCGGCGCGGTGGTGGCGGAGGCGGCCGGCTATGCGATGGTTCCGGCGCTGCCGCTACCGGCGCAGTTGCCGCCGCGTGTGATGAGTCTGGCCGCCTGGCGGGACGGCGGGTGGGGTACTCTGCCGGGAACGCGCGTCGGCCTGCTCGGCAACTACACCCGTCCCTTCACCCTGCAGTGGGCGGGCAGCACTGAGAGCCTTGCCGGCGTGCTGGAAGCGCGCGGATGGAGCAGAGCGCCGTCGTGGACGCTCCTCTCGGCGGCAGGCTGGCTGGCGCCACGAATCGATCCAGCGACGTTGCCGGTGCTGCCTCGCCTCGCGGACGGCCGACCCGAGGCGCTGGTGATGATACGGCCGCTGGCGAGCGCCGCCGCCCCAGAACGGATGGTCCTCAGGTTGTGGTCGAGTGGAGCAGCGATCGGCCAAGGGAGCCATCACGTTCCCCTCTGGCTCGGCGTGCTGGCTGAGGAGCACCTGCATCGTGTCGCTGGTACGCTGACGCTCGCTCGGGGTACGCCCGCGCCCAGGATCAAGCTTGCGGAGCTGGCACTCGCGCTGCCTGCTGCGCGCGTGGTGGTGGACCGCGGCATCGCGCCGCGCCGCCGCCATTCCAATCCGCACGCACCGGTGTTGCTGGGTTGGGAGCCAGCGCCCGCTGCCGGTCTGTGTCGGCCCCCGCCTTGTCCACACGGTGGATCCTCGCCTTGATCCGAAGCAGCATGAAAGGAACACGGATACAGAGCTGCCCTGCGCCCCGCCGGTTGCGGCGCAAGCGCCATCGCTTCAGCGGTCCGACGTCAACGCGTGTTGTCTGTGCGCCGAGCGCTGGTGTCTCACCACGCGGTTTTTTGATTGCGGTGACCTGGATCTTGGATTTCAGGCGCCCGCGGAGGCGCATGTCAGCGGCAGCTCGTTAAGAATGCCGAACGGGCGCCACGCTGCTGGTTGGGCAGCATTGCTGCTTTTGTGGTTGCTGGGAGCGGACATGCGCATGACCATCCTGGCTGTCCCGCCACTGCTTCCGCTCATTCATCATGATCTCCATCTCGACGAGAAGATGGTGGCGACACTGGTCGGCCTGCCGGTGTTGCTATTCGGGTTGGCGGCGGTTCCGGGCTCTCTCTTGATCGCGCGGATCGGGGCGCGGCGCGCCGCGGTGCTCGGCGTCCTGGTCGTTACGGTCGGATCGGCGCTGCGCGGCGTCGGGCCGTCTCTTTCGATGTTGTTCGGGATGACCGTCGTGATGGGTGCCGGAGTGGCGGTCATGCAGCCGGCGCTGCCGACCCTGGTCGCGCGGTGGTTTCCGACCCGCGTGGCGCTGGCCACGGCAATCTATGCGAATGGCCTCCTCGTCAGCGAGATGCTGGCGGCCAGTATCACGATTCCGCTGATACTGCCGCTGAGCGGGGGCAGTTGGGAGCGGACATTTGCGCTCTGGTCGCTGCCGCCGCTGGCGAGTGCGGCGCTGGTGCTGTTGTTCAGCCGAGATGCACCGCGCGAAGCGGGTTTTGCGCGGCGCGTGCGCTGGTGGCCCGACTGGCACGACCCGCGAGCGTGGCTGCTTGCGGTGCTGTCCGGCGGAGGGTCGGCGATTTATTACGGCTGTAACGCTTTTCTGCCGGATTATCTGCATGCGATCGGGCGGCCGGACCTGGTCAATCTTGGCCTCACTGCACTCAATACCGGGCAGGTGCCGGCCTCTCTCTTGATCATGGTGTTCGGCATGCGCCTGGCGCGCCGGCGCGAAGCATTCTTCGCGGCCGCCGCGCTCGGGGTGATCGAGCTCGGCGGCCTGATGGTTCACTCTGCTCCCGTTCTGATTGCTGCCTCGGCGCTGGCGGGCTTTTCCGCTGGCAGTATCCTTGTGCTGACGCTCGCGCTGCCACCGCTTTTGGCCGCCCCGGAGGATGTGCATCGGCTGGCCGCGGCGATGCTGGCGCTTGGATACACGATCACCTTTTTCGTTCCTTATGCTGCCGGAGCGATCTGGGATGCGACTCATCTTTCGATCTCTGCATTGCTGCCGGGCGTAGCAGGGGCGGTGATGGTGTTCGGCGCCGCAGCGGTGATCGATCTTTCGCTCCATGCCTCTCCTCCTGCCGGGCGCCCCGGGCCGTGACGGGCGAGAATCAGGATGCGGCGACCGCCGAGCGACGTGGCGCTGCCGACGTGATCGCGTTCTGGCGTGCGGCGGGGCCGGAAAAATGGTTCGGCAGAGATCCCGGGTTCGATGCCGCGTTTCGCGAGGAGTTTCGCGTGCTGCACATGGCGGTGGCGGCGCGACAACAGGATTCCTGGCTTGCGACCGCAGATGGTGCGCTCGCACTCATTCTGCTGACCGACCAATACCCCCGCAACGCCTTCCGCGGCACGGCGCATATGTATGCGACGGATGCGCTGGCGCGCCATTATGCGCGCGAGGCGGAGGTGGCGGGGCACTGGCAGCACGTTGCGCTCGAGCTTCGCCTCTTCCTGTGGCTGCCCTTCTCCCATTCCGAGGATCTCGCCGATCAGGACCATTCGGTCGCCCTGAATGAGCGGTTTGACCGGCCGCTTGGCGAGTATGCGGAAGGGCACCGGAAAATCATCCGTCAGTTCGGCCGTTTCCCGCATCGCAATGCGATGCTGGCGCGCGAGACCAGCGCCGAGGAGGCGCGTTTCCTTGCCGCGGGCGGATTTGCAGGGTGACGTCCGAGGTTGCACATTCCGTCGCGAAGGAGAGAATCTCATGACTGCCATTCCGTACCAAACTGCGCTGATCGTCGGCGCTGGCTCCGGCATCAGCGCGGCGGTCGCCCGTGCGCTGGCGCGATCCGGCCTGACGGTGGGTGTTGCGGCCCGCAACGTGGCAAAGCTTGCGCCGCTTTCGGCGGAAACGGGGGCGGCAGCGTTCGCTTGCGATGCGACGCGGCCGGATAGCGTGGACGAGCTGTTCGCGCAGTTCGATGCCAGGTTCGGGGTACCGGAGGTTGTACTTTACAACGCATCCGGGCGGCTGGGCGGGCCGCTTGCCGAGCTTGATCCGGAGGCTGTGCGCGAGGCGTTGGCGGTCACCGCGTTCGGCGGCTTCCTGGTTGCGCGCGAGGCGGCGCGGCGGATGATCCCGCATGGGCGCGGCGCGATCCTGTTCACCGGCGCAAGCGCGAGTGTGAAGGGTTTCGCCGGTTCGGCGCCGTTTGCAATGGGGAAATTTGCGCTCAAGGGGCTGGCCGAAAGTGCCGCGCGGGAGCTCGGCCCGAAGGGTATACACGTCGCGCATTTCGTTATCGACGGGACGGTGCGCCGGGCCGAGCGGCCGGATTCGCCGGAACATCCGGACAGCACGCTCGACCCGGCGGCGATTGCGGCGAGCTACCTTGCCGTGCTGGCGCAGCCCCCTTCCGCGTGGTCTTTCGCGGTCGAGCTACGACCTGCGGTGGAGCCGTTCTGATATTTCTGACATGCGGCTGCGCCGGCGCCCGCCGCGATCAGCGGGAGCGGCGGTGCCGACGACGGCTCTGGCCTGGCGCGGACCGAAGCGCTCTCGGAACGCGTTCTCGATTGCGAGCAAACACGGCCGGGTGCGGGCTGTGCCAGTTCGCCCGCGGTCTCTTGCGGTTACCACAAAATGAGACATACTGAGCGTGAGCCGTGCCGCTTTGCGAGGACTGGCCCGGCAACCGGGGATGGCGAGAGAAGGGGAACGCCGCGCCAACTCGCCGGTGCGGCTAAGGGGGGAGTGAACGATGAACATCCGAAACCTGTTGATCGGCGCGGTGGCGACGTTCGCGACGGTGCTGACCGTCAATGCCAACGCGCAAGCGGAGAGCAAGTGGTGGCCCGTCAAGGTGCTGGATTTGGACTCTGGCTCTCCGAAGGCTGTCGAATACACCCCGCTCAAGAAAGCGGAAAAGCCGTGGAACATCTGTGTGCTGTTCCCGCATATGAAGGATACGTTTTGGCTTGCCGTGGACTACGGGGTGGTTGAGGAGGCCAAAGCTCTTGGTGTCAACATGACGCTTTACCAAGCCGGCGGCTATACCAATTTGCCGAAACAGTTGTCGCAGTTCGATGACTGTCTTGCCGCGAATTACAATGCGATCGTGGTCGGTCCCATATCGGAAGCGGGCATGGCACGGGAATTCGCCAAGGGGATGAAATCGGGAAAGCCGATTATCAGCACCGTCAACCCCGTATTCAAGGCGCCGGTCACTTCTAAGATGTTTGTCGATTTCACCCAGATGGGTGAGCAGACCGGCAAATATCTCGTCGGCTACCTAAATGGCAAGGAAGCGAAAGTCGGTGCATTCCCTGGTCCCGCCGGATCCGGTTGGGCGGAGGAATTTCTGGCAGGCTTCAAGGAAGCGATCCACGGGCATAAGAATATTCAGCTCGAGACCGCAAAGTTCGGAGATTCGGGCGTTGCGATCCAGCTCCGCCTGATACAGAACGCGCTGCAGGCCTATCCGGATATGAACGTGATCTGGGGATGCGCCCCCGCTGCCGAAGCGGCGATCGGCGCGATTGCCGAAGCCGGGCGGCCGCACATTAAGATCCTTTCCGCCTATGAGAACCAGGCGATGCTCGATGATATGAAAAAACATGAAATCCTTGGCTTTGCGACGCAGTATGCCGTTTTGGAAGGGCGTGTCGCGATCGATACGGCGGTGCGGGCGTTGGAGCACAAGCCGTACATGAAGTACATTCAGTCGATACCGGATCCGATCAGCAACGAGAACCTGAGCAAAATCAACATGAGCCTGGTACTGGCACCACCTGGCTTCCGCGCGACGTACCAGGTGAAGGCGCAATAGCTGCCACGCTTCCGGTCAAAACCTTGCGTCAAGCGGTCGTAACAGACGCAGCGACGGGCGGGCATTCCCGCCCGTCGGCTTGCTTGGCGCATGGCGCTCGCGATCGGTATGCGGCGGAGTGCGGGCGGCGCCCCCGGAAGATTTAGGCGCAGCGTGCAGCACCGCGCAAAAGAGACCGGCGGCGATCGTCGCCGTCAAGAAGTTCGGAAAATGGTCGAAGGCGGAGGTGTGCCGATCGTCGAAACCCGGGAGAAGAACGAGGTGTCGGCGCCCGGGCGGGCTTCGGGGGCCCTTCTCACTTTGCGGGGAATTTCCAAGCATTTTCCGGGTGTCATCGCCCTGGACAATGTGGACTTCGATCTCCACCACGGTGAGGTTCACGTACTGTTCGGGGAAAATGGAGCGGGTAAGTCTACTCTCATTAACATCGTCGCGGGAACCTTTCCGCCGGACAGCGGAAGCTTCACGTTCGACGGGGAGGAAATAACTCACCTCACGCCTCTGAGGGCGCGGCTGATCGGCATCAGCCCGGTTTTCCAGGAGTTCAGCCTGGTTCCCGGTATGACGATCGAAGAGAATCTCTTTCTCGGCCGCGAACAGCGGGTCAAGGGGCTCTTGGCACGCAGGTCGATGCGAACGAGGTCGACAGAGATCATGGCCGAGCTCGGCTTTGATCTTGACCCCACTCTCAAGGTGGGAGCGTTGTCGCGTGCACACCAGCAAATGGTGGAGATTGCCAAGGCCTTTTTGACGGACGTGCGCCTCCTGATCCTCGATGAGCCGACTGCGTCGCTGACAGAGGGGGAAGCTGCAAAATTGTTCTCCCTCACGGGGCGTCTGAAGTCATCCGGTGTGGGGATCATATACGTTTCTCACCGAATCCGCGAGATTGCGGAGATCGGCGACCGGATCACCGTCCTGCGTGACGGGCGCAAGGTCGCCACGGTCAAATCAAGCGATGTCAGCGACAATGAGCTGGTCGAGCTGATGACGGGACGGCAGGTCTCGGTGCTATTCCCGCGTATCAGCCATACGCCGGGCGATAAATTGCTGGAAGTCAGCCATTTGACGCTGGCTAACGGAGTGGTGCGCGACGCATCCATTTATGCACGGGCGGGTGAGATCACCGGCGTTGCCGGCCTCGTGGGTTGCGGAAAATCGGAACTGATACGCGCGATCTACGGGCTCGAGAGAGTTTCGGCAGGGGAGATCCGCATTCATGGTCGCTTGGTCGCGCACCCGACGCCGATTACATCGTTGAGTCGCGGGGTTTGTTATTTCCCGTCAGATCGGGTTGCCGAAGGTCTAGCCCTTGAACGACCGGTCCGAGAGAATGCGTCGATGGCGGCGTTAGATTTGCCGGCGTTCGCGATTCGCGGTATCGTCAGGCATAAAGCGGAAAAGCGGCTCGTGCAGGATGTGGTGGTGGACCGGCTCAGAGTGCGGCCACCCGACATCGAGCGCATTGTCGCTCATTATTCCGGCGGTAACCGCCAAAAAGTACTGTTGGCACGCGGTCTGACCCGCGACATCCGGGTCTTTTTGTTTGACGAGCCGACGGTCGGCATTGATGTGGGAGCGAAGGCGGAAGTTTACGAGTTGCTGAGAGAGCTCGTGGCACAGGGCGTCGCCATCGTGCTTGTTTCATCGGAGCTCCCGGAAATACTCAATTTGGGAAATCGGGTGTACGTCATGCAGCGATCGCAGGTGGTTGCAGAACTGACGGGAGAGGAGCTGAACGAGCAAGTCGTGCTGTCCCATTACTTTCACGTGGAACGGGAGACGCCGCCGGAAAAGTCTGGCGGGCGGAAATAAATGAGTGTGACCGAAACCGCGCACGGGAGTTGGGCTAAGGCGACGAAGGGGTGGCTCTCCCGGCTCCATGACGGGGCGGGCTTCCTGCCGGTTCTGCTCGTTTTGGAAGTGATCATCCTTTCATTGTTCGCACCGCATTTTCTTGATTTGCATAACATTGTCAATGTGTTACGCGCGTCGGCGTTGCTGGTCATTGCATCGGCTGGTCAGATGCTGGTGCTGATCGTTGGGGGTTTCGATCTTTCCGTCGACGCGGCGGTCGCACTGACGAGTGTGGTCAGTGCGTCGGTGATGGTGGCCATGGGACATGCGTTTGGGCATGAGCCTGGATTGGCCATCGGGTTGGGGGTCGCAGCCGGGTTGATCGCCGGAGCGGCGATCGGCCTTGTCAACGGGCTGTGCGTGGCGTTCCTTCGTGTCTCGCCCTTCATGGTTACGCTCGCCACCATGTCGGTTGCCACCGGAGTGGCGTTCCTCCTGACGAGTGGCATGCCGATCTATGGGATGCCAAAACCGTACGTGGCTCAGTTCGGCAGGGGACTCTGGTTCGGTCTTCCCGCGTCGTTCTACCTGGCTGCCGCGGTCGTGGCGGTGGTGTGGGTGCTGCAGAACCGTACCCGGCTCGGCCGTCACATTCACGCAGTCGGGGGCAACCTGCAGGCCGCGCTGGTCTCTGGCGTGCGGGTCAAGACATGCCTGGTTATCACCTACGTTGCGTGCTCGCTTCTCGCGGCGATTGCCGGTCTTTCCATTACTGCGGAAATCGGCTCGGGAGAGGCGGCCATGGGCACTTCATTGACGTTGGAGAGCATTGCGGCGGCGGTGATCGCCGGGGTCAGCCTGAAGGGTGGTATTGGGCGGGTAGAGTTGGTGACGTTGGGCGCCATTTTTCTGGTCATGTTGACGAATGCGATGGATCTTTTCCACGTTGACAGCAAGGTCCAGGTGATTTTCCTGGGCGTGATCGTTGTCGCGGTCGTCGCCGTGGATGAAGTGGCGAAGCGGAGGAAGCGTCTTGCCTAGCGCCTCTGGGATGCCTCGTGCCGGGCAGCTCGGGGCCAGCGCGGTGCTGTGGTCACGGGCTTTGCAGCTTTTGCTGCCGTTCCTGATTGTCGTGACCGAGATCGTATTCTGGATGCTGCGGCCGGACGTCTTATCCGGGAAGAATATCGTCAACATCCTGCAGCAGTCGAGCTACATGGTCGTGTTCGCGGCGGCACAGATGATGGTGATGCTGACTAGGGGATTCGACCTTTCCCTCGGGACAGCAGTTTCTGCGGTGAGCGTAGCGAGTGCATTGGTGATGACCGGCTTGCCGGGAACGGTGCCGATGGGGCTCAATCTTGCCGCTGGAATAGCCGTCGGGCTTGCGTTCGGAGCCCTTGTCGGCCTCTTCAACGGCCTGTTTGTCTCGTTCCTGGGCATTGACCCCTTTATCGTGACGCTTGGGAGCCTGAACATCTGCCTTGGCATCGCGACGACGATTTCCGGCGGGACGCCGGTGTTCAATGTTCCCATTCCTTTCAGCACCGGACTTGCGACCGGCACCGTGTTTGATGTTCCCGTTCCAATCCTCCTCGCGGCCGCGCTCTGTGTCGTACTTCACTTCGTGCTGAACGGCACCGTGTTCGGCCGCGCTCTCTATATCATCGGCAGTAATCCCCGGGCGGCACGGCTCGCGGGGCTGCCAGAGAAGCGGCTACTGGCGGCCGCCTATGTCGTATGCTCGATGCTGACGGCGTTTGGTGCGCTGATGCTGACCGCGCGTACCGGTTCCGGGGAACCCACTCTTGGCCTAAGTTTGATGCTGGAGAGCATTGCGGCGGCCGTCATCGGTGGGGTCAGCTTGCGCGGCGGTGTCGGGGGAATTCCGCAGGTCGTTTTGGGCGCAGTGTTTGTGACGATCATTTCCAACAACATGGATCTGCTGCAGATCAGCGGCTACATCCAGGAGATCGTCGTGGGGTGCGTGATCGTGGCTGCGATTTTCATCGACAGGATGCGGCTCGCTCGAACCTGAGACAAGGGTAGGGGCGGGCTGGCGCGCGCGGCGAGGTGGATTGCGTCGCCTGCGCGCTGGAGGGGGCCGAGCAGCGGACCGGATGCGGACCTCCGAGGTGAATGGGAGGCGTGATGGGACACCGGTCGCAGGCGGGCAAGCTGGTACGGATGGTTGCGCGGCCGCTGCTCGCCCGGCGATTGTCGCCCGGCTGGCTGGTGGCTAGGATAGTGCAGGCGAATGGTCCGCGGTTGAGGAGTTCCTATGGAGTTCGACCAGGACCCCGGGCAAGTGCAGCGCCGGGCGGGCGGGGCCGCGGTACGGCGGATGGATGAGACTATGATCCTTCCTTCGGCGTACGCGCCTAATTCCCCCTTGCTGTGCCGACGTCGAGCGTGCACTTGCGGGCAGGCATCGGTGCCCTAGCGAGAGGTGGCCGCGTTGAAGCTCAAAGGGAAAGTCGCGATCGTGACCGGCGGGTCTCAGGGCATCGGCAAGGCGATTGCGATTCGCTATGCGGCAGAAGGTGCCAAGGTGGCTCTTGTGTACCACAGGAACAGCGACGCTGCGGCGGAAGTTCTGGATGAAATAGGTTCAGCTGGGGGGCATGTGCGGGCGTTCAAGGCAGATTGCTCCCGGATCCCCGATATTGAGAAGATGGTTGCCGGGGTGATCGCGACCTTCGGCACCGTGCATATTCTCGTCAATAATGCCGGTGTCTTTCGCACCGTGCCGGTCAGTGAAACGACAGAAGCGATCTGGGACGAGCAGCTTGATCTCAACCTCAAGGGTGCGTTCTTCTGCGTGAAGGCGGTATTGCCGGAGTTCATGAAGAACGGCGGCGGCAGGGTCATCAACATCACTTCGATCGCCGGTGTCGGGGCGTTCCCGAACTGCCCCGCCTACTGTGCATCGAAAGGCGGCCTCGAAATCCTGACAAAAGCACTTGCGGTCGAACTCGGGCGCTACTCCATCAACGTTAACTCCGTCGCGCCAGGCAATGTCGCAACGCCCTTAAATGCCCACCTGCGCCAGCCGGGAAGTGAGGCATATATTGCCTTGATGCGCACTATGACTCCGACCGGCCGCGATTTTCTGCGGCCGGATGAAATGACCGGAGCAGCGGTGTTTCTGGCTTCGGAAGATGCGCGTGCGATGCATGGGGCAACGGTCATGGTCGACGCCGGATGGTCGGCCTGGTAAGGATTACGTGGGAAACTTCGGACGCCATTCTGAACAATACGGCGCCCGACACGGCGCCTGGCGGGAGGCTTCTGCGAACTGGGGAGCAATGTAGCGAGCGCGTCGCCGGGGTCCAACGTCGTACGGTGGTGGCCAAGGGGAAAAAGGGAGATTGGCAGTGGCTGACAAACAGGCAGTGCGGAGTGTACAGATTGATAATGACCGGGTACGTGTGAGCGAATGGCAATTCGTGCCGGGCGCGGCCACCGGGCACCACCGTCATGCACATGATTACGTCGTCGTCCCGGTTATGGACGGGGAACTCGAACTGGTCGAGCCGAACGGGCAGAAGACGCGCTCGCCGCTGAAGAAAGGAAAGGCGTACTTTCGGAAAGCCGGCGTCGAGCACAACGTATTCAACGCCAGCAGCGGGCCGATGACATTTGTCGAAATCGAATTGAAGTGATAGGGATGGACTGACCGCATGGTCGGGCGTGGCAGGCAGACCAGGGGAAGCGGCATTGCGTAGCTGAGCAGGTCCGCTCCCGGGAGATGAGGCAGGAACGATGGTAATCGGGAAAGGCTCCAAACGTCCGGAGATCAACTGCGACATGGGTGAGGGCTTTGGCCTTTACAAAATGGGCGACGACGAGAGGATCATGCCGTACATTACCGCGGCAAACGTGGCGTGCGGCTTTCACGCCGCCGATCCGGTTGTGATGGCGAGTACCGTCCGCCTCGCCAAGCGGCATGACGTGCGGGTCGGTGCGCATCCATCGTTGCCGGACTTTCAGGGTTTCGGTCGCCGGGAAATGCGGATGCAACCGGACGAGCTTACCGCGTGCATCATCTATCAGGTGGGTGCGCTCAAGGGGTTTCTTGAGCGTGAGGGAATGCAGCTTTCGCATGTCAAGCCGCATGGTGCGTTATACGGAATGGCGGCGCGCTCCGAAGAAATCGCGGGGGCGATAGCGGAGGCGGTCAAAGTTTTCGGCGTGCCCATCTTCGGAATGGTGGGCACCATACACGAGAAGATCTATCTTGCGAGGGGCCTTGCGTTCATATCCGAGTACTATGCGGACCTCGAGTATGACGACGAAGGCGGCGTAATCATCACACGTGTGCACCAGGCGGTGGACCCAGACCGGGCAGCGGAGCGCGCTCTGAGGGCGGCGCGGGAAGGAAGGGTGGAGTCAATCAACGGGTGCCCCGTACGAGTGCGTGCGGATACCGTCTGCGTCCACTCAGACACGCCGAATGCGGTTGCGGTGGTACGAGCGGTCAGGGACAAGCTGGCCGGGGCGGGCCTCAAGCAAAGCGAGGTCGCGGGGTAACGGGTCGTTACGGAGAGGGTGACAGCGAGCCATGGGCCTGAGGGTGGCGGTGGATATCGGCGGGACTTTTACCGACTTCTGCATTTTCGACGAGACGACGGGAACGGTACGGGTAGCGAAAACGGCGACCACTACAGATCCCATTGCCGGTTTGATCACCGGGCTGCGCCGGGAGCACGTCAATCTTGTGGATGTGACGCTGCTTTCCCACGGCACCACAGTCGCGACGAATGCTCTCCTCACGCGCCGGTTTCCGCGCGCGGCGATGGTTTGCACGGATGGATTTCGCGACGTGATCGAAATACGTCGGGCAAACAAGGAAGATCTCTGGGATACCTACAAGGATGTAGCAAAGCCCTACATCCCGAGACGGGACAGGCTCACGGTGCGCGAACGCATCGATGCAGCGGGACAGGTGATCGAGCCGCTGGACGAGGCGGGCGCCCGCGAAGTCGCGCGCGTCCTTGCCAAGAGACAGGTGGCAGCTGTCGCGGTTTGTTTCATGAATTCGTTCATGAACGGAGCAAACGAGCGGCGGATGAAGGAAATCCTCGAGGCCGCACTACCGGGGGTGGCCGTCACAACGAGCTCGGATGTGCTGCCCGAGATCTTCGAGCACGAGCGGTTCTCGACCACCGTCGTCAACGCGGTGCTCAGCCCGGTCGTTGGAGAGTACGTGTTGCGTCTCGGTACGCGCCTTACAGAGGAGGGTTATCGAAGCGAGCCGCTCGTGCTGCATAGCGGCGGCGGCGTCATGACGCCGAAAGGAGTGAAGCAGTTTGCTGCACGCGTTGCTGGGTCTGGCATCGCTGCCGGCGCGCTGGCAAGCCGCCATGTTGCGGTGCAGTGCGGCTTTCGCAATTCCATCGGTCTCGATATGGGCGGGACGAGCTGCGACGTGTCACTCGCGTGGGATGGACATTCGCGCGTCACGAAGGACTGGTACATCGAGTTCGGCTACCCGATTCGGTTTCCCTCCATCGAGGTGCTCACCATCGGAGCCGGCGGAGGGTCGCTCGCCTGGATCGACGAGAGCGGTTCGCTCCACAACGGGCCGCAGTCGGCCGGTGCGGATCCTGGGCCGGCCTGCTATGGTCACGGTAATACCGAGCCGACGAATACCGATGCTCATGTAGTCCTTGGCCGATTGGCGCACGGCCTTGCTGGCGGGAGCGTGAGGCTCTATGCAGAGCAAGCCGACGCAGCAGTTGCGAGCCGGATTGCCGGCCCTCTGGGGATGACTGTCCAGGGAGCCGCGCAGGCGGTGCTCAAGCTCGCGAATGCCAATATGGCTGACGCGGTGCGGCTGATTTCAATCAGTCGCGGCCACGATCCGCGCGACTTCGCGTTGGTTGCGTTCGGTGGAGCTGGCCCGTTGCACGGTGCGACGCTGGCGCGTGAGCTTTCCATTCCGACCGTGATCATACCTCCCAATCCTGGAGTCACGTCAGCGCTCGGCTGTCTCTTGGTCGACATCCAGCACGACCTGGCTGCGAGCTATATCCGCCCTGCAGCGGACGCGGAGCACGCGGAGATCGAGGCCGGTTTTGCGCGCCTGGAGCATGAAGCGTGGGAGCGGATGCACCAGGAACGTATCGCAAACAAAGACGTCGTCATGGAGCGCACCGTGGACATGATGTACCGCGGGCAGTGGCGCTCGCTCCCGGTTCCGGTTGGCAGGCCTGTCGGTTCTACTGGGGAACTAGTTGCCGCATTCCACGCTCTACATGATCGGGAATACAATTTCCGCCGTGACAATGCGCCGGTCGATTTCTACCGGCTCAACGTCCGAGCGATCGGGGTCGTGCCGAAGGCACCTATGTGCGAGTACGGCGTGAGTGGCGAATCCGCCGTTCCGCTGGAACAGCGTGCGGTGTGGTTTGACGGAACTGGGCCCCTCGATACCCCCATCTACCGTCGCGACAAGCTCGCGCCTGGCAACCGGCTCAGTGGGCCCGCGCTCGTCGAGCAGCTCGATTCCACAACGCTCATCCCGCCCGGCGCCAGCGCGGAGGTGGACAGTTTTCTCAACATCGTCATGCGTATGGATGGCTGACCATGCTAACCCGACCCGATACCGCACTTGATCCCGTCACGTTCGAAGTGCTCAAGAACGCATTCATCACCACGGTCGACCAGATGGCGGAGCAAATTCTCCGAACATGCTACTCGTTCGTCATCTACAACCGTGATTTTTCCAACGCTTTGAATGACACCAACGGTGATTCAATTGCCCAGGGAAACGCCGACATCGCAGTTCATGTCGGCACTCTCCATTATACGTGCAAGGAAGTGATTCGATTCTTTGCCGGCGAGATGAAACCCGGTGATGTCTACGCCATCAACGACCCGTATGCGGGTGGAACTCATTTCCCCGATGTGCGCCTTATTCGCCCGATTTTTGTCGACGACACTCTGATCGCTTTCGCGCAATCTAATGGGCACTGGTCGGACGTCGGGGGCAGTGTGCCGGGTTCATTCGATGTTCAGGCGCGGGAGATGTTCCGCGAGGGCATCCGGATCACACCTGTGCGGCTGTGGGACGGCGGGCGGTTCTGTCGTGACGTGGCCCACATGATCGCAGCCAACACCCGTGATCCTGCTTCGATCATCGGAGATATGCAGTCGCAAGCGGAGGCGACCCGTGTTGGCGAACGGGAAATCGTCCGCTTAGCTGGAAAGTATGGCGTGGACACCATCCGCACTGGGTTTTCTGCGGTACAGGATTACGTCGAGCGCACGCTGCGTCAGCGTCTCGCCGCACTCCCGGACGGTGAGTGGGAAACGCAAGACTTTATCGATCGGGATCCGGCTAATGGGGAAGGAATGATTCCGATCAAAGTGAGGCTCACGATCAAGGGCGATCAGGCGATCTACGATTTTACTGGCACTCATCCCTGCATCGGTTCGTTGTACAACTCGGGGTTCGGGGCAACCTTTTCGGCGGTTGTCGCCGGGATGAAGACCTTCTTTCCGGATCTCCCTTTGAATTCCGGGTTTTACAGACCGCTCACGGTGATCGCGCCGGAGGATACGGTGGTCAGTGCCCGCTGGCCGGTAGCGGTAACCGGGTATCTCATGCCTTTTGAGAAGATCATGAACTCGATTTACGAGATCTGGTCGCAGATCGTACCCGAGCGAGCGATCGCGTGTGCGTTCAACCTGGAATATCTGCTGACCGGGGGGCGTGACCTGCGTTCGCCCGCCAAGCCGATCTTCATGTTCTACGACTGGCTGCCGGGTGGATGGGGGGGGCGCAACGGCAAAGACGGTTGCAACGTGACCACGGCGTGCTTCGGAACCGGCTTGCAGTCGCAACCGGTGGAGGGCCAGGAGCGACTTTCGCCAATTATTACTAACGAATATCAAATCGTGGTGGACTCGGGAGGCCCGGGAAAATGGCGCGGCGGGGTGGGAGTGCGCAAGGCCAGCACTTTGCGAGAAGCCGATCAGACGGTGATTTCGTACATCTGCGATCGCGAACGGGCGGTGGTATGGGGGATTAACGGAGGTCTGCCATCGATGCCGCACGGATTGAGCCTGCGGCGCGCGGGGTCGGACAGCGATCAGTGGCTGGGCTCGGTTTTTTCCGACGTGCCAATCGGCCCGGGGGATCAGTTCTCACGGCCGACGGCCGGCGGCGGTGGCTATGGGGATCCGTTAGAGCGCGATCCTGAGCTGGTGCGCGAAGACGTGGCGGACGGGTACGTTTCGATAGAGCGCGCGCGCAAGGATTATGGCGTTGTGCTGCATACGGTCGATGTGGATCTTGCGGAATACACGGTGGATAAGGCGGCGACCGAGCAGGAGCGGGCGTGTATCCGATCGCGACGACGGGCTTGGCTCGCGGAGCCGCCGGACGACGTGGCGCGGCGGTATCGGGCAGGGGAACTCGACCGGCTAGATATGGTGCGCCAATACGGGGTGATCCTGGACTGGTCGACGGGTGCGCTTCTGGAGCGGTCGACCCAGCAATTCCGCGAGATGCTTGGCAAGCGTACCAGCGCGTACTGGACAGCGTGAACTACAAGGAGAGCGGGTGTGCGAGGGCGTCCGCCAAGTGCGGCGGGACTGAGGCGCGATTCCATGCGTCAACGGGCATTGGGCCGATAGCAAGGACAGTGTGCGGCAAGCTTGGGGAGACACCTGATGTCGACGAAGATGATTCTTGCCCCCCTTCCGGGCACGTTCTACCGCCGGCCAGCACCGGATCAGCCGCCGTTCAAGAACGAGGGAGAGAGAGTTGCGGTCGGCGAACAGGTCGGCCTGATCGAGGTCATGAAGTCGTTTACGCAGGTGGTCGCCGAAGAAGCCGGATTGATCCGGCGATTCGTCGTGGAGGACGAAAGTGCCGTGATGGCGGGTGAACCGCTGTATGAGCTCGAGACCTGATCGCCGGACGCGAATCCTTGCGCAAGCTGTTGATCGCGAATCGGGGCGAGATTGCCGTCCGGATCATTCGGGCGGCCCGCGAGCTCGGCATTGGGGTCGTTCAGGCGGTTTCTGCTGCTGACCGCGACATGCTGGCGGCGCGCCTCGCTGATGAGGTCGTCGAGATCGGCCCGGCGCCAGCCGCGAAATCCTATCTCGATCGAGAGGCGGTGCTGCGTGCAGCCGTTGCCTCCGGCGCCGACGCCGTGCATCCGGGGTACGGATTCCTGGCTGAGAACGCGAGCTTCGCCGAGGCCGTCGAGCATGCTGGGCTGATCTTCGTCGGTCCGCGGCCGGAGACGATCCGGCTGATGGGGGACAAGGCTCGCGCGCGCGGAGTTGCGGCCGCCGCGGGTGTAGCGATCATACCCGGTACCCATGACCGCGGTCTGGATGGGCAGGCGCTCCTTTCGCGGGCGCGCGATATCGGCTTTCCACTGATGGTCAAAGCAGCGGCCGGCGGCGGGGGGCGCGGTATTCGCATTGCTTCCACTGCAGAGGGGCTCGCCGGTATCGTTGCCGAAGCGCAATCCGAGGCCAAGGCGGCGTTCGGGGACGGGGCGGTTTATTTTGAACGGTTCATCCCACTGGCGCGCCACGTCGAAGTACAGGTCCTCGGTGACGGCGAGAGGGTCATCCATCTGTTCGAACGCGAGTGCTCCTTACAGCGCCGACGGCAGAAAATCTGGGAGGAGGCACCCGCGGCCTGCCTCACTCCCCGCCAGCGGAGCGCGCTTTGCGCCTCGGCCGTGCGGCTTGCGACGACGGTTGGCTACCGCGGCGCCGGAACGCTCGAGTTCCTGCTCGACGAGGCAAGCGGTGAGTTCTTTTTCATGGAAATGAACACACGCATCCAGGTCGAGCACCCGGGGACCGAAATGGTCACGCGACGCGACCTGGTGCGGGAAATGCTTTGCATCGCGGATGGCAAGAAGCTGAGCCTCGCACAGGAGGATGTGACGCTGGTGGGACATGCGATCGAGTGCCGGATCAATGCCGAGGATCCGAGACGGGGCTTTCTTCCGGCACCCGGGATAGTCCGCGAGGTCGATGTACCCGGTGGGCCAGAGGTGCGGTTCGATACGATGCTTTACCCCGGCTATGC
>JBOHMN010000620.1:0-2530 GCA_050730175.1 Acetobacteraceae bacterium | reverse complement strand
CACTGAGACCATCGCTTTCATGCGCCGCTTCTATGAAGAGGGCGGGGTCAATATTGCCGACCAATATCTCGCCCAGGAGATCGACACGCGGCCCACTTTCACCCTCGCCGAGCAACTCAGGCTCATGGATCACAGCCATGGCTCCTCGATGCTCGACCAATGGATGACCAAGATCGGCGCCTACCTCGAATCGACGGGGACGATCCGGAAATTGCCCGCCGTGAGCACCTTCATCACTGACAGGTTCATGAAGATGGTTGCGGCCGACCCCAAGCTCGCGGCATTCGCGAACGCGCAATGACCGGGGCCTCGTACGCGCCTGCCGGCTGAAGTCATGGGTGAGGCGAGCGGACAGGCGGAATCGGGCCATCCGGCCCCGCCGGACGGCGCGAGGCGCTGACGGAGAAGCGAAATGGCGGTGACCTATCTCAAGCACGCGGGCAAGACGACGGAGGCGGAGACGGAGACCGCACAACGGGTCGTCACCGAGATGCTGAAAGCGATCGAATCCCGCGGCGAGGCCGCCGTGCGGCGTTATGCGCTGACGCTCGACGGATGGTCGGGTCCGATCGTGATGGACGAGGCCGCCATCGCCGACCGCACCAAGGACACGCCGGAACGCGTGAAGGCCGACATCGCCTACGCGATCGGGAACGTCCGCCGCTTTGCTGAGGCGCAGCGCCAATCGATCCGGGAGTTCTCGGTCGAACTCGAACCTGGGGTCCTGGCCGGGCAGAAACTGGTGCCGTGCAACGTCGCGGGGTGCTACGTGCCGACCGGGCGTTACGCGCACATTGCCTCGGCGATCATGTCGATCGCGACCGCCAAGGTCGCGGGAGTGAAAACGGTGATCGCCTGTTCCGCCCCGTACCGGGGCGATGGCGTCCATCCTTATGTCCTCTACGCGATGCGTGCGGCTGGCGCCGATGTCGTGCTGACGCTCGGCGGCGTGCAGGCGATCGCGACAATGGCGTTCGGCCTGTTCACTGGCAAGCCGGCCGATATCCTCATCGGGCCCGGCAACAAGTATGTTGCCGAGGCAAAACGCATGCTATTCGGCCGGGTTGGTATTGATGTCTTCGCCGGCCCTTCCGAGGTCGCGGTTCTCGCGGACGAGAGTGCGGATCCAGAGATCGTTGCCGCCGATCTCGTCGGCCAGGCCGAACATGGCGAGGAGAGCCCGGCATGGCTGCTGACCTCGTCACGTGGGGTTGCCGAAAGCGTGCTCCGCCGGGTGCCCGAACTGATCGCTGCCCTGCCGCCGGCGGGGCGCGATGCGGCGGGCGCCGCGTGGCGAGACTTCGGCGAGGTCGTGCTTTGCGACTCGCGCGAAGAGATGGTCCGCATCTCCGACCGATACGCGAGCGAGCACCTTGAAGTACATTGCCGCGATCTCGACTGGTGGCTTCAGAACCTCACCAATTACGGCTCGCTCTTTCTCGGCGAGGAAACGACGGTCGCGTACGGCGACAAGGCGTCCGGTCCCAATCACATCCTGCCGACCCGGTTTGCCGCCCGCTATTCCGCCGGGCTTTCAGTGCATAAGTTCCTGAAGCCTCTGACCTGGCAGCAGATGACCCGCGCGGCGAGCCTTGCCGTGGGGGAGGTCAGCGCGCGGCTCGCGCGCCTGGAAGGAATGGAGGCCCACGCCCGCACCGCGGATCAACGGATCCGCAAGTACGCTCCCTGCAGCGACGTTGCACGTGACCAACCGATCGAGGCCTGAGGCGCCGGCGCATGCGCTCGATCACCTGTTCTCGCTCTCGGGGCGGACAGCCTTGGTGACCGGCGGCAGCAGCGGCATTGGCCTCGCGTTGGCACACGCTCTCGGGCTGCAGGGTGCGCGGCTGGTCCTGGTGGCGCGCCGTGCGGAGCGGCTCGATGACGCCATCCGGGAACTGACCGCCGCCGGCATCGATGCGAGCCGGATCGCAGCTGACCTGGCGACGGAACCAGGGCTCGAGCGCGTTGGCGATTCCGTCGCAAATGGCAGCCGCCAGATCGATGTCCTGGTCAACGCGGCGGGGATCAACCTCCGGCAACCGTTTCTCGAAGTGACGCGAGCGGCCTTCGAGGAGCACCTGGCCATTCACTTGAGTGCGCCGTTCCGCCTGACACAGCTCTTCGCCCCCTTGATGGCACGGCGCGGCTGGGGCCGTATTCTTAACCTCGCCTCGTTGCAATCAATGCGTGCGTTCGCCGATTCTGCCCCCTACGGCACCGCGAAGGGTGGCATCGTCCAGCTTACGCGCGCCATCGCAGAGGCCTGGTCGGCACGCGGCGTCACTTGCAACGCCATCGCCCCAGGCTTCTTTCCAACGGAGCTGACGGCATCGGTATTTGCCGATCCAGCCAGCGCGGCGGCCAACGCCGCGCGGACCGCAATTGGACGCAATGGCAAGTTTGCCGACCTCTACGGCGTGGCGATCTTCCTCGCCTCCGATGCCTCATCCTACATCACCGGCCAAACGCTCTACGTGGACGGGGGATACACGGCAAAATAGCCGGAGCAGAGCATGAAAGCGCTCAT
>JBOHMN010000619.1:0-10114 GCA_050730175.1 Acetobacteraceae bacterium | reverse complement strand
CCGTCGCTTGTTGCCAACGGCAACAACGGTAAGGGGATCGAGAGGTCACCGACAACAAAGGGTGTCCTGCTCCACAGGCGTATCGCGGGCTCTGCCGGAGCGGTGGGTCAGAGACAATCCCGCGGATCGGGCCCGCAGTACGCGCTTGTATCGGAATAGAGACCCCGGGGGAGCGGGAACTCGCGGCGCAAGCGGTACAGTTCCTGCTGCCATGACGAGTCGAGCACCGCTCCTGCCACGCTGATTCCTCTCGACGGCACCATGCCTTTGAAAGAAATCACGCCAATCAGTGCGGGCTTGCCATTCCGCACGACGAACACCGGCCCGCCGGAGGCGCCAAACGAGAGGACACAATTGCTGAGAAGGACATCCTTCGACGCGGCGAGCGGATGACAGCCCCAGTCGACGCTGATGAATTCGCCCCTGTCGATGTCGCTCGAATATCCCGCCGCCACCATGGGACCCGCAAACCGTTGGGCGGAGTGATCACCGGCAGGCGGCATCTGGTCGGCTCCGGGCCCGGCAATTTCCACAAACTTTTGTGCGTTCAGCGGATCGCGCGGTTGCGCTTTCAGCACAAGAAAAGCCCAGTCGTCTGAAGGGGATTTGTCCCACGAAGCGCCGTGGGCGGTCAAGATGCGCAGCACGGGAACCGACGGACGCGGCCCTCTCACAATCGGAATCTCCGAGCTTGGCCAAAAGAGAACATTTCCCTCGAGCGGCTGACCGGCATGATCGGTGACGCAGTGCGCGGCGGTCAGCACAAGCCGGTAGCCGACCACCGTTCCCGTGCAGAATCGGGGTCCCGGTGCAGATACGCGGCCGATCGCTCCGAAAATCGCGAACCCCCCGAAGGTCACGAACCGCACTCCTGCGGCTGACGGCTCCATCGTCGCGCTCTTTTCGCGCGTGCGGACGTCGGCGGCGAGGTTGGCGACCCAATCGAGAGCCCGGCTCCGCCCGATCACATCCCTTTGTACGAGCGCATTATGCGTCTTGATGCCAGCGGCCAGGCTCGTGATCGAGGCGTCGTAAGAGGCCCGGGCCTGCGCAAGGTCCTCGCGCATCGCGAACGTGTAGCCGAGACGCGACAACAGCACGGAGTGACTGTAAATCAAGGAGAGATCGCCGTAATATCCATCGGTGCCGGGTCGGATGTTTTTGATGGCTATCAGGAGCTCCTGTCCGGCCTCGGCCCAGTCGCCATTGTTGAGGTATTCGGTTGCCTTCGAATCGGCAGGGGCCATCGCGTTGTGGAGCGCCGCATCGTGGCCTGCAGTGCAGGAGCAAAGAGCGGGCAACGCGAGCGCGCCCAGAACGCATACGATGTATCGCACGGAGAGCCTCGGTCTCATGGCATCCCCTTTCGAGCCGCCCGATTATACAAGACCTTCGGCTCGATCGGGTTTTCCGAGTGCGGTCAGCGGCGAAGCTCCATCCCGATCGGGCCATCGCGCCGGCCGTGCGTGAACTGATCGACCAGCGGGTTGCCGCTCGCGAGCAGCGATGAGGCTGGGCCATTCCAGACGATCCTCCCGCCGTACAGCATCGCCGCCCGGTCGCCGATCCGTCGCGCCGAGGCCATGTCATGCGTGATGGCAACTGCGGTCGAGCCGAGCCTTCTCACGCAGTCGACGATCAGGCCGTCGATCACCGCCCCGATGATCGGATCGAGGCCGGTCGTCGGCTCGTCGAAGAAGAGGATATCCGGGGTTGCGGCGATGGCGCGGGCGAGTGCAACGCGCTTCTGCATGCCACCGGAGAGTTCGGCCGGATAGAGATCGCCGGCGCTGGCAGCCAGTCCGACCTGGCTGAGGATTTCGCCCGCCTGCGCCCGCGCCCCGGCGCGGCTCACGCGCCTCTGGGCCAGAAGGCCGAAGGCGACGTTCTCCCAGACCGGCAGCGAATCGAAGAGCGCTCCATTCTGGAACAGCATGCCGATTTTTGCGGTAAGCCCGCGACGCCTGCTTCGGCCGAGAGAGAGGATGTCCACCCCATCGATCTCGATCCGGCCGGCGTCGGGCTCGATCAGGCCGAGGGCACATTTGAGCAGTACCGACTTGCCGCTGCCGGAGGCGCCGATCACCACCATCGAGCTGCCTTGCGGAACGTCAAGATCGACCCCGTCGAGCACGCACTTCTCACCGAACGCCTTGGCAAGGCCGCGGATACGGATTTTCGGTGCTGTCTCGCTCATCGCGCGAAGAAGACCTGCGTCAGCACATAATCGAAGGCGAGAATCAGAATCGAGGCAGAAACCACCGCCGCGGTAGTCGCGCGGCCGACCCCTTGCGCGCCGCCGCGGCTTCGATAGCCGTTGTAGCAACCCATCAGCGCGATCAGGAAGCCGAACACCGCCGCCTTAATCAGGCCGGAGGCGACATCCATTGTCTCGAGGAACGAAAATGTGCTGTGCAGGTAGGCTATCGGGTTGAAGCCCAAGGATGCCGTGCTGACGATGAAGCCGCCGAGCACACCGAGGATATCGGCCACCACCACCAGCATCGGCAGCGCGATGATACCGGCGAGGAGGCGCGGCGCGACGAGATACTTCATCGGATCGGTCGAAAGTGTCGAAAGCGCGTCGATCTGGTCGGTTACGCGCATCGTGCCGATCTCGGCGGCGGTGGCCGCACCGACTCTTCCCGCCACCATCAGCCCGGCCAGCACCGGCCCGAGCTCCCGCGTCATCGACAGCACCACCACCGAGGCGACTGCGCCTTGTGCAGAGAAGCGCGCGAATCCCGTGAAGGATTGCAGTGCCAGCACCATGCCGGTGAAGATCGCCGTCAACGCCACCACCGGCAGGCTGAAGAAGCCCATCTCGATCAGCGCGGCTCGGAATCGCCGCACGTGAAAGGGCGGACGCAGGAGGTGTGAAAGCCCCTCGAGCGCGAACAGGGTGAGACGGCCGACGGTGAGGCAAGCGTCCAGCACCGGCCGCCCGATGGCGGCAAGAAAATCGGCAAGCCAGTTCACGCGCCGAGCCACACGCGGTGGTAGCGCCGCCCGAGTGACGTCAGGATTTCGTACTCGTTGGTGCCGGCAGCCGCGGCGACGACCGAGAGCGGCTGCTGAGGGCCGATCAGTTCGAGCCATGCACCAGGCGCGAGATGCGCCTGGCCGGTTGCATCATAGGTGGTGAGATCCATGGAAACGCGGCCTACCAGCGGAAGCCGCCCGCCGTCAAAAAACGCGGCCCCGCGATTCGAAAGGCTGCGCAACCAGCCGTCCGCATAGCCGACACCGATCGTCGCGATCCGGCTCGGCCGCCCGGCCCGCCAAGTCGCATTGTAGCCGACGCTCTCGCCCACCGCGAGATCGCGCACCGCGAGCACGCGTGCGCGGAGCCGGGCCACCGGGTGCATCGGATTCGGCCGCCCCGGAGTGGGGTTGACGCCGTAGAGTGCCGCTCCGGGCCGCGCCAGGTCGGACGCGAAGCGCGGCCCAAGGAAGATACCGGAGGAATTCGCAAGCGAGCGCGGGGCGGGCGGCAGAAGCGCTGCGAGGAACGCGAACCGCTCCTGTTGGAGTTTGTTGAGCGGGTCGTCCGGGCATTCCGCGCTGACCAGATGTGTCATCACGTAACGGAGCGATATTCCTTCGAGCAGAGACGCATCGGATCCGAGGGTGCGAACTTCCTTTTCCGTCAGCCCGAGGCGGGCCATCCCGGTATCGATGTGCACGATCGCCTCGAGCGGCTCCCCGGCGCGCAGCACCTCCCGTTGCCAGTACGCGATCTCAGCGAGCGACCCTAGCACCGGGACGATTCCGTGTTCTCGATAAATCGGCTCGGTGCCGACGATCAAATCGTCCAGTACGGCGAGCATCGCACCGGGCAAGAGCGGACTGAGCGCCAGGGCCTCATCGAGCACGGCGGTGAAGAAGTGCCGGCAGCCCGCCCGGTATAACGCCGTCGCAACCTCGCGGGCCCCGAGCCCGTACGCATCGGCCTTGACAACGCCGCCAACCGCGCCCGGCCGATGCGCCGCCGCGAGGAGTCGCCAGTTGGCGACGATGGCGGCGAGATCGATTTCCAGGCGGGCGGGCGGAGCGTCAGCCGGCGACATCGCCATGGTGCAGATCGAGATCGGCGAAGCGCGTGAACTCCGCCTCGAAGAAGAGGTCGATCTTGCCGGTCGGACCGTGCCGCTGCTTGGCCAGGAAAAGCTCAGCCCGGTTATGCACGCGTTCCATGTCGCTCTTCCACTTTTCCAGCGCCTTGTGGAAGCGTTCGTCGGAGTCGAACGCCATCTGCTTCGGCGCGCGCTGCTCGAGGTAATACTCGTCGCGGTAGATGAACATCACCGCATCCGCGTCCTGCTCGATCGTTCCTGACTCGCGCAAATCCGAGAGTTGCGGGCGTTTGTCCTCCCGGCTCTCGACCGCGCGGGAGAGCTGGGCCAGAGCGAGCACCGGCACTGCCAGCTCCTTCGCAATTGCCTTGAGCCCTTGCGTGATCTGGCTGATTTCGAGCACGCGGCTTTCCGGGCGTGTCCCGGCCGCCGGGCGCATCAGTTGCAGGTAATCGATGACGATCAACGCGAGCCCGCGCGTCCGCTTGAGCCGGCGCGCGCGCGTGCGCAGCGCCGAAAGCGTAATCGCCGGCGTGTCGTCGATTTCGATCGACAGATCGCGAATCTCGCCCGAGACCGCGACAAAACGGTCGAAATCGCGTTGGCCGATATCGCCACGCCGGATCCGGTCGCCGCTGATGCGTGCCTGCTCGGCGAGCACGCGGGTCGCCAGTTGCTCGGCGCTCATTTCGAGCGAGAAGATGGCAACTGCGTCTTTCCTGCGCTTCTCTTCGGGGTCGGTCAGCAGCGTGCGCGCGGCTCCGACGGCGATGCGGGTGGCGAGCGCCGTCTTTCCCATGCCCGGCCGCCCGGCCAGGACCACCAGATCGGAAGGATGGAGCCCGCCGATCCTGGCGTCGAGATCACGCAATCCTGTGGACAAACCCGAGACATGGCCGATGCGCTTGAAAGCGCGCTCGGCGCCGAGGATCGCTTCCGCCAGTGCGCGCTCGAAGGCCAGGAACCCGCTGCCCTGCCGGCCGCGGGTCGCGAGATCGTAGAGTGCCTGCTCCGCCGCTTCGACCTGCGCCGGCCCGGCCATCTCGGGTTCCGCTCCGAACGCCCGGTTCACCATCACCTCGCCGAGCTCGATGATCTGGCGACGGACCCACGCATCATGCACCGCGCGGCCATATTCGCCGGCGTTGATGATACCGACGGTGGCAGCGACGAGCTCTGCGAGGTATGCGGTGCCTCCGACCTCTTCAAGCAGGCCGGAATGTTCGAATTCGCCGCGCAGTGTCACGGCGTCGGCGAGCTGCCCAGATTCGATCCGCCGGCGGATTGCCGTATAAATTCGCCCGTGCACCGGGTCGGCGAAGTGGTCCGGCTCGAGGAATTCCCCAACCCGCTCGAACGCCTTGTTGTTGGCCAAAAGGGCGCCGAGCAGTGCCTGCTCGGCTTCCAGGTTTGCGGGCGGCCTTCTCAGCGTCTGGCCAAGCAGCGGAGACTCGATCGTATTCATTCCAAACGCACTGTAGCCCCGTCGCGCGAGCGACGCAGCCTGTGAATAAGGTGGAATACGGGTATGAACGCGTGGCGGCGATCGTGCGTGACGTAACGGCCCGAGCGGTCCGACTCTAACGCCTGTTGCCCCTCGAGCGGGCCCTGGAGTCGGGCCACTCGCTCTTTATTTTCAGTGTCCTGCTTCCTCACGCTTGCTGCCGCGGGCAGCAAACGTGAGGGGGCAGGACGCTCGCTTTAGCTACAGCTATCGCGAGCTGTGGCTATCGCTTGGGGCCGAGCGCCCAGGCCAAAACGCCTTTCTCGGCATGCAGCCGGTTCTCTGCCTCGTCGAACACGACCGATTGCGGTCCGTCGATCACCGCCGCGTCCACTTCTTCGCCACGGTGCGCCGGCAGGCAGTGCATGAAGAGCGCATCCTCTGCTGCGTGCGCCATCAGCCGCGGGGTGACGCGGTACGGTGCCAACAGGTTGTGCCGGCTTTCGTTCGGATGATCCGACATGCTGACCCAGGTGTCGGTGACCACGCAGCGGGCGCCGGTGACCGCCTCCTCCGGCGAGGCGGTGAGCTCGATGCGCGCGCCCTCTTGCTCAGCCCAGTCGAGCAGCGCCTGCGGTGGCCGGAGCGAATCGGGTGTGGCCAGCCTGAGCGTGAACTTGAATCGCGCCGCGGCTTCGATCCAGGATCGGGCAACGTTGTTGCCATCGCCGGACCACGCCACGACCTGACCCGCGATCGGCCCGCGATGCTCCTCGAAGGTCATCACGTCGGCCATGAGCTGGCAGGGATGCGACGAAGCGGTCAGGCCGTTGATCACCGGCACGGTTGCGTGCGCCGCCATCTCGGCGAGCTTCTCCGCCCGGTCGGTGCGCAGCACGATCGCATCCACATAGCGGGAAAGCACGCGCGCGGTGTCCGCGATGGTCTCGCCGCGGCCGAGCTGCGTTTCGTTGCCTGAGAGCGCGATGACCTCCCCGCCGAGCTGGCGCATCGCCACCTCGAAGCTCACGCGTGTGCGTGTCGAGGGTTTCTCGAAGATCATCGCGAGCATCCGGCCGGCCAGGGGACGCGCGCCGGCTCCGTGCGCCTGTTTGAAACCGCGTGCGACGTCGAGCATTTTCCGGAGCGTCGGCGTGTCGAACTCGCGCAGATCGAGGAAATGCCGCGGCCGCGCCCCTGCCGGATTGATCGGCTCTGTCACCGCCTTGAGCAGCGCGCCGCTCATTTCGCCGCGAGCTTGGCCTGCGAAGGCCGGCATCGCCGCGCGGCGCGCGCCAGCATTTCCAACGCGGTCCGGCATTCCGCTTCGCGCACGATCAGGGGCGGCACGAGCCGAAGCACGTTCTCTCCGGCAGTGATCACAAGCAGCCCGTCCGCCAGGCACGCAGCCGCGACCTCGGTGTGCGGCGGCACGCATTTGAGGCCGAGGATGAGCCCGGCACCACGCAGCTCGGAAAAGACGTCCGGGTAATCCGCGACCAGGCGCTCGAGATCATGCCAGAGAAGGTGCCCGGTCCGTTCGACATCGGCAAGAAAGCCGGGCGCGAGTATGATGTCGAGCACCGCGTTCGCGGCGGCGCAGGCGAGGGGACTGCCGCCGAACGTGCTGCCATGGGTTCCCGCCGTCATGTGCCGCGCAACCCGCTCGGTTGCCAGGATCGCCCCCATCGGGAAGCCACCCGCAATCCCCTTCGCCGCGGACATCACGTCGGGCGTGATGCCGGCCCACTCATGCGCGAACAGCTTGCCGGTGCGGCCCATGCCGCACTGGATTTCATCGAGACCCAAAAGCAAGCCGAACTCGTCACATGTGGCACGAAGGCCACGCAGGAATTCGAGGTGCGCGGGGCGAATGCCGCCCTCGCCCTGCACCGGCTCAACCAGGATGCCTGCCGTGGCGGGCCCGATTGCCGCACGCACTTCATTCAGATTGTTGAACGCAACATGGTCGAAGCCGTCGACCGGCGGGCCGAACCCTTGCAGATACTTGGAATTGCCGGTTGCCGAGAGCATCGCGAGCGTGCGGCCGTGGAAGGCGCCTTCGAAGCAGATGATGCGGAACCGCTCCGGATGACCTTCCTCGGCCATCCCCTTGCGCATCAGCTTGACCATCCCTTCGTTTGCTTCGGCGCCCGAATTGCAGAAAAACACGGAATCGGCAAACGTCGCTTTGGTCAGCCGCTCGGCCAGACGTTCCGCCTCAGGAATACGATAGAGATTGGAAACGTGGATGACCTTCGCTGCCTGCGCGGCGATCTCGGCGAGAAGGTGCGGATGCGCGTGGCCGAGCGAGGAGACGGCAATGCCGGCACCGAAATCTAGGAATCGTCGGCCGTCGCCGGTCATCAGCCAGGCGCCTTCGCCCCGCTCGAACGCGAGGTCGGCACGCTTGTAGGTCGGCATCAGCGGGGGAATCATCGGGCGCTCAACCCCTTCCGGCGTTGCTACTGGAATCGTTCATCGGTGCTGCGGTGCTCATTCGGGGTTCTACTCTCGCAGGTCGGCATCGGTGTTCGGGATTCCGCGCGGGTGCAGCCGATCACGCAATCGAACTCGCCGCGCAGTTGCGGCGAATCACGTATCGCTCGGAGTCCGTACACGCTCCCCTCGCACCCGATGGCGCCCCTGCCAGAACAAGCCGCCATACTCGGCTCGCCTGGCAGGAAGTGTCAAACCCCTGGCCTGGTGGCCCGACTCGAGCGCTCATCGCCCATGAACCGGGCTCCCGCGCCGCCCGGAAAGGCGAAACGGCCCCAGGGGTCGATTACGAATCAGGGGTCGGGCTGCAACGCCCGGTAGCCGGCCAGCGCATGTGCGATCTGATTCTGATCGAGCTCCGAGGCAAGAATGCTGGAAGCGGCTGCAGTCTCGCCACTCATCGCCAATGCCATCGCGAGGTCGTCCTGGATCCGCCGGCTGGTGGCTGGCGATTGGGCGAGCGGCTGCAGCATGCCGACCGCCTGCCTGGCATGTCCCGCCAGCGCGAGCGAAAGTGCGAGATTGACCTCGGCCGCAGTGTCATCCGGCTCAACCGCCAACGCGGCACGATAGGACGTGGCGGCCGGCTGGTGCTGGCCCTCGAGGTCGAGCGCGATGCCGCGGTCGACGAGCGCGGTCACGTTGTTCGGCTGGGCCTGCAACACCTCCGCGAAAAGCCGCTCCGCTTCCGCGGGATCGGTTTTCAGGCGCATGCGGCCAAGGCCGACGCGCGCGCTTCGCGAGCCGGGCCGGAGGGCGAGCGCGTGCTGGTAGCTGAGCGCCGCCTCATCGGTGCGGCCCAGCCCGGCGAGCGCATCTCCCTCGCGCACCAGCGCCTCGGCGTTGGTTGGGTCGTGGGCCAGCACGGCGTGGGCGACATGCAGCGCCATGCTCGGGTCGCCGCCTTGCAGGGCGGCATCCGCAACCTTCAGCCCGCGTGCCGCGGTCATTCCGGAAGTCCCAGGCTGCGCCGCGCAGGAAGCCAGGGCGAGCGCCGCGACGACGAACAGGACTCGCATTTTGCCAATCCTCAGTGGTGGTGAAACGCATGCAGAATGTTGAGCATCGCGGGGCCGCCCACGATCATGAACACGCACGGCAGGATGAAGACGATCATCGGCACCGTGAGCAGCACCGGCAGGCGCGCGGCCCGCGCTTCGAAGCGGGTCAGCATTTCTTCGCGCATCTCTGCGGAAAGAACGCGGAGCGCGCGCGTGAGCGGCGTGCCGTACTGGATGCTTTGCGTGAGCACGGCCCCCAGCCGCTTCAACGACTCGAGCCCGGTGCGTTTGCCGAGGTTGATCAGCGCCGTGCGGGTATCCGACGTGATGCGAAGTTCGCTTGCGGTGCGGGCAAGCTCTTCGGAGACGGCCCGGTTCGCGAAGCCGATCTCGATGCCGACCTTGCTGATCGCAGGCTCGAGGCTGAGGCCGGCCTCGGCACAGATGACCAGCATGTCGAGCGCATCCGGAACGCCCTTTTCGAGCCGCTTGAGGTAGCGGGTCCGCAGCTTCCGCGCGATGATATCCGGGCTTAGGAGTCCAAGGACGGCGGCACCGAGAACGAGCACGGTGTGCAGTATTCCTGGAAGATGCAGCGATCCCGCCAGCGGCCAGGCGATGAGCGGCAGCAGACAGACCAGCAGAAGCTTGCCGCCGACGAAGAGGCCCAGTCCGTTCGGACCACGGAACCCGCAAGAGAGCAGCGTCTGCTCGAACTCCGTCAGCGTGCGGGTGGAAAACAGGCCGCTCCGCGCGAAAATCATGCCGATCATGGCGACGAGCCGCAGGATGCCGCGGCCGCCCACCGCGACCGGCGGCTCGGCCGCAACCAGCCCCGTGTTCGCTTGCACGAGCCGGATGCGCGCGCGAAACCGGCCCTGCCGCGTGGTCGTTTGCAGAAGAAGCCCAGCCGAGACGATGCATAAAAGGGCCGCACCGCCCACCAGGAGGAGAACGACCTGATCGTTCATGACAGGCTGCGCTGGATCATGTTACGCATGACGAGAAGCCCCACCAGCAGGGAAATCACGGCCATGCCAAAGATCTTCTCGCCGGTCGGATCGACGAAAAGCTGCATCGCGTAAGTGCGATTG
>JBOHMN010000618.1:0-2742 GCA_050730175.1 Acetobacteraceae bacterium | reverse complement strand
GCCTTCGCCTTCGCCTTCGCCCTAGTCTTCGTCTTCGTCTTCGTCTTCGTCGCCGCCTTCTGCGTCTGCGGCTTCTTCGACCACAGCGCTTCGGAGGCGATCGCCGCCCCCTGTGACAGGCTCTTTAGCTTCAGCCACGCGACCTTCGGATCGCAGCCGGACCAGCCGACAAAGGTGCCGAACCCGCAGTCCGTGCCCGCGAGCACGTTCTGCCTGCCGAGCACGCCGGCGAAGCGCTCGAGACGTTGTGCCACCAGGCGCGGATGCTCGACGTGATTGGTCAGCACGTCGATCACGCCGACGATCAGGCCCTTGCCTGCGGGCAGCTTCGTCTGCTTCCAGACCTCCCACTCATGCTCGTGACGGGGGTTGGCGGCCTCGACGTACAGAAAGCCGGCCTTGGTCTTCAGCACCGGATCGATGAGCTCCTTGAGCTCGATGTCGTGATGATGGGGACCGGCGTAATTACCCCAACACAGATGCAGGCGAATCTTCTCCGGTGGCAACCCCTTGATGGCCTCGTTCATCGCCTCGATGGCGGCCGGGACGTGCTCGCGCACGGCCTTGGTGCCCGTGCCGCCCGCGAAGCTGTGCGAGTGCATCGGTAGATCCGGCGCGTCGAGCTGCAGGTTGAAACCCGCATCGATGATCGCCTGGTACTCATACGATATCGCCTTGGCCGCCGCTTCGAGATAATCCTCGTCGGTCCGGTAATAAAGGTTCGGGAAATTGAACAGCATCTGCCCAGGAGTCACCGCCGGGATGAATGCCGTATCGGGGTCGCGTTTGCCGAGCGCCGCCTTGAGGTTCTCGATGTCGCGCCTGACTGCGTCGGGATCCCGCAGCTCGATCGGACCCTCCACATTGGGAAGCCGCAGGTGCGCGCCGCCTTCGTTGGCGAAAATCTTTTGCACGACCTCGGGGAAATCGCCCAGGTCAGTGGCGACGAATCCCGCCGGCTTGCCGAAGCCGGAGTAACGCTGCACGACGTAGTTGCTGAAGCCGAACTTGCTCATCTCGCCGTCGCTGATGATGTCGACGCCGGCCTCGTACTGCAGTCGGACCATCTCGGCTACGGCGCTCGTGATGCGCGCACGGAACTGCGTCTGCTCGGGCGGCTTGCCGTCGATCGCGTCCCACATCATCCGCGTGAGGTCCTCAGGCCGCGGCAGACTTCCCGCGTGAGTCGTCAGAATCCGATCCACACTGCGCTTCATGTACGCTCCCCGCCTCGATGCTTGGTTGTGTGAGACTGCAGCGTTTCAGTGACCCGTGCCATCACCGCGCCGGCTGGCTTCGAACAGGAACCAGGTGCGGCGCTCGGTTTCGTCGATCCAGACTTCGATGAGGCTCGCGCTGGCGATATCGCGATGCTCCTCGCATACGTTGTGGGCCTCGCGCAGCCGCGCCGCCAGCGACTTATTGTCCTCGCGCAGCTCGGCGAGCATATCCAGCGGATCCACGTATGGCGCGTCATTGTCCGAGATACGCTGCAGCCGGCTGATGTGCCCGATTGAATAGAGCGTACGACCGCCGATCTTGCGGATGCGCTCGGCAATCGGATCGGTCATCGCAAACAGCTGGTCGCCCTGCTCATCCAGGAGCAGATGATAGTCGCGGAAATGAGGGCCGCTCATGTGCCAGTGGAAATTCTTGGTTTTCAGATAGAGCGCGAAGACATCGGCCAAGATCGGGTTCATTGCACCTTCGAGGTCTGCGACGGCGCTCGCATCCAGGTCCGTCGGGGTCGCCAAAGCCGGCGCACGGCGCTCGGCAAGTTGTTTACGCGAATGCTCTGGCTGGTTCATATATGCATCCTCCTGCCGGTTCAACCCGCGCGCGCTGCGCGCGCCGGCTCCTGTAGCTGATCGCGCACCCACTCGATCTCGCGCGTGACGTAATCGACGATATCACCGGTTTTCAAGTGCTCGGGCAGCACGTCCCAGGTGTAGGTCTCGATCTCCAGCTGCGCGCTGAGGGGCCGCGCCTTGTGGAACGCGAGCGCCTCCTCGATTGCGAAGCGTGTGGTCCTGAAGAGCTCGCCGAGCCGCTCCAGGAACACCGGCACGTGGAAGTGAGTGCGCCACTCGCGCTTGTCGGAGGAGTCGCGCGCCTGCGCGCCGTCGCGTGCATACGCGGCAAATGCATCCTCCAGATTGGTGAAGCGCGTCAGCTTGCCGTTGTGCCGCTGCACGGTCTGCGTCAGATAGATCGAATTCGCGTACTCGCGCAGCGCCTCGACGACCCGCGGCGTGACCTCGGGGATCTGCATCGCCGCGGCTTCCTGCAGCTTGAACACGGGGATGTCGTGATCGACCAGGCTCTGCAGCGAGGCGCTGATGTTCTCGAACTCCACCGCCTGATGACAGATGTCGTACACCGTGCCCACGTGCCGGCGCAGCACCTCGCGCGCCTGCGCCTCGTTGCCGCCGAGCTCACGGGCCAATGCGGCGATCGACTCGCCGCTGCGCAGCGTCCCGGTGAAGAACGCCACCGTCTCCTCGGTGGTTTCCAGGAAGCACAGCGGCTCGGGCTCCAGCGCCAGCGTCACCGTGCGGCCGGTGCGCTCGCGCAGGCGGTGCAGGTGTGCCGCCAGATGGCGCACATTGGCCGCGTAGGCGGCGACCACGCCCGAGTCGGTGACACGCGGCTTGAAGCCGAGCGGCGGGCTCTGAATCGAGGGATTCACGAACGGCGGACAGACCTCGGCGAGGATGTCCGCGACCTGCTGGGTGTATTCAG
>JBOHMN010000617.1:0-16186 GCA_050730175.1 Acetobacteraceae bacterium | reverse complement strand
GCTGACGAATTTCGTGATCCGCGGCTTGGCATCGCTGATCGTGACCGTTTTGTCGGCCAGCGCTTTCTGGTCCTTGTCCTCGAGCTGCAGCTTGGCAGAGCCGGCGGCGGCGTTGGTGGTGAAATTGCTGAGGAGCACGCAAAAACGTGCCTGCTCGCTCGGATTCATCCGCGTGAGCGTGATGAGACCGCGGTTCGGCTTCGTCGCATCGACCCGCCGATCCGGCGAACTCAATTTCGCATCCAGGGCCGCTTTCGCGCCCTCTGCCTTGGCTACGGAGATCTTCAATTTGTCTCTGAATTCGCTCGGCTTCATCAGGGCGTCGCTTCCCTCGCCCAGCGGAACGACCAGAACCAGCGGCGAGACTCCCTGGCTATCGACCTCGACGGAAAGCGTCGCCTTGTTGCTGGTTTTGAGCGGTTCCGGGTTGCGTATCGAGAGTGAGTTCGTCATTGGCGATCCCTCCCCTGTTGGCGGAGTGCGAGCCAGCCCTCGTACAGCGCCATGGTTGCGAACAGCGAGCGCGCCGGCGCCGTTTCCGACTTGATTGGCACCGATTCGGCCTTTGCCCCAGCCGCCGGCCGCCAGGTCCATCTCCATTCGCCCGGCATGTTGGCGGGCAGCGGGATATTGGGCAGGCCGTCCTCGCGCCGTTCGCCGAGAACGGGAGCCACCAGAAATGGCACTTCGAGCTTCGCAAGCGCGGTCGAAACGAGTTCCGGCGGCAGGTCGATGCGCTTGGTCGGCAGAATGCCCGAGCTGATGTGCACGCCCGACCGCGGATCGAGGAGGAGGGTCAGCAAAGTCGCCGGCTTGCCGGGATCGCAGGTGAGCGTAACCGGGGCGCCATGCTGGAAATACAAGTCCGTGCGCGCACCGCGCTCGATTTCCTGGGAAAGCAGCAGGGCGCGGTAATCGTCGGACTTGAAGCACCCGATCAGCCCGTCCGGCCCGATGCGGCGGTCGCCCAGGCGAGCGCCGAACGCGACATCGGTGAAGCCTGCCGGACCGGGAGCGGTAAGCTGAGACCAGCTCTGATCGGCCGCCGGGGGACCGAGCAGCTCGAGCCTGAGCGAGGCGCGCGCCAGGGCCAGCGGCCGGCCGATCAGGACCGCAAGGTCCCGCTGCTCCGGCGCTGGCGGCGCGCTCTCGGCGATTTCCGCAATCAGCCCGAGCAGATTCTCGAAGGCCGTCGATCGCGACCTGCCTCTGTCGTCGGCAAGATCGAGCAGGCCATTGACGAACGCTGAGAGATGCCGGTTCGGAATGTCCTCTGCGCCCGGCCTTGGCATTTGCGGCAGAGCCTCCCCCGAAAGGTTCGGGTCGAGCGCGGCCGGCGGCAGCTTCGACCAGCGGATGCCCCTGTCGTCCCAGCCGCCACGCCGGATCACCGACTGCACCGCCCCCAGAACCTTTCCCGTCGCGTCGCAGATCAGCAGGCTCCGGTCCAGCCGGTTGGGCAGAATCCACCCGCATACCGGCTGGGTTGCGCGATCGCCGAGAAACTCCTGCGCATCGTTATCGGCCGACAACCAGCGGAACAGCAGGCGCGAGGGTTGTGCCAACCGCGGTGAAAGGCGGATGCGGATGGCGTCCCCGCTCTCGGCAACGGCAAGGTTCCGGCTGATATAAACCCGCGGAGGAGGGGCGTCGGGATCGGGATCGTCGATCTTCTCGATCACCCGCCTGCTCCGGCCGAAGGTGTCGACAAGCCAGAGGCGCCGGATGTCCAGATCGCCGCCGCGGAACGGAAAGAAGTTTGCCCCGTCCAGCACGTCCGGCAACGGCGCCACCGCATATTGCCCGTCGATCAGCCGCGCCATTTTCTCGTCGATCACCGCGCTGTTCGCTTCGAGCGGAGGCAGTTGCAGCGCCGCATCCTGTTGGATCATCGCTTCGACCAAGCCGCCCAGGCTCTGCACCACCAGCGATTTCCCGGCCAGCACATCAAAGACGAACCCGTCCTCCGGATATTGCGCCTTCCAGGGAAGCGCCTCTTTCCCTCGCGCGAGCCCGCGCCCGACCGTGTCGCTGAGCGGCGCATAGCCTTGATAAATGACCTCGCCCGTCCTGCCGGCCGGCTCCCGGCGCGCATAGTCAACCGCGTCGGCATCGAAACGCCACGCCTTCAGAACGTCCTGGGAAGGAACATCAAGCGGCGGCCGATAGCATGCATCCCAGGCCATGAACGCCGGCACCCAGGGCGAGGGCGCGGTGACGGTTGCCGAAAGCACCGACCGAAATGCGGCAAGTGCCGCCCCGCTCCGCGCGCGCTCCGTTCCGACGTAAAAATTATCACCGGCGCGGCGTCTCTGCGCGTCGCGCAGGGCGTCCGCGACGGGCGTGGTCTGCGCCTCCGTCGGGATGACGTTCCGCTGCTTGCGATACGCGATCCGGGCGAGCAGCGCCGCACGCTCGGGATCCAATAGCAGCGCCTCGCACAGGAGGTCCGGAAAATCGGCCGGAATTACCGGCGTTGTCCGGGGCGACAATTCCTGCACGGGTTTGACAGCGTATTCCGGCTTCTTCAGATCATCGGTGCCGACATAGGCGGCGCCATAATTGGGCAGATTGTCGACCCCCAGGCCCGCGATCGTCTGCCCGGTGACCCGGCATGAAAGCGGCGATGCACCGTCCTGGATCGCCGGGATCGCAACGCCCGCCATCAGCAGAACCGGATCGTTCGCCCGCCAGTAACGCGGCATCGGCCGATCGATCAGCACATGGCCGCGCAGGGCCTCCTCCGAGGTTCTGGCAAACGCATCGCGGAGCGCGCCTGCCGTGCCGCCGATCCCGGCCTGCAGCCCGGCGATCGCTTGCCAAAGCGGTTCGATCAGCGGCGTCAGGCGGGCGATGCGCCAATCCAGCTCCCCTTCGTAGCTTTTCGGCAGCTCGGGATACAAGCCCAGCAGTCGCCGCCTGTACCATTGCGAATAGAGCTCCCTTTGCAGCCCGGCCAGTTCGCGTTGCTGATGATCATATTCCCGCTGATCGCCGTTGATCTTCTGCAGCAGCGGGGCGAGATCCTTCGGCAACTCCAAGACGGCCGCATAGTTTCGCCTTGCCGCCTGTTCGGCATCCCCGGCCGGCCGATCGATTTCCCAGCGCGTGCCGCCGGGCAGGGCGGTGAACATCCTTTCGTGCAGCCTCGCGCGGAGCCCGGTCAGGCGCGCACGGTCGGGAAACAAATCCGAGTACAATTCCTGCGCAGTGGGCGGCTGGTCCTGCAATACCGCAAACTGCAACTGCCCGAGGAGGCGATCGCGCTTGGCGACCTCGGAGGCGGTCTTCTGATCGACGAACGCCGCAATCGCGTCGAGCGCGCTGCTGCCGATGGCGGTCTCGAACTGCGGGAAAGCAAGGACGCGCTCGCTCGGGGGTGGCGGCCATTTCACACCAAAGATGGTGGCATGGCAGAGAATGCGGGTCGGCAGCGCTTTCGTTCCGTCCGGAACCGACCATTCCAGCCGGCCCATCCGCGCGAGCCACAGGCCCTTGTCTTTGCAATCGTGCAAAGGATCTGCCGCAGGGTCGGCGAACCACCCGGCGACGATGTAGCAGTAGATGCTGCCGGGTTGCAGATCGTCGTCTTTGTCATGGAACCCGAACACGTCGCGGCAGGACGGATAGAAGCTCGAAAACGCCACGTTCCCCGGCGCCACGGCCGTCAGAGGAGAAGGGTCGCCCCGTTTTTTCTCCTTCAGGTCAAACGCGCGGCCAAGCCGCTTGCCGGCATCGAACCGGCGCGGTGGCCCGGCGAGCTTGCCGCCATCAAACCGGGGCGGCGGCCCGCTCACAGTGAGCCAGGGATTGGTCCCGTCCGCGGCGAGGTAGTCGCTCTCGATGACCCACGCCCGATGCTCGAGTTCGAACTTCGTTTTCCCCCACAGGCGCACGACCAGCCAGCGGTTCGGCACGCTGCGAAAAACCGCCCGCTTGCCCGGTTCGTGATCGATCCGGGTGAAGGCGGCCGGCAGCGTCCAGTGCAGGTGAATGCCCGCGCCGGGCGGCTCCGGCGCAGCACCGAAAAGATTGGGCCTGAGCGAGCGCCCGAGCGTTGCGGGCGGGGTTGCGCGGAGCAGATCGTATTGCGGCGTGAGATCAGCCCACTCGATGCTGCCCGGATCGTCGACCGAGAGCGCCTGCACACGCATCGGAACCAGCAGGCGGCAATCGGCGGACAATGCCGCATCGGTGCTCAGGTTTGGGATCGCGCGCTCCGCCAACGGATCAGTCCCCGATGCTGAAGGTGTAGCGCGCCGGCGACGCCAACAGGCTCACGGCGAACGCGGCGGAGTTGTCCGGTTCCGGGCTCTGCGAACTCCTGCATGCGCCGACGCCGAACACACGCCGCTCGTCGGTGAACGACGGGCTCGTGGCGGGCGATTTGACAGGCAGCTCGAAGTGCAGGCCTTCCGGCGGCTGGACGATTTCGAGGCTCTGCAAATGCCCTTCGAACAGGCCGAACAGGATGTCGCGGGCCAGCCGCTCCAGCCTGAGCGTCGCCAGCGGCTTACCGGACCCCCTCCCGCGCGGACCCGCATACCCGCTGACCGCAAGACCCCGCCAGCCGGCGACGATCTCCGAGCGCAACAGGAAGCCGCTGAATTCGAATGCCCCCTCGATCGGCCGCTCCGCCAATTCCGTTGCCGTTCCGTCCGCTCCGGCCTGCTGCTGCGGGCGAATTTTTCGCGCCTCTTTGATCAGGTCATTCGCATAGGTTCCCGCCATTGCCTTGTTCAGCAGCCGCCGCACGTCCTCGGGCCGGCCGATGCTCAAGGCGCCGTCGAACAGCGCTTCCATCCACAGCGGGTCGACATAGAAAAACCTAAGCGACTCCGCTTGCAGCATCTTCTCGTCCGGAACCAGGTACTGGAACGGAACGCCGTAAAGCAGGGTCAGCCGGCCGAGCCACGTTCTCGCGTCCTCCGGGAGCGCCGGCATCGCGCCATCGAGGATGTCGTTCCGCGTCTTCGTCTCGTGCAGGGCTGCAAACAGATCTTTTGTCATCCCCCGCCGTTCCCGTCAGCCTTTGCTTGCGCCGTGAGCCACCATTCGGTCAGGATTGCGACCATCAGGTCGTCCTGCAGCAGCAGCTTCGCCTTCTGGCTGTCGATCGCGCCGGCGTCTCCGTTTGCCTTCCGCAACATCGCGTCGCTCTCGCGCAGCACCCCCTCGCTGACGAGGCCGCGTCTGCTGTGCAGCAGCGAATCGGCAAAATCGGCTTTCTGCAACGCCAGAAGCCGGCCGAGTTGCCACGCCGCCGCATACGAGACGTCGAACAGGCCGGTTTTATCGTCGTAGTGCAGCGCCTCGTCGGCATTGGCGTGGATCTCGGGGAACGGCCCAACATCGAGCCTGAGCGGGATCAGCGGGCCCCGGTACCAGGAAACCGTCTTTCCGCCCTGCCGGGTGGCGTGGCCGAGCGCGGTATAGCCGAGCGCCAGGGCTTTCCGGACGGTCTCATCCGCCGTCGCCGTCCCGCTCGGCGAGATCCGAAGCCAGACATCGCCCGCCTTTCTGTCGTCCCGGCTGGCGGTCAGCGCCTCGAGCAGCGCGCGAAAGGTCGGGCCCGCGCAGCCGTACTGCCAATGCTTCAGAACCGGCAGCCGGATTGTGGCGGGCAGCCCGGCCAAAGCCGCAGGCTCTTCCCGTTTCTTCCTCAGAATTTTCGCGAGGCCTTCCAAAGACACCAAAAGCCCGTGATTGCGCTTCCCCTGCGCCGGCAGCCGGTTGCCGATGACCACCGCGAACCAGCCCTCGGCGAGCATGTCCGCGACGTCCTTGTCCTCGGTTCCCACCTGTCTTGCATGCGCGAGAAAGCGCAGCTCATCGAGTGCAGGCGCGATCTCGCGGAACCGTTCCGTCGGCATCTCGGCAACCCGACTTTGATTCTTCTTGGGATCGGCGGGTTCCCCCGGTTCGACCGCAAGCTCCGGCAAGCCCGCCGATTTCCGCGCGTTGCGCAGTTCGTCCACCGGCACCGAACTGAGTAGAACCGGATATTGTGCGATCTCGTCCTCGTCGAGCGTCAGCAACGCCATCCAGGGCGGGCGGATCGGGTCTTCCGCGCTTGCCAGCCCGCCGATTTCGCGCTCCCACGGCAGCGTCTTGCGCGTGAAGACGGCGTGCGGCAGCGTCGTCGCAAATGCTCCCGACTGGCCCTCCGGCGGATAAACGGAATAGATCTCGCCCGGCGCGAGCGCAAAGCGCGGCGCTGACACATGCACCGTCCTGCTGGCCGCGAAAGGCGGCATCTTGGATGCCAGCGTCAAGGTCTGCGTTGCCGTGATCGCGTGCTTTCCCGCGACCAGCGGCGGTGTGAATCCATCCGCGAAGCGGAGTTGTTCCGGTTTGGGATTGTCGCGTCGTCCCGCCGCCATCGCGATCGCTCCCGCTCCTACACGCCCTGGCGTTGCGGCGGCAATTCGCCGAGAGCAACGAACGCCGGCGGCGCCAGCAGCACGTCCGTCTGGCCCGCGCACCGCGCCATCTCTCCGAGGTCGATCGCCGTGGCCGAAAGCGGGAACCCAAGCCGCTCCAACGCCTGCACCGTCTTCGTTCGCGCCGCGGCATTCTTACTGAGCATCTCGCGCAGCCGCTGTTCTGCCGTTGTGCGGTCGACCGGCCCGGCGTGAGGAGGTCTCTCCAGGCCCGGTTGGGCTGTTTGTTTGGCGATCGCATCGACTTTGGGAGAGATCGCGGCTTCCTTGGGCTTTCGCGCCTCGAGAACCGAGAGCCTCACACCGCTCAGCGCATCGCTGATCACCTTGGCCGTGATCGGTTGCGTGCCCGATGGGTCGGGCGCCGGCTCCTGGCTCCAGAGCGCCTCGGGCACGCCCTTGGTAAGCGCGCGCGTGCGCATCGCAACCGCCTTGCCGCCCGGGCCGACAAACGTGACCACCAGCTCCGAAACGATCGCCCTGAGGCCCATCGGCCGGATGCCGAAGCTGGTTGCGAGCTGCTGCTTCCCTTGGTCCAGCGGTTTCTCGCCGATCATGAGCGTGGTCACCGGAACGTAGGCATCGACGAGCAGGCTGAGTTCGTAGGGATTGACCACCATGACGTCCCGCTCTTTGTCCTCGCTCAGGATTCCGCCCGTGATCGCGATGCTGAGCGGGGCGGGTTTCTTGTCGATCTGCGGGATGAACTTGCCGGAAAACTCCGGCCATTCCAGTGGCTTCGGAGTCCGCGGCTGGTTCGCAGCGCCGATCGGAACGGTGAAGGAGATGATCCCGAGATCGATGCGCACCACGCCGGCGAATTCCGGCCCCCAGATGCTGAGCGAGGCGCCGAGCTGGAAGGAGAGCGTCGTGCTGAGTTCGCCCAGGCGTAGCGTATAGGAGGCGCCGATCCAGATGCCGATGTCCGCCTCGTAGTGGAACGGCTCCCACGCCATCAGAAAATCGGCGTACGCCTCGAACCATACGGACAAATCCCCCGAACGATACGTGGCCAGCAGGCGGCAGCCACCCATGATGCAGGAGGGCGTCAGCGCGAAATAGCATTCGCCCTTGATCTCCACGCCCACGTCCGGCAATTGCCAGTTGAAGCCGATCCGCGGCACTTGCGGATAATGCGGAGGCATCTTGAAGCGTGGATGATAGCCGCCGAAGGTCAGGACGAAATCGCCCGCATGGTTTTTGAATGCCGGATTGGTCGGCGTGAACCAGATGCAGAATGCAAACCCGCCGGTCAGCTTGCAGCGCGTGTCGAACAAGTAGGAATTCGACGTCAGCACAGCCCGCGCGGCGAACAGGCCGTCGTCCGGGGCGAAGCGAACGCTCAATGCAAGCTCGACGAAAACGAAAGGCCGCGGCGGCTCGGGCACCGCCTCGACTTTCGGCGGCTGCTGCATCGAAGCAACCCCGAGCAAGGCCAGCTCGAAGCGAGCGCCGAACTGCACGGTCAGCAGCGCAAACGCGTCGATCAGCTTGAACGAGGTGAACTTGATGCCGGCGGCCAGCCAATACTGGCCCTGCATGACCGGGAAATGGTTGCCGCGCAGCGTATCCAGCATGCTCGTCGAACCACTAGGAGGAGGTGACAGCACCAGGCTGACCAGCGGAAAATCACGAACCTTCTCGATTTCAGGAACGGCCAATCCGCGATTGTAGCCGAAGCCGGCGGCAATGCCCTGGACGACGAAGCACGGCGGGCCACCGATGACGCCGACATAGGCTCCGAAGATGTAGAGTGAGGGATCTCCCTGGCCAGTCGTCGCATAGGAGCCGATGGCGGCGATTGTGAACATCGGCGCGCTGATCCGCGCCGTGCCCGAATACTCGTTCCCGATTTTCAGAAACGCGCCGCTGATCGCAATCGGCCCGCCCTTGAAGCCGATCTCCAGCCCGTCGAGCCCGAGCTCCAGATCCTGTATCGTGAGCTTGGTGAGCTTGGCGGGGGCGACGCTGATCCTGAAGCCTGCCAGCGCGACCTTCAGCCCCAGCATCTCGACACCGGCGTCGAGCAGAAAGCCGAGCTTGCCCTCGTACCACTCCCCGCCGATGCGGCGGATTTCGAGCGGCCCGAACGTCTGTTGCACCGCAAACCACTTCCGCAGGCGCTTGTCGTCCCCGCCGGTCTCGGGCTCAACGCGCGGCGCCGAGGATTCGCCGGGTGCAGCGAGTGTCCGCCCGCCGACGCCCGTCGGCGCGGGCGGCGGCGGCAGCGCGATGGTGGTAGAGGATTGCGGCGTGCCGAACCGGGCAGTGAATGAAACGCCCTTGGCGAATGCCCGCTTTTGTTCCTTGCCGTCGAACAGCGCCAAGCCTTCGGTCACGTCCGCGCTCGCATAATAGAGTCCGAGATGACTGACGCCGAAGTCGCCCAGCAATTTCTCGATCAGCTTGGAATCGCCGATCTTTGCAAACCGGATCGGCTCGCGGGTGAAGGCGCGGATTCCGGCAACGTATTGCCACGCGGCTGACGCATCCCCGGCGCCCTCTCTGCCGGGGAATCGGCCGAAAGCGAAGTCGAGATCGAGCTTTTCAACCGGCGCCCCGGCGGGAAGCTGGACCTCGAATTGGCTGACGCGAAGCAGCAGCGCGCCTCCGCCCTTGTAGCTTAGCTCCAGCGACTGCAATCCAAAGTCAGGAAACGGCGCATCTTTCGCCGCGGGCGACAGCGTCTTTCTCAGGAAACCAGCAAGCCCTTCCCGGACATCGACCTTGCCGACGAAACTCACATCCTCGGCACCGCCGATCGCGGCCTCGATCGTGCAAGGGTAGTCGCCGAACCGGCCCTTCAGGTCGAGCATCAGCTTGGTCGGCTGTTCGCCCTGCTTGGCCAGCTCGCCGGAACGTTGGCCATCATCGCCGGAAGCCACCGCTCTCCCCTCCCCTGTGGGCTGGCGCATCGCGGATCGCACCGAGGCTCGCGCCGGCAATGCCGGAGCGGGCGCTCTTCAGATCGGTGACGTTTCTCCTCGTTACGAAACGCTCTCGCCCTCCACTTTTTTCTCCGCCTCTTTCTTGGCCTCCTTGTAATCGAGCAGGCGCAGGGGAGGCAGGACCAGTTTGTTCGCCTCGAAGTCATAATCTTTCGGGGCGTTCAGGATCCCGAATTTGACATTCTGCAGATAGATGTCCCCGAACACATTCAGTCCCTGCTTGTCCTCGCCGGTCGCGAAATCGACCGCGATTCCGAATTTGAACGCCTTCTTGCTGACGGCCTTGTTATCCACCTTCTCATTCCAGAGACGGACATAGAGATCGGTTATCACGATTTGCGTGGTGAAAAGCTTGGCCAGAAGCGGGACGACCTGGTCCGGATAGCCGAGTTTTTTGAGATGCGCTTCGACATCGGCAGCCTTCACGTCGGCTTGAGATCCGACCTTGTCTCCTTGAAGCGGCTTTACGAGCAGCGCGTCGACCTTGGTGCTCCACGAATCGTTCAGCCAGGTCCCGACGGTCAGTGCGTTTCCCAACGGCGCAGGCTTGTCCAGTTGCACGAGCGTGTCTGTCGTTGTCTCTTTCTTGGTGTACGCTACGCCCACGGAGACCTGCTCTTTGTCGATCTTGAGCTCGCCAAGCAGGCAAACGATCGTCTCGTTTGCCGGCGTGACCGGTGTTTCGGCCATTGTTCCTCTCTCCTCTGTCAGGGAAATGACTGGCTTTGCTTTCCCGTCAGCCTATTACCCACAGTCGCACTTGCGTGACTCGCAGGAGGCGTCATTGCGAGCGACGCGAAGCAATCCATGATTCGGCGATTCGCCTGGAATCGCGACAGCGTGCCGCCGACTGACGCTCGCGTGACACTGCGGATCACGTATGTACGGCTCCGCGTACTATACTTTGTCGCCCCACTGGATGCTTTTGATCCATCCGTTTTCCGTCCGGGCGCGAACACGCGCATCCGGGATCCTGAGCGGCGCAAACGCAAAGGTCGTGGTTCCGTTCGCGTTGCCGTTGGCCCAGACGTTGATTTGCTGGCGCAGAGCGTCCATGTCCTGATTGCCCGCATTGGTCGACCGCTGAAGCTCTTGCAGTTGCTGGCTTGCCCCTGCATCCCAGTTTGCCATGGTGACTTTCCTCCTTTTCCGAACCGTAGCTTCGTTTCCGACAACGCAGGCCTCACCCTATGTCCCGGTGTTCCTGCTGCGTAATGCGCGGCAGCGGGGCTTCGGCCGCGCGCTCCCAGAAGGCTGCTTTGGCCGCCGCCTCGGGAAGTTTTTTGTAACTCGACCCGACACACGCCAGGCGCTGGAACTCCACGAGCTTGGCGTTCATCGCCGGGTCGTTGGCCAGGTTCTGGGAGGCTTCCGCGGCGCCGCGATAAGCAAGCCACGCCTTGTACAGCGCCCCGTTCATATCGATCTGCTTGGCTTTCTCGAGACCCTCCAGTCTTTCCTGGATCTGATTATTGAATCCCGTCTGTCCCAAAATCATGCCTTTCAAAATGTTGTATGTTGTACGAGATGTTGTGCGAGATGCTTGGCAGTGAATGGAGGATCCGGTCTGGGATGACTTGGGGCTTTTAGTCAAAGATCGTCCGTCATCGCTACACGCGATGTCGCCGGTATGTTGATCCTTCCCATTGCGGACTTCCTCCCTTGTCTTGCGGCTGTTTCAGCCGCCTGAGAAACCTTCTCCAGGCAAGCCAAGACCGTCCGAGCTCGTGGGCGTGCCCGGCGGCGGCCCACTCCCTGGTAGAGCGATTGCATGAAATCGCGCACCTCCGGGCCACCGCTCCGCTCTCCTGCCGCCCACCCGCGTCGCGAAGAACGGGTAGGCCGGAAGACCGCGAGGCCCAGAGCGGGTCGCAGCGGGTATTCCGCCATCATGAGGCGCCGTGCGCCGGCGCGCTCGCCCGATGTGATTCGTTTCAGGAAATCGGTGTGTTAGGCCACTCGCCACCTCGGGCGTCGCCTTCACCCTACCCTCGGACTGACGAGCCGGGCCAGTATGTGGCGACGCGTGCGTGTCTCCTCGGCGTCGGGATTTTCCGAAAGAACATGGCCAGGCTTGGCCAGCACGCAGAATGGAGAGTCGCTTCTCCGGCAGGAAGCCACAGGCGAATGTCTCCGCGGTCACAACGGCGCACAACACCGCGAGATCGGCCCCTGCATGTTCCGCAACGGGCAGAACGTAGCTGGATAGGGGCTCTGCCATGCCGATGAAGGCCATGAAGCCACCGTAGGGAAGGTTTTGCCGAGATTAAGCAGCCCCGGTCTAGGTACTATGCGCGCCCGTCTGGAGTGAGGCAAGAGGGGAAACACAACTATTTAGCGAACACACGATTCCTTCGATGCAGGTAGCAGCTAGTTTCCCCGGCGCATTGAAGGCGGGATGCGACGGACGGAGCGACCGCACGGCACGCCGATGCTGAAGCTTCGGCATGCCTTGGCTCGCTGGGAAACCGACGAACTGCCCGCGATGGTGGGCCTGATGCCGCACCAGGATCGCTCGCGGCACGCCGGGCGGACCGGCCCCCACGGTACCCGCGCGCGGCGTACGTCTATCACATGAACGACGTATCCGCCTCTTCACCGAGCAGGATCTGGCCGACGGTTTCGAAATGCGATGCCCGACCCTGTAACTGCTGTGCTACCGCGTGGATATCGCGAAACCGCCGCTCGAACGGGCTCGTTTCAAAGATCGAAGTGGCGCCGGCCCAGTGATAGGCGAAATCGGCAACCGCCATCGCCTCGTGAATCACGTGCGTCGCCGCAAGCCGGATCGCCGCCCGCCCATCGAGCGTAAGCCGCCCACTCCCGAGCACGGACTGCCAGACCTCGGAGGCCGTGCCGGCAAGATACATCCTGGCCGCCCGCAGCCGTGCCTCCGCACGCGCGATCTCATACTGGCTGACCGGGCTCTCGCGCATGCTGCTTTTGAGCGCGCGCGGCCTCTTCTCCCGTGCCAGTGCCAGGAGCGCATCGAGCATCGCGCGCGCAATGCCAGCCGCTACCGCCGCGAACCCCGAACCGTACAGGCTGTTGCTGGGATAAAGATAGAGCGGAGCGGCATAGCGCCGCTCGGCCGGATCGTCGCGCGCCACCGAATGCGTCTCGGGAACGAACAAATCTGCAACCGCATAAGCATCGCTGCCGGTGCCGCGGAGCCCGATCACGTGCCAAATGTCGGAAAGCTCGGTCGCCTCCGCGGGGAACAGCATCGTGCGCGTAGCCACGGTGCCATCCGGCCGCCGCCGCTCCTCGCCTGCGTCGGTCACGATGCAATGCGCGCCCAACCAGGTCGCATGGTGCCCACCGCTGGCGAAGGACCACTTGCCGTTCACCCGGTAGCCGCCGGCAACGGCATCCGCCCGCCCGCCAAACCCGGCTCCCCACGCGATCACCGCAGGGCTCGACCCGCCGAAGATATCGGAAGCCGCCTCGGGGGCAAGAAACGCGGCAACCGTGTTGCACACGTTCGTCTGCCCAAGGCACCACGCGCTGCTCGCGTCGATCGCGGCGATCGCCCCCAGGATCGCAATGTATGTCGGCGGATCGAGTTCGGCACCGCCCAACGGCTTCGGCACTAGAAGGCCGAAGAAGCCCTCCGCTTTCAGTCGGGCAACCAGCCGCTCGGGCAGCCTCCGCCCGCGTTCGATCTCCGCCGCCGCAGCAGCAATCGCGGGCAGGATCGCCCGGGTCCGTTCCAGCCAGTCCGCACGCACAGGTCCGGCGGACGGCTTCGCCGCACGCGCGGCGTCCTCAGGCATGCATCAAACCAGCCGCCACGACTGCGCTCCTTTCCGCTAGAGCAATATCACCCCGACTGGAATCGCCAGATGCCGGTCAGGGTGATGAAATTGCTCGAGAAAACCAACATAGAGCGTGTTCAGCCAACCTGAACACGCTCTTGTACTGATGCCTCCGGATACCACTCTGATCGCCCGCTATCGGGCTGGCAAGAAAGCGCCATGCATCCGCCGCGCGCTCCCCAGGTGCACGTCGCCGCAGGCAAGCGCCTCACATGGAGGAGGCGAATTCGCGGTCCCTCCCGCGCCGGCAGCAAACGCACCGTCGGCCGCTCACCGCGCCGCGGCCTTTCGCGCCGCCCGGATTGCCTGCCAGATCCGGTCCGGGGTCGCCGGCATGTCGAGCTTTGTGACGCCGAGCGGAGCGAGCGCATCGAGGATCGCGTTCATCACGGTCTGCGGTGCAGCCATGGCGCCTGCCTGCCCGGAACCCTTGACCCCAAGCGGATTGGCCGCACTCGGCGCTTCCACGAGGGTGATCTCGAAGTCCGAAAGATCGTCGGCGCGCGGCAGCGCATAATCGAGCAGCGAGCCACTCAAAAGCTGCCCGCTCGCCGGATCATAGACCGCCGCCTCCAGGGCCGCCTGGCCGATCCCCTGCGCAACCCCGCCATGAACCTGGCCGATCGTGATCAACGGATTGATCAGTCGCCCGAAATCATCGGTCGCGCTGTAGCGGGTAAGCCGCAGTTCGCCGGTTTCGGGATCGATCTCGACCTCGGCCACATGACACCCGCCCGGGAAGGTGAAGAGATCGCACCGGTTGCAAGCCGCAGAATCGAGATCCGCATCCATCTCCCGCGGCAGTTCACCCCGCTTGCCCGCCGCCGCAACCTCGAGCAGCGCGATGCCGGCAGAGCCCTTCCCGCCTCCCTGCGCGCCGCGCAAGCGGAATGTTCCTCTTTCGAACACGATTGCCTCCGGCGCGGCTTGCATGAGGTGGGCCGCAACACGCCTGCCCTTCTCGATCGTCTGGCGGATCGCCAGCACCAGCGCGGTCCCTCCCATGTGCATCGAGCGCGCACCGCCGTGCCCGTGTCCCTCCGGCACCCTCTCCGTATCCGCCTGCACCAGCCTGAACCGCTCGATTGAAAGCCCAAGAAGATCGGCGGCAATCTGCGCGTAGCTGGTCTCGTGGCCCTGCCCGTTCGATTGCGTGCCGACCAGAAGTTCAACCGTGCCGTCGCCCGGAAAACGGATCGCAGCCCTTTCTTCGCTCGCCCCGCGCGCGGTCTCCAGGAAACAGGCAACGCCGAGCCCGGAAAGCCTTCCCCGCGCGAAAGCCGCCGCGCGCCGCCCGGCAAAGCCCTCCCGACCGCGGCGCGCGGCCTCCTCGAGGTTCGCGGCGAACCGTCCTTCAGCGATCAGGGTGCCCGTTGCATTGCGATATGGAAACGTCCGGATCACGTTCAGCGCGCGCAACGCGACCGGATCGCGGCCCGTTTCGCGCGCCGCGAGATCGACCAGCCGCTCGATCAGGTAGTTTGCTTCCGGCTTGCCGGCACCGCGATAGGCATCCACCGGAACGGTGTTGGTGAAGGCGCCGCGCACCTCGATCGCCATTGCGGGAATCGCGTAGACACCGCCCATCGCCGTCATGTTGGTCGCAACGCCCGGCGCATAGCCGGAGAGATAGGCCCCGAGATTGGCCACCGTCGCGACCTCGAGAGCAAGGAAACGGCCCTCGCGGTCGAGCGCGAGCCGAGCCGTTACATGCTGATCGCGCCCCTGCGTATCGGAGACGAAATCCTCGCTGCGATCGGCCACCCACCGGACCGCGCGCCCGAGCCGTCGCGCCGCCCAGAGCACGAGGATCCATTCCGGATAAAGAAAATTCTTCATGCCGAACCCGCCACCCACGTCCGGTGCAACAACGCGGAATCGCGCGGCCGGCAGGTGGAACACGTCGTTCGCAAGCTCGAGCCTTATCCCCTGCACGCCCTGCCCCGTGAGCGTCAGCTCAAACGTCCCGCGCGCACCGTCGTAGCGGCCGATCGCCGCGCGCGGCTCGATCGGAGTGGCCAGAACCCGGTTGTTGACGAGTGCCAACCGGCTGATGTGCGCCGCAGCCCTGAACGCAGCATCGCTCGTCACCCGATCGCCGGCCCGGAAAAGAAAAGCAAGATTCCCTGGCACCTCCTGCCACAGCGCGGGCGCAACATCGGCGAGCGCTCGCGCCCCGTCGACCACCGCGGGAAGAATGCCGTACTCGACGGAAACCCTTTCGGCGGCGTCACGCGCCGCATTCCGGCTTTCGGCAACGACGAAGAGAACCGGATCGCCGACGTGACGCACCCGTCCGCTCGCGAGGGCATAGCGCGGCGGCACGACGAGCGGCGTGACCGACTCGATCTTGGCGTGGCAGGGCATCGGGCCAAGTCCGTCGGCGGCAAGGTCGGCTGCGCTGAAGATGCCGGCGACCCCGGGCACGCCGCGTGCCGGCACGACATCGATGCGCTCGATCGTCGCATGCGCGTAGGGCGAGCGCACCACGTAGCCATGCAGCGCGTCGCCCGGCGGCGCGTCATCGACAAACGAGCCAGCGCCGGTGAGAAAGCGCCGATCTTCGCTGCGCCTCACCGGCCGGCCGATCTCACCTCTCGCTGCCTCCTCCGCCATCGTCCGAGACTGCCGCGGGCAGCAGGAGTGGTCCAGACGGCGTCGCCCAGTGCCCTGCCCCCGTTGTTCGCTGCCGAGGACGGCGAACGAAAGGGGATAAGCGGGTCACTGAACATCAAAGAGTGTCCTGCCCCCGTTGTTCGCTGCCGAGGGCGGCGAACGAAAGGGGATAAGCAGGCCACTGAACATAAAGAGTGTCCTGCCCCCGTCAGTTGTTGCCCTCGGCAACAACCGGCAGGACATCCACGTATCGGGAGCGAAACGCTGTTCAAACGAAGCCACCCACCCCTTCCCCTCTCCCTCTGGGAGAGGGGAAGGGGTGGGTGCGGGACCGGAGGCCCGACGCCCACAACATATGAGT
>JBOHMN010000616.1:0-7257 GCA_050730175.1 Acetobacteraceae bacterium | reverse complement strand
CGTATCAGAATGCCGGCGTGCGCGTGTTCGACATACGCGACCCCTATCAGCCGAAGGAGATCGCTGGCTTCGCCCCGGCTCCGCCGACCCGCCTGATCGATCCGCGCCCGAACCGCCCGCTCGTCCTCCACTCCGCCGACGTGTTCGTTGACAAGAACGGCCTCGTCTACTGCACGGATTTCGGCGTCGGGCTCTACATCGCCGAGTTCAAGGGGTAAGTCGGCGCGGCGTTCGTCGCTCCTAACGCCGGCGTCCGCTGTCTCAGCCCGACCACATTCGCCTGAGCACGCCAACGCCGCGACGGTGATGATGGAGCGCCATCGCGGCATGGCCGGCGGCAAGCAAAACGAGCGCGATCGCCGCGGCCCGGTGCAGATCAAGCAGGATGGGAAACCAGCGCTCGTTCTCCCCGATAACGCCGGGGATGGGAATGACGCCGAGAAAGAGCGTGGGGATTCGAACCGGGGCCGTGCAAGCAACGAAATAGCCGAGCACGGGAACCACGAACAGCAGCACATAGAGCGCGGCATGCAGACGCCGGGCCGCGTTCTGCTGCCATTGGGAGAGCCCGGCATCCCAGGCGGGACGGCCGCGGCGGAGGCGGACCACAAGCCGCAGGATGGCTGCGATGAGCACCAGAAGACCCAGCGTCTTGTGCACTTGGAAGAGGATGAATTTGAGCAGCAGCTCTGCGAACGGCACGGCTGCCATGATCCAGGCGATCGGAAAGGCGAGCAGGATCATAAGTGCGATCGCCCAGTGCAGACGCCGCTGCGCCGGGCTCCATGCAAGCCGCGTGTCAGTTCGCCCGCGCATGCTCGGGTAAAGTGAGGTGGATGTGAATGACGATACGGACAACGTCGCCTAGGAAATTCTCGTTCGCCGTCATGCCGAACAAGGAACGGTGCAGCGTGCCCGTGACGGTGAACCAGCCTGTGACGGGCGCCGTGCCCGAGACCTCCCCCGCGGTCAGCACCGCGATGAACTGTTGCGGATGCGTGACCCCGCGCATGCGGATGAGCCCGGAAACGAGGTAGCGATGGCGCCCGATCGGCGCAACCGTTGTGCTGCGGAAGCGGATCGCAGGATGTTGCTGCACGTCGAAATAGGCAGGCGAGAGGATCAGCTTGACCGCCCGCGTCGAAGACATGGCAACGGAGCCGACATCGATCGTAACGCTGATCTTCGTGCGGGTCGGATCGGCGGGATCGATGACAAGGTGGCCGGCGAATTTCCGGAAATTGCCCTCGGTGGTGAACAAACCGAGCTCACCGATGGAAAAGCCGATTGCGCCGTAGCGCTGATCGATATGATAGCTGGCGGCAGGCGCGGCGAGCGTTGCCGGGCCGGGCAGCAACAGCGCAAGAGCCAGCACCGCCCCGCCCGGCCGCAAGCGCGGCCACCGTAACCACGAGATCATCGCCGCGGATCGCTATCAGTTGCCGTTGCTCTTGGTTACCGCGTCCGGATCGATTTCTTCGCCGCTTGGCGCCAGAAGATACCACGCGCCGCCGAAGTGCTTGACGTCTTCGCCGGCGGTCGAGCCCGGGCGCCCCGTTGCCGACGAAATGTCCCCGACGAAATAATAAAGCGGCTTGCCGGCGTAGGTGACTTGCATCGACCCGTTGCGCGCGATCGTGCCGAGCAGGCGCGCCTGGATGCCCGCCCCGGCAACCGGTGCGGCTTCGGTCGTCACCGGCGGCCACGCCTTGGCGCAGGCGCCGTCGCAGGCGCTCGCCCCGTTATGGTCGGCGGAGAACATGTAGAGTGCACGGCCTTGATCGGCCGTGAGGTAGGCCCCGTACGGTGCCTTGCTGGCGGTGGCGATCGTCTCGCCGTCCGCCTCTGCGAACGCGGTCGGCGCGACAGCGAGCAATACGGCAGCGCCGATGGCAGCCGCGACAGCTTTTCTTTTCGTCATACGCTGGTCTCCATTGCGTGCCGGCGAGTCCCGTGATCCGCCCTGGCAGACACGACAACAGCGGAGAGGCGCGCTTATTCCGGGTTGCTCATGCTTCTTCGAGTTTCGGGCCGAGCACGGCGGCGATACTCTTCAAGAGCGCCGGTCGAACCCACCCGACGAGCACGTAGGCGTAGCCTGCCTGCGCCCACAGCGCGAGCGCGACACCGTCCGACTCCTCGGTGCGGAGGGGAACCTTCGGTCCGGGCCAGGCCGTGACGCAGACGCCGAGCGGCCGCCCCGCTTCTCCCGGCGCGGCGTAGAGGAACTGCGCGACCGGATGCTCGTGCACAACAAAAATCCGCGCACCCTGGAACGCCAATCCGAATCCTGCGAGATCCGGAATCTGCATTCGCCTTTTCAGCAGTGCGGAGAACCAGGATTCGATCGTTGCCGCCTTGCTCGCGGGAACGATCGCGAGCCGGCTTGCTTCCCCGGCGAGCCCGGTATGGTACTCGGCGACTTCGGCAAGCAGCCGCGCTGCCGGCTCCGCCTGCTTCGGGAACGGACGTTCGAGCGCGATCCCGCCAGCCACTCCGGCTGCGCAGGCCGCGATCGAGGCACCCAACGCGGCGGTGAACTGCCGCCGCCCGGCAAGCCGGCGCCAACCCCGGCGACCTGCGACGAGCGCCACGAGGTCGGCGGGAACCGTCTCTCGCCCGGCTTCCGGGAAGGCCGCACGAACGAGTGCGGCGGAGCTTCTGAGCGCCCGCACTGTGTCCGCGGCCGTGTGGTCGTGCGCGAGCTGTTGGCCGACCTGCTCCGCGGTCGTGACATCGAGTTCGCCATCGACGAAGGCGAGTAAAGTCGTTTCACTCAAGGTCGTCACTTCGATCCCATCCGTACCACGTTATCGGCGAGACCATCCTCGGCCTCACCGATCGCTTTCATCAGGCCGAGCCTGGCGCGCGCCAAACGGCTCATCACCGTGCCGATCGGCACATCGGCAATGGCCGCCGCTTCCCGATACGAGAACCCCTCGACCGTGACGAGCATGAGCACAAGGCGCTGCTCCGCCGGCAGATCGAGGACTTTCTCGGCGACCTTGGCGAGCATCAGCCGCCCCTCCGCCGCCGGCACCGCCGGTGCCGCCTCTGCCGCTGCCAGGGCGGCATGATGGCGCGCGCGCACGTTCCGGCTGCGGAGATTGTTCAGCCAGATCGTGTGCATGATACGGAACATCCAGCTGTCGAACTTGGTGTCGACCTCCCACTGCTCCATGCGGGCAAGCGCGCGCTCGCAGGTCGCCTGCGTCAGGTCCTCGGCGTCCGGGCGCGAACGCGTCAACGCCAGCGCGAAGCGCATCAGGCGCGGCAACAGCGTAACGAGCCGGCGCCGGAATTCGCTCTCCACCATGCCCTCTTCACCTGGCTGGGAAAAGGAACACCGGAGCCCGTCGTTTATTCCGTGCTGCGGGGAAAATCATGGGCGCGCGTGATGCTGCAGGCCCGATCCGCCGACCGGCGCGCAGTTCGTGCGGCCGGACGCCACACAATCCTGGAGAGCCGCCATGCGCGAAACCTCGTTCCAGAGGAAGAGACCGCCGGCAACGATGGCCGCAAGCACAATCAGCGCCAGCAAAGCGCCGCGGCGGGAGCCTCCCGGCTCATGGCCACCCGGTATCGGCATGTCCGCATCGCCGCGCGGCATGGTTCCGACTTTTCTCCCGCTCCGGAAAGCGCTGCCGCTTTCCCTTCAGCCGGCCCGACCGGCCAGGGTTAGATTGGCATCCGCGGCCGATTCTTCCACGACCTCCTCCTCGATTGCCGCGAGCAGGCGGGCCGGGAAATGCCGCGGTATGCCCTCGCCGATCAAGACAAGCCGGGTGTGCTGGTCCTCGCTTGGCCAGGCGGGCAGCCAAACCGGTGGCTCGAACAGGTGTTGGACGCCGTGGATCAGCGCGGGTCTTCCGGGCATCTCGGCGACGTTGACGAGCCCCTTCACCCTGAGAAGACGCCGCCCGCAATGCTCGGCCAAGGCCTGCAATAAGAGAACGAGCGCCAGCGCCGGAACCGGGCGCTCGCGCACGAGGATCGTGCTCGTGATCCCCGCGCTGTGCGCAGCAACAGCGGGTGGTATGGCGCGTGCTGCACCCGGGCGCACCGGCGCGAACAATATCTCAGGGGCAATTGCGCCGCGCACTGCGGCAAGCCGCTCCGCATCGGGATTGAGCGCGCCGAGCGCACGATCGAGCGCGGGGGTTTCGGGGGCGAGATCCGTCTTGGTGATCAGGAGGCGGTCCGCGAAGGCGACCTGACGGCGCGCTTCCGGGTGGCGGGAAAGCGAAGCTTCGCCGCTCCGGGCATCGACGAGGGTGAGCGTGCCGGCCAGGGCATGGGCGGCACGGATCGCGCTGTCCGTCAAAAGGCCATGCAGGATCGGCGCCGGATCGGCAAGGCCGGACGTTTCGATCAGGACGCGATCATATCGTCCGCCGCCTTTCTCGGCCAGTGCGGCGAAGGTCCGTGTCAGATCGCTCGAGACGCGGCAGCAGAGACACCCGGTTGAGAGCTCGAGCAGGCTTTCATCGGCCGATGCGATCAGGTCATGATCGAGGCCGATCTCGCCCCATTCGTTGACGATCACCGCCGAGCGGGCAAACCTCGCGTCCGCGAGAATGCACCGGATCAAGGTGGTCTTGCCGCTGCCGAGGAAGCCGGTGACGAGGAGAACGGGAATCACGGTGGCCCATCCCATTCGGGTTCGATCACCGCGAGCCGGGGACCGGGCGCGTCGGCACCGAGCGCGGAATGGAGCCTTTCGAGCAGGCCGCTGATCGAACTGGCGGCCTCGGGCGGTCGGCCCGAAGCGGCGCGCCGCTCTGTCGCAAGCAGCCAGCGCGCCGGCCGCCGTTCCGGGCCGCAACGCCGGACGATGCACGAAGTGCCCGCCCCGTGCACGGCGATTCCGTCCTCTTGCGCAACAATCCGCCCGACAACTCCCCATACGAGCAGGCAATCCGACAAGAGGTTGGCAAGCTCGGCGTCGGTCACAGCGCCGGCCCCGCGCGCACTTCCTCCGGAATCCGGCGGGGAAGCCACTCTCCGCTCGCCGGATTCGCCAGAAGCCGGCCTTTCTCCACCGCTATCTTGCCGCGCAGAATCGTCACCTCCGGCCAGGCCGAGACCTCGTGGCCCTCCCAGGGAGAATAATCCGTCTCATGCAGTTCCGCGGCGCGGATGGTGCGGGGTGTCGTATCGAGGATGCAGAGATCGGCGTCCGCGCCGACAGCGATCGCGCCCTTGCGCGGATAAAGCCCCATCAGCCGCGCCGCGTTGCTCGAGACGAGCGCTGCGAAGTGCGGCAGCGTATAGCCACGCTGCGTGACCATTTCCGTGTACATCAGTGCCACGCGCGGCTCCACTCCCGCATTGCCGCCGGTGGTATCGTCGATCCGCACACCTTGGATTTTCTTCTTGAGGGTGCAGCAGACCTCGTCGGTCGCGATACTGCTGATCGCACCGTCGCGTGTTCCTTGCCACAACGCCGCCTGATCCCGGGACGATTTGAGCGAGGGATAGGTGTGGAAAATTTGCCCATCCTTCCGGCGGTAATCGGCGCTGGAATAGAGCATGTACTGGTGCAGCGTCTCGCCGTAGATCGCAGCGCCCCGGCCGCGCGCCTCGCGGATTGCGGAAACACCGCTCGCGGCGCTCACATGCATCATGTAGAGGGCCGTGCCCGGAACGCTTTCGGCAAGGCGGATCACGCGGCGGAACGAAAGGTCTTCCGAAAGCGTGTTGTGCACCTCCGCCATGTTCTCGAAGCCGGCGCGCCCCTCACGGATCAGCTTGCCGTACATGTGCATCACGATGTCGTTGTCCTCGGCGTGGATCACGCCGAGACCACCCGCGGCGGCCAAGACCTGGAACACTTCCCAGATGTCACCGAACCGTACCATCCGGCCACGGCGGGAAGGTGTGATGTCCGTCGTGAAGATTTTCACGCTGGCGTGCCCGTCGGCGATCGCATCGGCGAGCTGGCCGGGAATTTCCGCCGGCAGGTCGCCTTCGACCATGATGTGCCAACCATAATCGCAATAGCAGGCGCCTTGCCATTCGGCGCGCCGCGCGGCGATCGCCTCGGGAACTGTTTGCCCGTGCGTCCAGCGCACAAAATCGATGATCGTGGTGGTGCCGCCGAACAACGCGGCGCGGCTGACAACGGCGGGTGGATCGGAGGAACTCCAGGTTCCATCGGGGTTGGGCAGCGGCCACGCGCAATGGACGTGCGGATCGATGCCGCCGGGCAGCACGATTTTCCCCCTCGCATCGAGCAATCGCGTTGCTTCACCGATCGGAAGCGTGCCAGGTGCGGAAATCGCGGCAATGCGTTGATCGGCGATGCCGATGTCGGCTTCGATGACACCGCTCGGAACGACTACCTTGTCCGACCGCAGGACCAGATCGAGCATTTACCTTCCTCCAGATTGCTATGCTGGCAGCTTTCTCCTGCTCCGTCACGGCGGCGGGTTGCCGGCGGCGGAGGCATCGCCGAAGCTCTCTGCCATGGATACCGCAACGTTCGACGTGATCGTAATTGGCGCCGGCATCGCCGGCGCGACGGTGGCAGCGCATCTCGCGCCCGAACGCCGCGTGGCGATGCTGGAGGCGGAAGAGGCGGCGGGATATCATTCGACCGGCCGGTCTGCTGCGATGTACGTCCGCAATTACGGCCCGCCCGATGTCCGTGTGCTGACCGGCCTCTCACGCCGCTGCTTCGATTCTCCGCCGCCGGGCTTTACCGATCATCCGCTGCTCACCCGCCGCGGGACGCTGTTGCTCGCCCGGGCGGCTGAAACGGCCGAACTCGAAGCCATGCTCAAGAAAGCAGAAGGATTGCGTGAGATTGGCATGGCCGAACTCGCATCCATGGTTCCCGCGCTGAAGTCCGGCTACGCCGCCATGGCCGCCCTCGCGGAGGAGGACGCCGATATCGACGTTGCGGCGCTGCATCAGGGATTTCTTCGCCGCGTGGCTTCTTGTGGCGGCGTGCTCGCGCTCGGAAGCCGTGCTCTCAGGATCGAGCGAGCGCGTGGGCTGTGGGAGGTCGCAACCGCGCGCGGGGCAGTGCTGCGTGCCCGTGTGCTCGTCAATGCGGCCGGCGCGTGGGGCGATGCGGTCGCCGGCATCGCGGGCGTCAGCCCGCTCGGGCTCACAGCCTGCCGGCGCACCGGCGTCATCATCGATCCGGCACCCTTCGCGCCCGCCGACTGGCCGCTCATCTGCGATGTCGGCAACACCTGGTATGTGCGGCCCGAGGCGCGCACGCGGCTGATGGTTTCCCCAGCCGATGAA
>JBOHMN010000615.1:0-5980 GCA_050730175.1 Acetobacteraceae bacterium | reverse complement strand
GCGTGATGATTTCGAGCGGGCCACTTGAGCGGCCGATGCGCGACGGGCACTCGCGCGGCTCCGAGGGTCAACCGATCGCTGAATGTTGGGCACCACGTGCCGACATCTCAGCGTTTCCCGCCGGACGTACGAGGCCTTGCGGAGCTTCCTGATCAGGGTTCTTGTGTGCCCGCAAAAGAACCTTTCCACACGTTCGGTCCACCTCGCGACGGTCTGGGGTTTCTCCTTCGCTTCCTCGACGTTTGACTCGCAGTCGTTGAGTGATACGGTCGGCGAAAAGTCGAATCTGGCCCTTGCGAAATGTGGATTTTCGAAAGGCGGGTCTGCGTGGCCGGCCGCGCCGTGCCCTTGCTGCGCCCCGGCGGTGCAGAGCGTGAGCTGGCGACTGATGCGGGATCTGACGCGGCGGGGGTTCGTCGGCGGCCCCGCGGTCTCGCTGGCGAGCCTCGGCCGCCCCGATCTGGCCGCGGCACAAACTGCGCCGGTGCCGGCGAAACCCGGGCGGACAGTACTTTTCACCAATATCCGCCTGTTCGACGGGGTTTCCCCCGCTGTTCGGCAGGGGATGGGGGTGCTGGTCGAGGGCAACCTGATCAAGGCGGTCGATGCGAGCAACGCGGCGCCGCCGGCGGATGCGCAGGTGATCGACGGCGGCGGGCGGACGCTGATGCCGGCGCTGATCGATGCACATTGGCACAGCTTCCTCGCGCCGCTGCCGCTGTTGACCCTGCTGACGGCGGATGTGGGCTACATTTACATCGCTGCGGCCCGCGAGGCGACGGACGCTGATGCGCGGCTTCACCACGATCCGCGATGCCGGCGGCCCGACTTTCGCTTTGAAGCAGGCGATCGACCAGGGGTTGATCGCGGGACCGAGGATCTATCCGTCGGGGGCGATGATCACGCAGACCGGGGGTCATTTCGATTTCCGCCTGCGGCGCGAGGTTCCGCATAAGGGCGGCAGCCTGACCTATACGGACCAGATCGGCCCCACGGCGATCACCGACGATGCCGCTTCATCCCAGCTATATGCCCCGATACGCCGGGCAGGATTTGCACGCGGCGCCGCGAATCCCTTCCTCCCCGGCCCCTGATCGCCGAGCCCGCCATGACCCGAGGCCCGAGACGTCAATGTATCGGCAGCACTGGGCGAGTGGTGGTGTCGATGTAACCCATCACGGTGTGATCGATTGGCCTCGTACAGTGGTGGATTGTTCCACCGCCTTTATGTTCAGGGTTTCCTACGTTGAACTCAAAAGTATCGAGCGCACCGGCTTTAGCGTCAAGCACGATACCAACGTGATCGGCCGGTGCATGAAGGTGATATACGACGAGCCATCCGGCCTTCGGTGTGGCCCCCGTACTTTGCCAAAGCCTTCTTCCACTCGGCCAAATCCGAGTTCCATAGGCGACCTCCTGCATGTCTGGTACGCTTGGGGACGGATAAAAATTGTATAGTTTTACAACCCGAAGGTACTTCCGGAGGGTTCGGACGTCCGTACCCGCCCTGTTCGCCTTTGCGAAGGCCAGCGCCGCGGAATAGGCAACGCCGGCGGCGCAAAATGAGTTGTACTGGCAACCTTTTGGGCAGCCGGCGCGAGATGGTCGGCAGTGATCGGGGCAGCAAACCGTAAAACCCATCCAAAATAAGCCGAGCATCGCAGTAATCGCGGCTTGGCCCTTCTCCGTCCACCTGTCCAATCCATCGAAAGCGTGCGCCGTGTCTACCAAAGCGGTTGCAAAGTCCGGCAGCGGGTCCGGTAAATTAATATTTGGCTTCAGCGGGGGGAACAGAGCTGCCACGCGATACGGATCAAAGGCAACAGGTTCGATGTCCCCACCGGGACCATCCTGCTCCCACGCCACTACTTTGGAGCAGCTCTGGGCGAGACTTTTGCGGTCTGGGAGTGCAAGTGCAGCCGTTCCCGCTGCAAGTCCTGCCAAAAGTGCGCGCCTCTTCGGCATATCATCCTCCGTATCGTTTCGGCAGCGGTAAGTTGTCGCGGCGCCGCCCGACGCGGCCCACAACCCGGAGATTGCCAGACTCTTTCATATCAAATGTGTGATGTTCAGCGCTTGTGCAATGCTGGCCGGGTCAGAGGGATCCGAAGCCTTGAGGAAATCAAGATCGAAGTCCTGTTTCTGGCCCGATGGCAACTTGATGTCCAAGAATTGCAGCCTCCATTTGTATTGGGTAGCGATGCAGCCGGGTCGGATTATTCCGTGAGAGTATCGTTTGGGACAGTACCCGAGCGCCCCCATCTTGTAGAGTTGCTGCATGATGTCGCTGCTGCTAGACCAGTTGCTTATCTCCGCTTGAAACTGGGGATTCCCCTCACTCAGGGCCCTCAATTGCGACAGGACGGCTTTAAAACCATACGGAAGCTCGACGGTCCATATAGCGCTCGTCAGTTTCGGGAACTTTATACACTTAGCCCATTTCGGGTCGGCCATATCTGCCATCGGGTAGTTTCCATATGCGCCGGGATAGTACTTGTTGTCGCGAACCACCTTCATCCAGGTTCGCACGTAGGTTTCGTACGGGGTCCGCGCATTATGGGGCACCTCAATGTCCAGGTACACGACCGACCCCGTTGGGAACCCCGCATCCTTCATAAACTTAGCAGCCTCGTCGCCGAGGCGTTTACCCATGCCCTCCGGGTTTCCGATCTCGTCGGTCGTTGCCTGCAGCCCGACGTAGGTCGGGAAGATCCCCCATCCGTGCAGTTGCAGAAATTCGCGTTTGCGTATCCAGGACTCGTCCTTCGTCCCGGGCTTATGCGCCAAGTAAAGGCAGGTCACGCGATAGCCATGTTTGTCGCGCATCATCTTCATGGCATCGTCGCCGGGATAGTGCATATGATCGAACCCTAAGATCGGTTCGTCACGAGGCGCTCCGAATCCCGGAATGTTTTGCGCGCGGGCTCCGCAGGCCAGGATGCTACCTGCCGCCCCCCCGGCTGATGCCAGCACCTTGCGTCGCGAAAGAAGCATCGGTTACCTCCCCAGATCGCAACTACCAAGTTCCGCGAACGGTGACTCCTTGAGGGACTCCCGGATGCGGACGTGATCGGATTTAAAGCTGGTGAACGGAGACAGTTTGCTATGCCGATTCCACCGAGGGCCGATTTTGACGCGGCGGGGGTGCGCGATGCGGCGCGCGAGAGCAAGGACGCCGGCCAGGTCCGCGGGCTTCTGGCGCCGGCGGCGATCTATGACGGGGCAACTGGCACCCGGGCGGCCGAAATCGGCGGCGTGAGCCAGCAGATTCTCCGGGGCCGGGCGATCAAGTTCAACGCCCGCGGTCCACAGGGCCTGATTGCTCGCGCGGCGCCCGGGCAGCGTGATCGTGGAGCGAGCCATTGCCCGGAAGGACCTCGGCATCATGGCCGGTTGCTCGTGGTTGCCGAATTGGAACCGCAAATAGCCGCGGCCTGGTCCGCCGTCGCCGCGTTGTTCCCCAGGACCTTCTTCAGGTTTGCCAGGCACGCAGCGGCGTTGGAGAGCGCCAGCCCCTTCTCCTTGAGATAGAAGCCTTGTCCTTCGGTCAATTGTTGTGCCGCGATTCCCGTCGCGAAAACCTTCCCGAGACCTACGTCCACGCCGGCCCCGCCGCTGGTGCCAGCCCCGCTCGAAGCATTGGTCTTTGCATTGAACGAACTGAACACCGACAAGGAGTCGGTCATCGTCTGAGCCTGAATTGGCAGCTCCCCATTCGCACCCGGATTGGATGATTCAGCGGTTAACCCCTCCCCGGGATCCCCGTTCGGTGGAGGGTCTGGGACTATTGCAGCTCCCGGCTGCTTGCTTGTGCCGGAGACGCATCCCGGGACCGTCGTCGCACCCACGACCGCACCGTAGCAGCCGCGGATCGGCTTGAGGCTGCCGGATTGGTCGATGGCCGTCACCGGGACGAGGGAGGTATCGAGGTCCCTGAACCCCAGCGTCAGGTCGAGCGGGTTTGTCGACGCGGGGGAGACCCGCACGCTTACGCCGAAGGTCGTGGCAGACTCGAAGAGAAGAGGCGGGTTCGTGCACCCCGCTGTGGCCAGCAGAAGCGCCGGCCATGCCAGGAGCCTATTGAATCCGCGTAGCATCTTCTGGCCTCCCCGCTACACATACATTTGCAAGACTTCCCTCGGCGCGTCGGAGCAGCGTGTCGACCGCCCTTACATCTTCGGGCGACTGTGCAACGATCATGACAGCGCATTGTCGCGGGTCGGGGAACACTGCGAGGTGCTCTTGCATCCAGCCGATCACAACTGACCTCGCACCGATGACGACTCCCGACCCGGTCGTTTCTACGTACGAAGGAGCCGTCTCGGAGCTGACATCGACATCGACAATCCCGATGTAATGTCGGACCGAAACCCGATCGGCGTGGTAAATCCGGACCTCGGTGCAGCCGGAGAGAGAGCCCAGCGACAGGAGGAGTCCAAACAGTCCGGCCGTCATGACACCGCCGTCGCTCGCCTCCCTCCGTCGGAAGACCCCGTGGATCGACGCGCACACGTCGGACACGGCACCGCTTGATCGGGGTGGTTCGTGTCGGTCCCAGGCAGAGATCGGTCGTCGGTTCATCTTGCACGCCGCGAAACGCCGCAGCCAGGAGGGAAGATGCACTAGCCGTGGTTGGAGGGGCTCCCTCCGGCTGCGAGAAACAGGTCACGCCCCTTCGAGTCGATCGCGTTCAGAAGGCTCACCTGGTTCCTTCTGTCCCCCGGCACGCCGCTCTTGGGAAAGACGATGGTCAACGCGCCCGCCACGGTCCCCACATTCTTGACGCAGCCGTCCGGAAGACTCCTGTCCTGTCCGAGCTGCCGAAGGAGTTCCAACGAACCCTCACCCAGCTTCTTGCTGCCGCCCAGGTCGCCGAAAACGGCAAAAGCCAAGTGCCCCTGGAACAGAATCGCTGCGTAGTCGCCCGGCTGTATCGGTAGCCCGGTCCGCCACGGCGGCAACTGCGGCAGCACGAAATAAGGAACAGTGTAGGCGTCGAGCGAACCGTCATCCAAATAGTGCAGGCTGGTCTCGCTCTGGTGCACTGGATCGCCGCAAACGCTACCTTGATGGCCGTCCGTGTCGAGTTCCAAAGCCGTATCGAATGCCAGCAGTGGTGAGGCTCCGTGCTCCGCCGGGATGATGCCGAGGAACGCTGGTGGCGGCTTGAAATGCGACTGAATGGGCGCCGCCATTTCGATGCGCTCGGCGATGCGTCCGAGCATTGCCAGATTGCGCGAGTCGGGCCGATAGGCGGCGCAAGCCGGCGCAGAAAACGCGGCCAGCGCAATTCCCGCAGTCGTCAGGACGACACTGCGGCGGCCTATACGCGCGGAACCCCCCCCGATCAGGGGCGCGCGTTCATCGCACCCGGCACCTAACTGGCAAGGCCTGGATGGCTGTTGCGGCCTGGCGCACGGCGTCACCCGCGTCCGGATAAACGGAGAGGGCGTACCGGGTGTTCGCCTCGCCCTGCCCAAGTTGAAGATGGCCTTGCCCGTACCAAGGCAATCGCCGCGTACAAAGCTATCGGGATGAGCAACATTGCTGCGCATGCTTCTCGTCCCTCCCCATTCTCACGATCATTTAGACCGCGCATTGTTGTAAGTCCGTACCATATTACTTTGCCCCCGGCAGTGGGAGACAAAAAAAACATCTCTCATCACGGCAAAGTGACTTGATGGTACGCGAGGCGCAGAAATTGCGCCGTTACCCCCAACGATTGATCCCAATGCACCGACACCCGAGGTCGTGCTCCCCGCGCTCACGTCGTATCCGCGGTGACCTGGTAAAGCGGGTCTTCAGTCGTTGACGCCGCGCGGCTCCGCTTGCGGAAGTGATAAGGTGTCTCGTGCACTTCATTGGTAAGCGTTGCGGGAGCCCCACGTTGCGTCCGCAGCGCGCTTTATGATTCTGTTCTGTCGGGATGACGGAAGACAGATCGGCTTGGGTGTGGCGTCTACTACGCGCTGCTGCGGAC
>JBOHMN010000614.1:0-10970 GCA_050730175.1 Acetobacteraceae bacterium | reverse complement strand
CGGCGGAACCATACCGGGCAAAAACCGCGCCTTTACCACGCCCGTCGATCCTGGTTCGCCCCCACAGGCCCCGCCCGCGAACGGTTGGGGTGAATGGTGGAGGCGCCGGGTACTGCCCCCGGGTCCGAAACGCTTATGCCACGCGGTGTTTATCGCCATAGTCGGTTGCCCGACGCGACCAATATAGGCGCATCGGATGCCTTTTTGAAGGCGTGCCGTGCGGCGTGATATTTCCCCATGGTGGCGGGAACCTTCGGACCATAGAGTCCGCCGCAACCAAGGAAAGCGACAGATGCCCCTCTCGACCGACCAGCAGGCTGAAATCGAACAGTCGCGCGGCGACGCCCAGCCGACGTACCGCGCGATCGCGCCGGCGCTCGAGGAAATCCTCTACAAGGCGCTGCCGGTGCTCGATCACGGCTTCGTCCGCGTCATCGACTACATGGGCGACGACGCCGCCGTCGTGCAGGCCGCCCGCGTGAGCTACGGCCGCGGCACCAAGAAGGTGAGCGAGGATCGCGGCCTGATCAACTATCTGATCCGGCACCGTCACACGACGCCGTTCGAGATGTGCGAAATCAAGTATCACGTGAAGCTGCCGATCTTCGTCGCCCGGCAGTGGATCCGCCATCGCATGGCGAGCGTGAACGAGTACTCGGCGCGCTATTCGATTCTCGACCGCGAGTTTTACCTGCCCGCACCAGAGCAGCTCGCCGCCCAGTCGGCGGCGAACCGGCAAGGCAGGGCAAAGCGGCTCGGTGAGGCGGAGGAGGCGTTCGTGCTGGCAACGCTGCGCGCCGACGCGGAGCGCAATTACGCCCATTATCTGGACCTGCTGAACGAGGCGGGAGAGGCGGGCGCGCATGATGCGACCCGGCTTGGGCTGGCGCGCGAACTGGCGCGCATGAATCTCACCCTCAATACGTACACGCAGTGGTACTGGAAGACGGACCTGCACAATCTTTTTCACTTCCTCGAGCTCCGTTCCGACAGCCACGCGCAGTACGAGATCCGCGCCTATGCCGAGCGGATGCTGGAGGTCGTTGCGGCCTGGGTGCCGATTGCGCACCAGGCGTTCGTCGATTACCGGCTGCATGCGGCGGTCTTTTCCGCACCGATGCTGGCCGTCCTGCGCGGGATGCTGCAGGGAGAGAGCCTGAGCGAGAAGGAAAGCGGGCTTTCGAAGCGCGAGTTCGGCGAGTTGATGGCGGCGGTGGGGCGCGTGGGCTGATAGCCGAGCATCTTGCGCTCCGGACATGCCGCAGCCAGCCAAAGCGGTGTCACGGGAAGAATCGGCTGCCCTGGCAAGGGCGCCATTCACGGCGTTGTGTTGCGCGCTGTTCGGAGGAGAGGAATAAGTGACAATCTCGCGAAGTCGTGTGAGCGCTATGCGGCTTACCGGGAGGATTGTGTGCAGGACGCGATTTCCATGCCGCCCGGCCGGCCAGTGCCGCTGTGGTTCAAGTTCGTCGCAAGCCTTCCGTTGGGCCGGGACAGGGTACTGGGCTGGCTCCACAAAACGGGCGTACTCGACCGGACCGTAAGCGTGCCGTTTCACGATCGCCGGGTCGCCGTTCCACTTGGCGGGTGCGGGGGGTGGCGGAACCTTGGGGGTTACCAAATCGGCAGGATTGCGCGCTGCGCGGCCATGTGCGACGGGGCGATGGGCGCGTTCGACTTCATCGATTGCGGCGCACACCTTGGTCTATTCTCCGCGCAGTTCGTCGCGCACTCGTACGGTGTTCGGCAACTGACCTTGATCGAGCCAAATCGCGAGCTATTCCCGCTGATGGAGTCGAACATCCGGGGCGCACGGGCGGAGCAGGTCCGGTGTGTCAACGCGGCGCTCAGCGACTTCGAGGGCCGAGGCCGGCTCGTCATGCCGGAGTATGGCACCGACGCGGACGCATTATTTTTGGTTCCGGACCCGGCCGGTGACGTTGATGTGATCACCCTTTCCTCTGTACTTCGCAGTCGTACGCATTCGAATGCGGCCATCAAAGTTGATGCCGAAGGTCAGGAAGGGCCGATCCTGCGCGGAGCTAAAGACGCGATTCGCGCGTTGGCGAAGGTTGCGTTGATCGTCGAGGTGCACAAGAAGGTGCTCGACCGGATCGGGGTTTCAGACGTCAGCATGATGGAGGAGATCGACGCGATCCGGCCGCTACGCTGGGTGAATGCGCAGGACGGGGCGCCTGTAAACCCGCATCGGTCGATATTCGGTCAACTCGGTGCGGGCGCATGGGACCTCATCGGCGTCTCCGAATAACATTGGACTGCCGCGGCGAGGTGATCCTCGGAGGGGTCGCAAGGCGATATATGGCGATGATAGACATTGTGATGATAGAGGTGTCGGCGGCCAGCGGCTTAGAGCACGTTCAGGTTAACTGAACATGCTCCCTGTTTGCTTTCTCGAGCACCACAATGCGTCTGTCTCCTGAGTGATGATCGTCGTCTTCGGATCGATCAATCTCGACCTCATTTTCCCAGTGCCGTCGCTGCCGGGGCCGGGCCAGACGGTGCTGGGGACGGAGTTGCGCATGGAGCCGGGCGGCAAGGGGGCGAACCAGGCCGTGGCGGCGGCGCGGGACGGTGCTGCGGTCGCCATGGCCGGCGCAGTCGGCGTGGATCCGTTCGCGGCGCCTGCGCTGGCAGGGCTGAGGTCTGCCGCGGTTGACCTTTCGCGCGTCGCGGAGGCCGCGGTTGCGACCGGCGCTGCGGCGATCGCAGTTGACCCGGAGGGTCGCAATCAGATTGCCGTTGCCGCGGGCGCCAATTACCGCGCGCGGGCGGCGGCGGTCGAGGACGCGGCGCTGGGGCCGGGTGTGACGTTGCTGTTGCAGATGGAGTGCGATCCGGGGGAGACCGCGACGCTGGTGCGGCGCGCGCGGGCGCGCGGCGCGCGCATTGTTCTCAACCTTGCGCCACCGGGGCCACTGCCAGACGACGTGCTCGCTGCGCTCGATTACCTGGTGGTGAACGAGGACGAAGCGGGGTGGCTGGCCGCGCGGATCGGGGCGGCGGCGGATGCGGCATCGCTTGCGGCAAAACTCAACGCGGGCGTGGTGCGCACGCTGGGGGCGCGGGGAGCGGAGGCGCGGTGCGGCGGGACGCTGGTGCGCATCCCGGCGCGGCCGGTCGCGGTCGTCGATACGACAGCGGCGGGGGATTGCCTGGCTGGAGTCTTTGCCGCGGCGCTCGATCGTGGCGCCCCGCTCCGTGGTGCGCTGCAGAGAGCGGTGGTAGCCGCCGGCCTTTGCTGCGCGCGCGCCGGCAGCCAGGGCAGTCTGCCTCTGGCGAGCGAGACGGACGCGGCACTCGGCCCGATTGCCTAGGCAATGTTGCTGCTCTATCAACCGTGGCGAGACGAACGGGAGGAAACGCCGTGGCAAATTTCCAGTGTGATCATTTTCATCTCCGCAGTCTCGATCCCGACCGGTCAGCGCGTTTTTATGAGCGGATGTTCGGAGCAAAGCGGCTCGGCACGGAAGATAATGACGGCAAACTTCGCGTGATGGTCGAGCTGGGCAACGTGCGTCTGTTCATCGAAGAGGTTCCACCGGGCACGCATGCCGCACCCGAACCGCCTTATCTCGGGCTGGAGCATATCGGGCTTGCCGTTTCCGGGATCGACGCGATTGTCGCCGATCTCAAGAAAAAGGGCGCGGAATTCGTGATAGAGCCGCGCTCACCACGGCCGGGAATCCGGATTGCATTCATCCGCGGGCCGGAGAATGTGCGGATCGAACTGGTGGACCGCAACGCGGGCTGACTGCGGGGCGAAGAATCAGAGGCGGGAGAGAGACCATGAATGCGGATGCCAAGAAGAGTGTGCTGCGAATGATCCCTTACGGGATCTACGTCTTGACGGCGCTGGACGGCAAGGGCGGTGTGGCGGCGGCAACGGTCAACTGGGTGACGCAGACGGCATTTGCTCCGCCGCTGATCGTGGTGGGCGTGAAGATCGATTCGGGAGCGTATGCGCTGGTCAAGAATGTCGGGAAGTTTGCGCTGAATATGCTGGGCAAAAGCGGCAAGGGACTGGCTTTCACCTTCTTCCGGCCGGCGGCGCTGGCGGGGCAGCAGATCTCGGGCCAGGTGTTCCATGCCGGCACGAACGGCGCGCCGATCCTCGAGGCGGCGATCGGCGCCGTAGAATGCACGGTCAAGACCATCGTCGAGCAGGGCGACCATCATATCGTGGTGGCCGAGGTGACAGAGGCGCATCTGCCGCAAGCGATCGCCGGACGGCCGGATGCGGCAATCCTGGAGATGAAAGACCTCGGCGAATCGGTGTTCTACGGCGGCTGACGGCGGCCATTTATTTTCTCGATCAATTTCATGGCTTTGGCGGGATCGCGGAGTGATCCGGGGAAGCGCGATCCGCCGTAATACCCGGAATCAAACTTGGGCGACATGAAGGCAGCCACTGGCGGGATAGTCGGGAGCTTTGGCAGCCCGCGGCCATGGCGGAATGCGCTTCGTTTTTCCGCCCTACGCTACAGCCTTTCTCGTCTATGTACGATTCCGGGTGCTAGGTGCCGGCGAGCAGCAGGACGCGGCCACGCGCCGAGCGCCTGCGGATGGAAGCCGCCTGCTGGTACTGGGGCGATGTGAAAAACGCCTTCGCCTGTTCGGGACTCGCGAATTCGAGCAGAACGGTGCGCGGCGGCGGCGATTCTCCTTCCAGAACTGCGACTTCACCGCCGCGTACGAGGTAGCGCCCGCCAAAGGCCGAGATCGCGGCGGCTGCGAGTGGCATGTACTGTTTGTAGGTTTCCGGATCGGTGACTTCGATCTCGGCGAAGATGTAGCCTTTCATCGGTCGTCCTCGAGGATCATCGCCGCACCTTTTTCGGCGATCATGATGGTGGGCGCATTCGTGTTGCCGGTCGTGATGGCGGGCATGATCGAGGCATCGATCACGCGAAGCCCGGCGATGCCATGCACGCGCAACCGGGAATCGACCACCGCCATCGCGTCTTCGCCCATCCGGCAAGTGCCGACGGGATGATAGAGGGTGGTACCGAATGCACAGGCGTAGCGGGCGAGCTCTGTATCGGAGGTTGCCTCCGGGCCAGGCTCTGTCTCGCCGGCGCTGTAGCGGACGATGGACGGCTGATCGAGGATCCGGCGCGTGAAACGAAGTCCGGCGAGCAGGGCGCGAAGGTCGTTCGGCGCAGTGAGATAGTTCGGTGTGATGACGGGCGCGGCGAAGGGATCCGCCGAGGCGGCCATGATGCTGCCACGACTTTCCGGCCGCACCGGGCAGACCGCGACGGAGAGCCCCGGTTCGCGCTCGAGTGCTCCAAAACGTTCCGGATCATGGCTCGCGGGCGTGAAGGAAAGCTGGAGATCAGGGCTCGCCAGTCCTTCGCGCGAGCGGCAGAAGACCTGCGCGGTGGTGATGCCGAAAGTCAGCGCGCCGCGGCCTGTGACCACAAAGCGAAGAGCCTCGCAGGCGAGACGAAGGCCGTGTGCCATTTGATTGACGGAGAGCGTGCCCTTCACTCGGTGCGCGATACGGGCAACGTAATGATCAGTGAGGTTGGAGCCAACACCGGCGAGCGCCGAGAGTACCGGCACGCCGATGGCGGCGAGATGCGCGGGCGGGCCGATGCCGGAAATCTGCAGAAGCTGCGGCGAATTCACGGTGCCGCCGGAAACGATGACGGAACGCGCGGCCAGCGCCTGATGATCTTCTCCGCCCCGGCGGAAGGCAACGCCGGTGCAGCGCGCGCCCTTGAAGAGAAGGCGCGTGGCGAATGCATCGGTCTCGACGCGAAGGTTGGCGCGGTTGCGCGCCGGGGCGAGGAAGCTCCGCGCGGTGGATTGCCGGAAGCGGCCGCGGCGCGTCATTTGCGAGTAGCCGACGCCGTCCTGGGTGCGGCCATTGAGATCGCTGCTGAACGGGTAGCCCGCCGCCTTCGCCGCGGCGACGAAATGATGCGTGAGAGGGAGGATGGTGCGGTAATCCTCGACGCGGAGCGGGCCGCCGCGGCCACGCATTGCCGGATCGCCTTGCGCGTAATCCTCGGATTTCATGAAGAAGGGAAGAACGTCGGCGAAACTCCAGCCGCGGCAGCCCATTTGCGCCCACCCGTCATAATCGAGGGGATTGCCGCGCACATAGAGCATGCCGTTGATGCTGCTCGATCCGCCGAGCACCTTGCCGCGCGGCCAGCGGATTGGCCGGCCCGCTGTGCCGGGGCCCGGCTCGGCGGAGAAGTTCCAGTTGAGCCGCGGATGATGGATGAGCTTGAGCGTGCCGGCTGGAATATGAATGTAGGGATGGTGATCGCGGGGACCGGCCTCGATGAGGAGAACTCGGGCGCCCTTTTCGCTCAACCGGGCGGCAACGACGCAGCCCGCAGAACCGGCGCCGACGATCACGTAATCCGCATCCATGGTCATCTCATCCCGGATCTGCCAGTGATAGATTTCTTCCTCCGGAGGCACAACGAGGCAACGCGGGAGAGCGGGGGAATGCGACCGAAGGACCTCCTGGTCGTTTTGGACGGAAGCCGGCAGAGCAGGGCCATCTGCGCGGTCGGCGCAGACCTTGCGCGACGGTGCGGTGCGCGCCTTGATGCTGTCTGCCCGCTTGGTCTTCTCGTGGCGCCGTCAGGCATGCTTCCCGAGGAGCCGCGGCTGTTTGCCGTGCGCGGCGCGGGCGAGATGTTGTTCGCTCCGGCGGGTGAGGCGGCCCAGCCTACTCCGGACAGCCCGGCAGAGCAGGCGGAACGGATCGGCCAGATGTTCGGCGAGGCGCTTCGACGCTACGGGCTGGAAGGCCGTTTCATAACCAGGGACGGGCGGCCCGGCGAGACGGTTGCGGCGCTGAGCCGCACGACGGATATCGTTGTGCTCGGCCAGCCGGAGCCCGGGCAGGAGCGAGCTACGGCGCACCGGCGGATGGCCGAGGATGTACTGATGACATCCGGTCGCCCGGTTCTGATGATCCCGTTCGCCGGGGACTTCGCGAAGGTTGGCAGCAACGTGCTGATCGGGTGGAGCGAGAAAGCGGAGGCGGCGCGCGCCGCGCATGACGTCATGGAGCTTGCCGACGCGGGGGCCCAGTTCACCGTGCTCACGGTTCGCCACCGGCCGAGGCCCGTCGAAGAGAGCGAGCTTTTGGGGGCGGCGATGGCCCGGCATATCACGCGGCATGGCTTTGCGGCGCGGGCGGCCGAAACTGTAGCGGTGGCGAGCCTCCCCGCCTCGTTCATCGTGCGACCGGAATTGACTGAGGCTGATGCGCTGTTGAATTACGCGGCCGATATCACCGCGGATCTGCTCGCGGTCGGCTGCTACGGACATTCGCGCACGCGCGAGATGGTGCTGGGCGGCGTGACGCGCGACCTGATCGACCACATGACGCTGCCGGTTCTGATGTCGCGCTGAGGGGATTCAGGCGGCGAGCTTATCGAGTTCCCGCGCGACCGCCTCGCCCATCACCCGGGTCCCGACCTTGGCGCAGCCGGGTGCCATCACATCTGCCGTCCGCAGGCCCGACGCAAGCACGTTCGTGCAGGCCCGCTCGATCAGCGCGCCGTCGTCCGCGAGGCCGAAGGACCAGCGGAGCAGCATCGCCAAGCTCAGAATTTGGGCCATCGGGTTGGCAATACCCTTGCCGGCGATATCCGGTGCGCTGCCATGGATCGGCTCGTACAGGGCCGAGCGGTGGCCGGCCGCGTCCGCCGCGCCGAGGCTTGCCGAAGGCAGCATGCCGAGGCTTCCGGTCAGCATCGAGGCGAGATCCGAAAGCAGGTCCCCGAACAGGTTGGAGGTGACGATCACGTCGAACTGGCGCGGATTACGCACGAGCTGCATGGCGCAGTTGTCGGCGTACATATGCGAGAGAGCGACCTCGGGAAATTCCCGTGCGCCGAGTGCGGCGATGGTCTGGCGCCAGAGCAGGCCGCTTTCCATCACGTTCGCCTTTTCAACGCTCACGAGGCGCTTGTGGCGCTTTGCCGCGAGCTCGAAGGCGACGCGGCCGACCCGCTCGATCTCACTTGTCGTGTAGATTTCGGTGTTGACGCCGCGCTGCTGGCCGTCGGGGAGCGAATCGATTCCGCGCGGCTCGCCGAAATAGATGCCGCCGGTCAATTCGCGGACGATCATCAGATCGAGCCCACGCACGACTTCTGGCTTGAGCGTGCTGGCCTCGACGAGCGGGTCGAAGACGACAGCGGGGCGGAGATTGGCGAACAGGCCGAGCTCGCGGCGCAGCGTCAGAATGGCAATCTCGGGACGCTTATCGAAACCGAGCCCGTCCCATTTCGGCCCGCCCACGGCGCCGAACAACACGGCGTCAGCCTCTTTTGCGGCAGCGAGGGTTGCGGGACTGAGCGGCGTGCCCCGCGCGTCGATGGAAGCGCCGCCGACCAGGTCCTCCGTGAGATCGAAGGCCAGGGCACGGCGACGTGCGAGCCAATCGACCACCCGGAGCACTTCGTGCATCACCTCCGGGCCGACACCGTCACCCGCCAGCAGCAAAAGTTTCTTGTTGGAAGGCATGATGGATCAAACGGCGGTGGTCGCGGGCAGCCAGCACCACTCGCGGCGGAGGCGCTCCTCGAAGCGGTCGATCGCGGCCACGTGGGCCATGGTCTGGCCGATATCGTCGAGCCCTTCCAGCAAGAGATGCTTGCGGAACGGGTCGATGTCGAAGTGGATTTCCTCGCCGTCCGGTCGGGTGATCACCTGGCGTTCGAGATCGACGGTCAATCTTGCGTTGTCACCCGCTGCTGCGTCGGCCATCAACTGCTCGCAGGTCTCGCGCGGCAAGCGGACCGGAAGCAGCCCGTTCTTCAGGCTGTTGTTATAAAAGATATCCCCGAACGAAGGGGCGATGACGCAACGGATGCCGAAATCCATCAGCGACCACGCGGCATGCTCGCGCGAGGAGCCGCAGCCGAAGTTTTCTTCTGCAACCAGGATGCCGGCGTGGCGCCAGGGTTCGCGGTTGAGGACGAAATCCGCAATCTCGCTGCCGTCCGGAGCGTACCGGAGCGGATCGAAGAGATAGACGCCAAGACCGGTGCGCTTGATCGTTTTCAGGAAGCGTGCGGGGATGACCTTGTCGGTATCGACATTGGCGAGGGGGAGCCCTGCGGCGATCGCGGTCAACTTGGTGAATTTCTGCATGCTCAGGCAAACTCGCGCACGTCGGTGAAGTGGCCGGCGATGGCGGCGGCGGCGGCCATGACGGGGGAGACGAGGTGGGTGCGGGCACCTGGCCCCTGGCGGCCCTCGAAGTTGCGGTTCGAGGTGCTGGCGCAGCGCTTGCCCGGCGGCACCTTGTCGGGATTCATGCCGAGGCACATCGAGCAGCCGGCCTCGCGCCATTCGAAGCCCGCGTCCTTGAAGACGCGGTCGAGGCCTTCGGATTCGGCCGCTTTCTTGACGAGCCCGGAGCCGGGCACGACGAGGGCGCGGACCCCGGCGGCAACCTTGCGGCCGCGGGTGATCTGCGCCGCCTCGCGCAGGTCTTCGATGCGGCTGTTCGTGCAACTGCCGATGAAGACGACGTCGACCGGAATGTCGGTGATCTTCGTGCCGGGCCTCAAGTCCATGTAGGCGAGCATGCGCTCGAAGGTGGCGCGGCGCACCGGATCGGGCTCGGTTGCAGGATCGGGGATCACGCCGGTCACCGGCACCACGGCCTCGGGGTTGGTGCCCCAGGTGACCATGGGCGCGAGCCGCGTCGCGTCGAGCGTCACGGAGCGCTCGAAGGTGGCGGCGGGATCGGAAGGGAGTGTCCGCCAATAGGCGATCGCGCGGTCGAGCGCTTCGCCCTTGGGGGCGTAGGGGCGTCCGGCGATATAGGCGAAGGTCGTTTCGTCTGGCGCGATGAGTCCGGCCCGGGCGCCGGCCTCGATCGACATGTTGCAGACGGTCATCCGGCCGGCCATGCTGAGCGCGCGAATCGTTTCGCCGCAGTATTCGATGACGTGGCCAGTGCCGCCCGCGGTGCCGATACGGCCGATAATCGCAAGGATGAGATCCTTGGCGGTGCAACCCGGTGGCAGGCGCCCATTGACTTCGATCCGCATGTTGGCGGCCCGGCTTTGGAGCAGGGTTTGCGTGGCCAGCACATGTTCGACCTCGGAAGTGCCGATGCCGAACGCGAGCGCGCCCAGCGCGCCGTGTGTCGAGGTATGGGAATCGCCGCAGACGATCGTCATGCCCGGCAGGCTGATGCCGAGCTCGGGCCCGATGATGTGGACGATGCCCTGGCGGTCGTCGAGGACGGGGATGTAGGGGACGCCGAAGGCCGCGACGTTCTTCTCGAGGGTTTCGACCTGGAGGCGGCTGTCAGCTTCGGCGATGCCCAGCCTGCGGTCGGAGGTTGGGATATTGTGGTCGGCGACGGCGATGGTGGCGTCCGGGCGGCGGACGCGGCGGTGGGCGAGTGTCAGCCCTTCAAACGCCTGGGGGCTCGTGACCTCGTGCACGAGATGGCGGTCGATATAGAGGAGGCACGGGCCATCGGGCAACTGCTCGACGACGTGGCTTTCCCAGATTTTGTCGAACAGGGTGCGCGGCTTCGTGGCAGGCATGGTCTTGCGCTCCTCGACGCGCGCTACTTGGCTTCGGCAGCGGGCGCGGCAGCCGTAGGCGCGGCAGCCGTGGGCGCGGCGGCGGAGTGCGGCGCTTCGCTCCGCGCCCGCTCGGCGATGCGGGCGGATTTGCCGCGCCGGCCACGCAGGTAATAGAGCTTGGCGCGGCGCACCTTGCCGCGGCGCACGACCTCGATTCCGGCGAGGCTCGGCACGTGCAGCGGGAACACACGCTCGACGCCCTCCCCGTAGCTGATCTTGCGCACGGTGAAGCTGCTGTTGAGGCCGCGGTTCGAGCGGGCGATGCAGACGCCTTCGAAGGCCTGGGTGCGGGTACGCTCACCCTCGACGACGCGGACGAGCACCCGGAGCGTGTCGCCCGGGGCAAACTCGGGCACCGGC
>JBOHMN010000613.1:0-4517 GCA_050730175.1 Acetobacteraceae bacterium | reverse complement strand
GGCATGTATATCGGCGATACCGATGACGGCTCGGGCCTGCATCACAGGGCGTTCGAGATCATCGACAACGCGCTCGACGAGGCGCAGGCCGGCTTCGCGAGCCACGTTTCGGTGGTTCTGAACGGGGACGGCAGCCTGACCGTCAGGGACGACGGCCGTGGGATTCCTACGGGGATTCATGCCGAGGAGGGTGTTTCCGCCGCCGAAGTGGTCATGACGCAGTTGCATGCCGGCGGCAAGTTCAACCAGAACGCCTACAAGGTTTCGGGCGGGCTGCATGGTGTCGGGGCTGCGGTTGTCAACGCGCTTTCCGAATGGATGGAAGTGCGCATCTGGCGGCGGGGGAAGGAGCATTTCATCCGCTTCAAGGATGGCGATCCCGAGGCGCCGCTCAAGGTGGTTGGCGCCTCGGCGGAGCCCGCGGGCACCGAGGTCACGTTCAAGCCGAGCCCGCTGACGTTCAGCCGCACCGAATTCGACTTTGCCGTGCTGGAGCGGCGGCTCAGGGAGCTTGCATTCCTGAATTCCGGGGTCAGCATCGTCGTGCGTGACGAGCGCCACGCGCCACCGCAGGAGGTGCGCTTCTGTTACGAGGGCGGCCTGACGGCGTTTTCCGCCTGGCTCGATCGCGCCAAGAATCCGGCGTTCAGTCCGCCGATCAGCATCGCTGTGGAAGACCAAGGCATCCGGGTTGAGCTCGCCCTGTCGTGGAACGACAGCTACCACGAGACGATGCTCTGCTTCACCAACAACGTGCCGCAGCGGGATGGCGGCACGCATCTTGCCGGCTTCCGCAGCGCGCTCACGCGGGTTGTCAGCCGTTACGCGGAGGGGATGGGCAAGAAGGAAGGCCTTGCCCTGGTCGGGGAAGACATGCGCGAGGGCCTGACGGCGGTCCTTTCGGTGAAGGTTCCCGACCCGAAGTTTTCCTCCCAAACCAAGGACAAGCTGGTCAGCTCGGAAGTCCAGCCGGTGGTCCAGTCTGTTGTGGCCGACGGCCTCGCGCACTGGTTCGAGACGCACCCCAAAGAGGCCAAGGCGATCATCCAGAAAGTGATGGATGCCGCTTCGGCGCGCGAAGCGGCGCGCAAGGCGCGCGAGCTCACCAGGCGCAAGGGTGTGCTCGACGTCTCGACCCTTCCAGGCAAGCTTGCCGACTGCCAGGAGCGCGATCCGGCGAAGAGTGAGATTTTCATCGTGGAGGGGGATTCGGCGGGCGGCTCTGCGAAACAGGGCCGCAACCGCCGGTTCCAGGCGATCCTGCCGCTCAGGGGCAAGATTCTCAACGTCGAGCGCGCTCGCTTCGACCGGATGATCGGCAGCGCCGAGATCGGGACGCTGGTTACCGCGCTCGGCACCGGCATCGGCCACGGCGAACCGGAGCAGGGTGGTTTCGATATCACCAAGCTGCGGTACCAACGGATCGTCATCATGACGGACGCCGACGTGGACGGCGCGCACATCCGCACGCTATTGCTCACGTTCTTCTTCCGCCAGATGCCGGAACTGATTGCGCGCGGGTACCTGTTCATTGCGCAGCCGCCGCTCTACCGTGCCAAACGCGGCGCCGACGAGCGATATCTCAAGGACGACCGAGCGCTCGAAGATTACCTGCTCGACAAGTCACTCGCGGAAGCAAGCCTGACTTACGCCGATGGCACCGTGCTGGCCGGCCCGCCGCTGCTCGCCGAATCGCGTTTTCTGCGCGAGGCGACGCTCAAACTGCGCCGGCTCGGTGCGGCGGCGCCCGCGTTCGTTCTCGAGCAAGCGGCGATTGCCGGCGCGCTCACCCCGGACGCCGAGCGGGCGGCTCGGGCCGCCCCGCGCCTCGCCGAGCGCCTCGATGCGCTGGCTCCCCCGAGCGAGCGTGGCTGGGAGGTTCGCCTGGAATCCGGCCGACTGACGCTGTCTCGTGTCGTGCGCGGTGTGACCGAGCGCTACACGCTCGACGCAGCCAGCCTGCGCAGCGCCGAGGCGCGCTGGTTCAGCGAACGGCTGGGGCTGCTGGAGGCGAAATTCGGGACGCCCGCCGTGCTGAGCATTGGCGGCACCAGCGAGACGGTGGCGGGCCCCGCCTCAGCGTTCGAGCGGATCCTGGCGCACGGCCGCAAAGGCCTTGCCATCCAACGCTTCAAAGGGCTCGGCGAGATGAACCCCGAGCAACTTTGGACGACGACGCTCGACCCGGAGGAGCGCACGCTGCTGCAGGTCAAAGTCGGGGATCTGGAGGACGCGGCAGGGATTTTTGCGACCCTGATGGGCGATGTCGTCGAGCCACGGCGGGAATTCATCACGGCCAACGCACTCAAGGTCGCCAACCTCGACGTCTGAAGCAAGCGGCAGGCGGGGGTGACGCGGGCGGTTTGGAGCGTGTTCAGGTTGACTGAACATGCTCCGTGTTAGTTTTTCCCGAGCAATTCCATCATCCTGACCGCCATCTGGGGCGATTCCGGTCGGGGCAATATTGCTCCTGGTTTGTTTTCTCGAGCAATTTCACCACCCTGACCGGCATCTGGCAATTCCGGTCAGGGCGATATTGCTCTAGGCGCCGCGGAGGCGAGCCCGCCCCGGGAGGGTCCGTCGGCGTGGCCGAATGCCTGCGGGCGTGCTTTACTGTGGGCCACACTTAGCAGTTGTGGAGGGAGCCATGGCTCGTCACATCCATCACTTCATCGGCGGCAAAGAGATCGAAGGCCGCTCCGGCCGCTTCGGAGACGTCTATGATCCGAACACAGGAGAAGTACAGGCACGGGTGACCCTTGCTTCCCGCGCCGAAGTGCGCGCCGCGGTCGAGAACGCCGCAGCGGCCCAGCCGGCCTGGGCGGCGCTCAACCCGCAGCGACGTGCGCGCGTGATGATGGAGTTTCTGCGGATCGCGCGGCGCGAGATGGACCCGCTTGCCCATCTGCTTTCCTCCGAGCATGGCAAAATTCTTGCCGACGCTCGCGGCGAAATTCAGCGTGGAATCGACGTTGTGGAGTTTGCCTGCGGCATTCCACACCTCTTGAAGGGGGAGTACACGGAAGAAGGCGGGCCGGGCATTGACATCTACTCGTTGCGCCAGCCGCTCGGTGTCGTCGCCGGCATCACGCCGTTCAACTTCCCGGCGATGATCCCACTCTGGAAAGCGGCACCGGCGATTGCCTGCGGCAACGCCATCATCCTGAAACCCTCGGAGCGCGACCCCTCGGTGCCGATGCGCCTGGCTGAACTTTTCCTGGAGGCCGGGCTGCCGCCAGGCATTCTCAATGTCGTGAATGGCGACAAGGAAGCGGTGGATGCCCTGCTCACCGACCCTGGCATCGCGGCGATCGGGTTCGTCGGCTCGAGCGCAATCGCCCAATACATCTATGCGACGGCCGCGGCGAACGGCAAGCGGGTGCAGTGCTTCGGTGGCGCGAAGAACCAGATGATCGTCATGCCGGATGCCGACATGGACCAGGCGGTCGATGCGCTGATCAGCGCCGGCTACGGTTCGGGCGGCGAGCGGTGCATGGCGATTTCGGTGGCGGTGCCAGTGGGAGACGAGACAGCCGATCGTCTGATGCGCAAGCTGGCGCCGCGGGTCGAGGCGCTGCCGGTTGGGAATTCGACCGATCCTGCTGCCGCGTACGGCCCACTGGTGACGCGCGCGGCGTTGGAGCGCGTTCGCTCCTACATCGATATCGGTGTTCGTGAAGGTGCCAAACTAGTGGTGGACGGGCGCGGCTTCAAGCTGCAGGGCTACGAGAATGGCTTCTTCCTCGGCGGCTGCCTGTTCGATCACGTGACGCCCGAGATGCGCATCTACAAGGAAGAGATCTTCGGCCCCGTGCTGTCGGTTGTACGGGCGCACGACTATGCGGAAGCGCTCAGGCTGCCGAGCGAGCACGAGTACGGAAACGGGGTTGCGATCTTCACGCGCGACGGCGACGCCGCCAGGGATTTCGTGCAGAAAGTGAATGTCGGCATGGTCGGCGTCAACGTCCCGATCCCGGTGCCGGTTTCCTACTACACCTTCGGCGGCTGGAAGCGCTCCGGATTCGGTGACCTCAACCAGTACGGGCCGGATTCGATCCGCTTCTACACCAAGACGAAAACCGTCACTTCGCGCTGGCCCTCCGGCATCAAGGACGGGGCAAGTTTCGCGATGCCCACGATGAGCTGACAGGGAAGCGCCGCGCTGGCCCGGGGCCCATGCGACCGAACCGGGGCGCGTCGAGGTCCGCCGGTCCCGGAGACGGGAAAGGCCAGCCCCAGGTCGGATGAGCAAAGACATCAGAGCCGCCCTGGAGCTGCAAGCCGCCTAACGGGAGTTGTTGGAAGGATTGGTTCGGGCGGCATGGAACGCCGCAGCAGGTGGTTAAGCGCTGTTGGATCGTGGCGCTGGCGCATCAAGGACGGAGTGACGTAGCAATTGCCGGGGAGCTCGGGTTGAACCGGCATACGTGTCGGCTGTGGCGGGAGCGCTTCACGCGCGAGGGGGCGGAGGGTTTGTAGGAGGCGGCCGAAGGACGGGGACGCAAGCCGCAGACGGG
>JBOHMN010000612.1:0-1500 GCA_050730175.1 Acetobacteraceae bacterium | reverse complement strand
GGTGTTGGTACGCAAGCAGCTACGCCGTGCCGATGTACTGCTATTTTTCAGCGGATTATCACCCTGCCTTGTCGGCATGGAGGCGTGTGCCACTGCTCATCACTGGGCTCGCGAACTCACCAAGCTGGGGCACACGGTTCGATTGATGCCGCCGGCCTATGTCAAACCAGACGTGAAACGCGGCAAGACCGATGTTGCCGATGCCGAGGCAATCGCTGAAGCCGTGACCCGGCCGACGATGCGCTTCGTCGCCGTCAAGAGCGTCGATCAGCAAGCAGTGCTGATGCTACACAAGGTGCGCGACCTTTTGGTTCATCAACGAACCATGCTCATCAACGCGTTGCGCGGACACCTGGCGGAGTTCGGCATCGTCGCCGTTCGCGGGCCTGGCGGCGTGACCGCGGCGATCGCCGCGCTGCATGAGGCGCAGGACAGTTTGCCGGAGTTGGCCGGGGTCGCGTTGCACGGCCTCACCGATCAACTGCGCATCGTTCGAGGCGAGATCGCAAAGATCGAGAAGCGTATCGTGGCGTGGCACCGCGCCAGCGATGCCAGTCGTCGGCTGGCGACGATCCCCGGTATCGGTCCGATCACGGCAAGCACAATCGCTGCCGCCGTGCCGGACGCCACGCTTTTCCAATCCGGTCGACAGTTCGCGGCCTGGCTCGGCTTGACGCCGCGGGCACACAGCAGTGGCGGGAAAGAACGACTGGTCGGCATCAGCAAGCAAGGTGACGGTTACATTCGACGCCCCCTCGTCACCAGCGCTACCGCCGTGATCCGGTTTTCCCGCGAAGGCAATGCCAGCAAAACCTGGGCTGCCAAGCTGCTCGAGCGCAAGCCGGCCAGATTGGTATCGGTCGCGATGGCCAACAAGACCGCGCGGATCGCCTGGGCGGTCCTCGCACGCAATCAGTCCTACGTGGCTCCGGCCATGTAGCCGAGGTCTCACTCGGCTAGCTGAGTGACACCCGCCGAGGGGGAGTGCAAGGGTGGTGAGACGTGATGACGAACCGGTCGAACCGGGGATCGGAGAAACCCTCCGGGTCCAGGCGCCTCGTGCGCGTTGAAGTGATTTGGGATCCGATCCGCGGACTTCATCAGGGCCAGCGGCCAGACACGCCGCGTCAACAGGCCGGACACATGGCTGCACCCGACCGCGCAGCGGCATCACCGATTTTCCTCTTGCACCAGAGGGGCCGTCCACACATGGACCTATCATCGCACAAAGATCCAAGCCCGTCGCACCAGCGACGGGATGAAAGCGGCGGGTGCAGCGCGCCACACAGACCGCGCAGCGGGTCGCTGCGCGTTCTTCCCGGTGCGCTACGCGGACGACTTCGTGGTGCTGGTGTCCGGTACGCAGGAGGAGGCCCTGGCGAAGAAATCTGCGTTGGCCCAATACCTGCGCCGGACCACAGGCCTGCAGTTGTCGCCGGAAAAGACCAGGGTCACGGCCGTGACCGACGGATTTGAGTTCCTCGGATTCCACGTCACAAT
>JBOHMN010000611.1:0-28906 GCA_050730175.1 Acetobacteraceae bacterium | reverse complement strand
GGGCGGCCGAGGCTGGGGCGGCTGGGGCGGGGAGCGCTGCGTCGCTGAGTTTTTCGCCTTCCCCCAGGAGAACGGCGATCGGCGCGTTCACCGCAACGCCGGCGGTGCCGTCCGGGACGATGATCTTGCCGAGGATCCCTTCATCGACGGCCTCGACTTCCATGGTTGCCTTGTCGGTCTCGATCTCGGCCAGAACGTCGCCGGCCTTGACCGTCTCGCCTTCCTTCTTGAGCCAGCGCGAGAGCGTGCCTTCGGTCATGGTCGGGCTCAAAGCCGGCATCAGGATGTTGGTGGACATCGCTTCCTCCCGCCGCGTCAGAGAATTTTCCGGACTGCCTCGACCACCCACTCGGGTTGCGGCAGGGCGAGCTTCTCGAGGTTGGCGGCGTAGGGCATCGGCACATCCTCCCCGTGCACGCGCACGGGTGGCGCGTCCAGCCAGTCGAACGCGCGTTCGATGACCTGCATCGCGACTTCGGCGCCGATGCCGGCGAACGGCCACCCCTCCTCGACGGTGACGAGGCGATTGGTGCGGCGGACGCTGGCAACGACGGTTGCGATATCGAGTGGGCGCAAGGTGCGGAGATTGATCACCTCGGCCTCGATACCCTCCTTCCCGAGGGTCTCGGCAGCCTCCATCGCGACGCCGACCATGATGCTGAAGGCGACGATGGTGACTCGGTCGCCGGGGCGTTCGATCTTCGCCTTGCCGAGCGGCAGGATGAAATCCTCCGCTGCGGGGTAATCGAAGCTGTGGCCATAGAGGATTTCGTTCTCGAGACAGATCACCGGATTGGGATCGCGGATGGCCGCGCGGAGCAGCCCCTTGGCATCGGCCGATGACCAGGGAGCGACCACCTTCAGGCCTGGCACATGGGCATACCACGACGCGTAGCACTGGCTGTGCTGGGCGGCGACGCGCGCGGCGGCACCGTTCGGGCCACGGAAGACGATCGGGCAGCCCATCTGCCCGCCCGACATGTAGAGGGTCTTGGCGGAGGAGTTGATGATCTGATCGATCGCCTGCATCGCGAAGTTGAAGGTCATGTATTCGACGATCGGGCGCAGCCCGTTGAGGGCGGCGCCGACGCCGAGGCCGGTGAAGGCGTGCTCGGTGATCGGGGTATCGATGACGCGCTTCGGGCCGAATTCTTCCAGCATGCCTTGGCTGATTTTGTAGGCGCCCTGGTATTGCGCGACTTCTTCGCCGATCAGGAAGACGCGATCGTCGGCCCGCATTTCTGCGACCATGGCTTCGCGCAACGCCTCGCGCACGGTCGCATGCTTGAGCGGGCCCCAATCCACCTCCGCGGCCGGAGCTGGCTCGTGCGGCGCGGAAGGGACGGGCGCGGCCGCAACCGGCGCGCGGGCGGCGGGCTTGGGTGGTGCGGGCGGCGCGGCTGAAGTGCCGGGAGCAGCAGTGCTGGGAGCAGCGGGCGGCGGAGCGGCCTGGAGCGGCTGAGTGGCTGGGGGCGGCGCCTGCGTAACCGACTCGCCGTCGGCCGCCAAGACGGCGATCGGCGTGTTCACGGCGACGCCTTCGGTGCCTTCGGGAACGAGAATCTGGGCGATCCTGCCTTCGTCGACCGCCTCGACCTCCATCGTTGCCTTGTCGGTTTCGATCTCGGCGAGCACGTCACCCGATTTCACCTCGTCGCCGACCCCCTTGAGCCAGCGGGAGAGCTTGCCCTCCGTCATCGTTGGCGAGAGAGCCGGCATGAGAATGCTGGTGGTCATGCGGCCGCATCCTCTTTCAGGACATCGGTATAGAGCTCGGCGGGATCCGGCTCGGGGCTCGCTTGCGCGAAGTCGGCCGCAGCCTGGATGATTCGCTTCACCTCGTCGTCGATCTTCTTCAGGGCCGGCTCTTCGACGCCGAGCGCGAGCAGCCGGGCACGCGCTCCTTCGATGCAGTCGTGCTCGGCGCGCATCTGCTGCACCTCATCCCGCGTGCGATAGCGGGCGGGGTCGGACATCGAGTGGCCGCGGTAGCGGTAGGTCTTCATTTCGAGGAGGTAGGGGCCTTTGCCGGCGCGGCACCAGGCGACCGCAGTCTCGGCGGCTTCCTTGACGGCGACGATGTCCATGCCGTTGGCCTGCAAGCCGGGAATGCCCCATGGCGCGCCGTTATGGGCGAGATCAGTTGCGGTGGTGCCGCGATCGATGCTCGTTCCCATACTGTATCGGTTGTTCTCGATGACGTAGACGACCGGCAGCTTGAAGAGCGCGGCAAGATTGAAGCTTTCGAAGACCTGGCCCTGGTTGGCGGCGCCCTCGCCAAAGAAGGTGAGGCAGATGTGATCGTTGCCGCGATACCAGTTGCTGAAGGCGATGCCGGTGCCCAGGCTCACCTGCGCGCCCACGATGCCATGCCCGCCGAAGAAATTCCGCTCTTTGCTGAACATGTGCATCGAGCCGCCCTTGGCATGCGAATAGCCGTCGCGCCGGCCGGTCAGTTCCGCCATCACGCGGCGCGGGTCCATGCCGGTGGCGAGCATATGACCGTGGTCGCGGTAGGAGGTGATCACCTGGTCGCCTTCGGTGATGGCGCTCAGCATGCCGACCACCACGGCCTCCTGGCCGATGTAGAGGTGGCAGAAGCCGCCGATCAGCCCCATGCCGTAGAGCTGGCCCGCCTTCTCCTCGAAGCGGCGAATGAGCAGCATGTCGTGATAGGCTCTGGTGAGTTCTTCGGGCGAGACCGAAAGCTCGCGCCCCTTGGTGCGCCGCCTGAGCTCGGTAGCTTGTGCCATGCGCTCGCTCCTCGTCGATCCGGTTCTGCCAGAGTAGCGCCCAGGGCTCGTCGTCAGCAAGAATCGGTGGGGAAAAATCCTTATGTTGCAATGCAATGCCGGCGCTTAACCGGGATCCAGTTAATCGCTTGGCGGAGGTATGACTTGGGAGTCGGAGGCGACAGAAATGCGATTACGCGCCGCCGGAAACGAGGGCTTCGTTGCGGCGCACAGGTTGACTTCGCAGCAAGGTTTCCGGGTCCGTCAGCTCCCCTGCCCCAGCTCGACGCGATTGCGCCCCTCGCGCTTGGCGCCCGAGAGGGCGGCGTCGGCGGCCTGGAGCAGGCTTTCGGCGGTGCGATCGGCGCCGGCGCAAGCGACTGCACCGACGCTCACGGTGAGGCGATGCGGCAGGTTTCTGCCTTCCGGCACGAACCTGAGCTGGGCCACGGCATCGCGGAGACGCTCGCCGGCGCTGGCGGCCTCGCCGAGGCCGGCGCCCGGCATCACGACGACGAACTCCTCCCCGCCGTAGCGCGCGAGGGTATCGAAGACGCGCAGGTTGGCACGCAGTGTTTCGGCGACCTGAGCGAGGGCGCGATCACCCGCGGCGTGACCGTAGGTGTCGTTGATGCGCTTGAAGCGATCGATGTCGATCATCAAGAGGGCGACGCTCCTGGGCGTTGGCTCGGTGAGCAGATGGTGCAGGTGATGCACGACGTAACGCTGGTTGTAGAGGGAGGTCAGCGGGTCCGTGAACGCCTGTGCCAGCGCCTGATCGCGATCGGCGCGGAGACGGGCTTGATAGATTTTCCGGCGTATCTGGTTGCGGGCGCGGGCGCAAAGCTCGTTCGGGTCGACCGGGCGCACCAGCCAGTCGTTCGCGCCGAGTTCGAAGCCGTGCAGCACGCGCTTCAGGCGTTTCGCCTCAGTGATCAGGAGGAGCGGGCAGTCCTCGCCGAGCGTGCCGGCGCGCAGGCTCGCGGCGAGCGCCAGGCCATCTTCGGCGGCGAGGGACAGGTTGAGGACGATGAGGTCGAAATGAATTGCCGCCCGGAGCGCGCGCATTTCCGCGCCGCTCCGGGCAACGCCGGGCACCATTGCGTCAGCCGCCAGCCACTCCTGGAGTTGCCGCGCCTCGTCATCCCGGTCATCGACGATAAGGACGCGCGCCCCGGCGACCGAAACGACCCCGGTCTCAGTGCGGTCAAGGCCCAGTGCGCGTGCCGTGGCGGCGCGCGCCTGCCACTCATCCAGCATGCGCTTGAGACGCACGAGCGCGCGCACGCGGAGAAGCAGGGTGTCGGATGCGACCGGCTTGGCAAGGAAATCGTCGGCTCCGGCGGCAAGGCCCAGCGCACGCTGATCGGGCTCGCCTGGCGCGGTGAGCAGGACGAGAGGGATGTCGCTGGTGGCGGAGCTTGCCTTGAGCTGGCGGCAGACCTCGAAGCCATCCATGCCCGGGGTGCCGGCATCGAGCAGAATGACATCGGGCCGCCACTCAGCGGCGCGCCTGAGCGCGCCAGGACCGTCTCGCGCGGTGGCCACGGCGTAGTGACCCGCGACCAGCCACGCTTCGAGCCGGTGGGTGCTGGCGGGCATGGCATCGACGATCAGGAGCCGAGCCGTCAAACCGGTCCCGTTTCCCGCTTGGGTTCGCAGAGCGCCGGCGGATCGCCGTGTGCCGGGGCGGGCACGGGTCGATCCCAGCCGGTCAACGGCAGAGAACGGTCCAGCATCGCCCTTCTGATCAGGTTCCAGGGCACCCTCATCACGCTCAGAACGCAGTTAACGATGGGTCAACCCGTGCCGTTTGCTGCGGCAACCTGCACGGGCCTGGCGACCATCGCGAGCATAGCCGCGCGCGACCGGCTCAGCGCGTGGCGAATTGCCGCGTGCCGAACAAATTTTCGCGTTCGGCATCGCTCATTGCGCCGTGCCGCTGGTGATCGGCGAGCACTGCAACGCCGCGCTTAACGGCGGGCCGCGCGGCGATGGCGTCGTGCCAGCGCTTGACGGCGGGATAGCGGGCGAGGTCGATGCCGCGGCGATCGGGGTTACGGACCCACGGAAAAGTCGCGATGTCGGCAATCGAATATTCCGGGCCGGCAAGGTATTCCGACTCGGCAAGGCGCTTCTCGAGCACGCGATGCAGGCGCTGCACCTCGTTACTGTAGCGTTCTATTGCGTAGGCGAGCTTCTGCGGAGCGTAGGATGCGAAATGGTTGTACTGACCGAACATCGGACCGACGCCGCCCATCTGGAACATCAGCCACTCAAGGCAGGTGTAGCGCTGGCTGGGATCGGTCGGGATCAGGCGGTGCGCCTTTTCGGCGAGATAGATCAGGATCGCTCCGGATTCGAAGAGCGTGATCGGCTTTCCGCCGGGGCCGTCGGAATCGACGATTGCGGGAATGCGATGGTTCGGGGTGATCGCGAGGAACTGGGCGCTGAACTGCTCACCCTGGCCGATATTGACCGGAACGACGCGCCAGGGCAGGCCGAGTTCTTCGAGCGCGATGTGCACTTTGTGGCCGTTCGGGGTCGGCCAGCTCCATGCTTCGATCATTCATGTTCTCCTTCTGGTGGTTTGCGGTCCGTTCTAGCCGCAGCGGTGAGGAACTGAAGCGCTGCCAGGACGCCGCCTTCGCGATGCGGCACGGCGGCGAGAGCGAGGCCCATTTCCACGCCGCCGAGCGTCGCCACCAACTCGAGATCGCCGAAATGGCCGAGATGGCCGATGCGGAAGAGACGATCCTTGAGCGGCCCGAGCCCATTGCCGAGGCTCATGTTGAAGCGTTCGAGAATCAGCGCGCGCAGCGCATCGGCGCTCGAGTCGTGCGGCATGCGCACGGCAGTGAGCGAAGAGGAATAGTCGCTGGGCGCGGCGCACTGGACCTCGAGCCCCCAGGCGCGGACCGCGCGGCGGGTTGCCTCGGCGTGGCGGGCGTGCCGGGCGAAAACCTGAGCGAGCCCTTCCTCCATCAGCATCGCGAGGGCGACGCGCAAGCCGAACAGGAGATTTGTTGCCGGGGTGTAGGGGAAATAGCCGTCGGCGTTGGCCTTGAGCATGGCCCCCCAGTCCCAATAACTGCGCGGCAGGCGCGCCTTGCCAGCGGCCGCCAGGGCCTTGGGGCCGATCGCGTTGAACGAGAGGCCCGGAGGCAGCATCAGGCCTTTCTGCGAGCCGGCGATGGTGACATCGACACCCCATTCGTCGTGCCGGTAATCGATGCAACCGAGCGAGGAGATGGTATCGAGGAGCAGCAGAGCGGGATGATGCGCGGCGTCGATCGCGGCGCGGATAGCGGCAACGGGACTGACGCAGCCGGTCGACGTCTCGTTATGAACGACGCAAACGGCGCGGATCCGCTGCTCGCGATCCATCTCGAGGGCGGCGCCGACCGCCGCGGGATCGGCACCGCGGCGCCAGTCGGTCTCGACGAAAACGGGATCGAGGCCGAGCCTTTCCGCCATCTCCTTCCAGAGGGTGGCGAACCAGCCGGTACGGCACATCAGTACCCGATCGCCCGGGGAGAGCGTGTTGACGAGCGCGGCCTCCCAGGCACCGGTGCCCGATGCGGGGTAGATCACCACCGGGCCGTCGGTGCCGAAGACCGGCTTGAGCATGGTCAGGATTTCCTGGCCGAGACGGCGGAAATCCGGGCCGCGATGATCGATGGTCGGCGTCTCGATCGCACGGAGGACGCGCCCGGGGATGTTGGTAGGGCCGGGGATTTGCAGGAAATACCGCCCTCCCCGTCGCTCCGGAGCGCGATCTGGCGCCGTCCTATCGTCTTGCATCATCGCCCTCGTCTCCTGCAGCACGCCTGCAATCGGCCCTTGTGCGGCCCGCCGGGCAACCCGATGTCGCCCCAAGGGGCGCGTCAGAAGCGCGGCTCTGCCCGGGGATCGGGAACACGAGGTACCCGTGACAGTGGACCCTTTGTGGCAGCGTGGCAGGCGATCCGCCGGCAATCCGGACGTGCGGTTTGGCAAAGGGTGGGTACTTGCCAGGGGCTGGCGTTGCCTGCAAGCGGCGGCACTGGCGCTCGCGCTTGGCTCGGCTGTCTCCGCGGCGCATGCGGCCCAGCGGGTGCTGCCGGAAGTGTATGTCATCTCGAACGGCTGGCACACTGAAATCGGTCTTTCGGCGCGCTCGCTGGACGGGCCGCTTGCCGCGTTCCGGCACAAGTTCCCGGACGCTTCGTATTTCGTGTTCGGATGGGGCGAGCGCACGTTCTACATGAGCCCCTCCCCGAGCTGGACGGAAGCGCTGAGGGCGCTCTTGCCAGCGCGCGCGGTGCTCCTGGTGCTCGCCCTCGACAGCGTGCCGACCCATGCCTTCGTGCACGGCATCCGGGTGGCTGCGGTGCCGATCGCGGTCGCGGGGACGCGGCGGCTGGATGCGTTTGTCTGGCGAAGCTTTGCACGGAGCCCGGCGGGCGCGCTGGAACGGCTGGGGCCGGGACCCTACCCGGCCAGCGCGTTCTACGCGGCGGCAGGCACCTACGATGGGGGGCACACGTGCAACACGTGGACCGCGCAAGGGCTTGGCCAGGCGGGGCTGCCGGTCAGGGCTGTCGGCGTCGTTTTCGCCGGCCAGGTCATGCGTCAGGTGCGCGCTCTCGGCACCGATCGGATGGTCGCGGGAATCGAGCGGCAGGGGCGATAACGGCGCGGGCTGCGGCAATTCTGGCGGGCTTGGCGTCAGTGCATCGCCATCGCGGCCATGGTCGGTGGTGCGAGAGAAGCGAGCACGGCCGCCACCACGACAATCGCCACGCCGAAGCCGGTTTCGGCGAAGACGCTTCGCCCGAGATGCCGGCGCATGGCGCCCCGATCGGCATCGGCAAGAGCGGGCACCATGCGGAAGCGATGCCTAAGGGCGAAGCCGATCAAGATGGCAAACAGGACGATCTTGACCACGACCACCCTGCCGTACGCCGTGGTGAAGAAGGCCGGGATGCTGCCGACGAGGACGAGGCCCTGAAAGGCCGCCGTGACCATCAGCGCGACGACTGCGGGCTTCGCGAAGGCGGAGTAGCGGAGGGCCGCCGCCAGTCCGACCTTGGGGGGTGCTGCGCGAATCAAGAGCGCAAGCGGCAACAGGCTGCCCAGCCAAGCGGCGGCGGCCAGCACGTGCAGCGCCTCGCAGGCGAGAAAGAACGAGGGCTTCGGATCCATCGCTGCCGCGTGCAGATGCCAGGCCTCGAGCAGAACCGCGATGCCGGAAAGTGCAGCGGCCAACCGGACGCTGACGCCGTTCCGTTTCTTGCCGAGCACGACAAGGCCGCAAACGAGGAAGGCCACTTGCGCTAGAACGAGGTGGCCGAACTCCGTGTGGCTCGCGACGACGGCGACCGCGGCGGGCAGGGCGGCAAGGCCTGCGCCCGCGAGGACGGCGCTCTCGACCACCAGCCAGGCAATCTCCCAAAGCGCCCCGAGCGCGAGGCTCCAGGCCGCGAGGTGCGCCGAACGTCGCTCGGCCCGTGCCTGCTCCCGGGGTTCCATCAGAGCGATCGCCGGCGCGCCGACAACGGTGAGAAAAAGGAGCGCGCCGAACGCGGAGAAGAGGAAGATCAGCGCGGCGCCATGGACGAGGGCGGAAACGAGCGTGCCGGCTGAAAACGTGGCCGCATCACTCATTTTTCGGAACCGCGATTCAGACTTGCAAAGGTGCTTCTCGGGCTGAGCGGGCTTTAGCGGCGCACCGTGAAATTGTAGCTGCCGTGCGTCTTGTGCGTGTCGACTGACGTGGCGTGCCAGATGGCCTTGTAGGTTCCCGGCGCAAGGCTGGTGAGGTCTATGATATATCGCTGATGGTCATGCGGCGCCACGTGGGCGTCATTGCGGTCCACCCGCTCGCCCGCGCTGTTGACCACCTCCAGGCTGCTGAAGTTGGGAATAAGTGCCTGCGTAAAATTGATGACGACTTCCTTGGGCGGGGCGTTGACCGTGCTGTTGGGCGCGGGGGCCATCGTCTTCGGGTAGGCATGGGCGAGCGCCGGAGCGGCGGTTGCGACCAGAAGTGCGGCGGCGAGAATGGCGGAGCGTCTACGAAGCATCATGTTCTCCTTCATGCAGGGTGCAGATCTGGGAGATGACGACGGAGGCGACAGGGTTCCCATGACGCACGTGGGGTGCCGGAAACGCATGCCGCTAATGGCTACCGTGAGAGGTAGCCGGCTTCGTTGGAACAGCGTTTCGCTGCCGATAAGTGGACCTCCTGCCGGTTGTTACCGAGGGCAACAACCGGCAGGGGCAGGACACTCTTTATTTTCAGTGGCCTGCTCATCCCCTTACGGCTGTTGCCGAGAGCAACAACCGACGGGGGCAGGACACTCTTTGTTTTCAGTGGCCTGCCCTCTTGTTTCGGATGAAGCGCAAAGCGATCAGGGATTCGCGCTGCCCGGCTTTGCTGCGCTCTGTCGCATCCGAGGCTACAACCCGAGCGCGCTGAGGCTTGGCCTGTCGTCGGGGCGTCGCCCCAGTGGCCAGCGGAATTTGCGCTCCGCTTCGGTGATCGGCAGATCGTTGATGCTTGCGTGACGGCGCGCCATCACGCCCTGCTCGTTGAATTCCCAGTTCTCGTTACCGTAGGAGCGGAACCACTGCCCGCTATCATCGTGCCATTCATAGGCAAAGCGAACGGCGATACGGTTGGCGGCAAAGGCCCACACTTCCTTGGTCAGCCGGTAATCGAGCTCGCGGGCCCATTTGCGCTTGAGGAATGCGATGATCTCCGTGCGGCCGTTGATGAGCTCGGCGCGATTTCGCCAGCGGCTGTCTTCGGTGTAGCCGAGCGCCACACGCTCGGGATCGCGGCTGTTCCAGGCGTCCTCCGCCAGGCGTACCTTCAGTGCGGCAGTTTCGGCGGTAAACGGGGGAAGTAGCGGGCGGCTCGCGGACATCGTTGCATCTCCGACTGGTTAGATCCCGCGCATCCTACTACTCGCGACCCATCCGTTGCGCCGCAGCCGCGCAATGGCTGGCATGCGCGGCGCTGCCGTGTTTGGTGGGAACCGTAACGACCAGCGCCGCTTTTCGGGCGCCGCGGCGACCGTGCCCGCTTCGCGCACGGGGCTCAGCGGTCCGACTCCAACACTTGTTGCCCAAGCGTCAGCTATCGAGTCGGATCACTGGGTCTTAAATCCACGAGTGGCCTGCTCGTCCTCTTACGTTTGCCGGTGCGGGAAGGGTCGTCCCGCAGAGCGAGTAGAAAATGCGCTGGCGGCTGCCCCGACAGAATCGGGTTATCGCGTTAAGCGGCTAGACCATGTTCCGGCTGGCTGAACACTCTGGGTTTGTTTTCTCGAGCAATTTCATCACCCTGACCGGCATCTGGCGATTCCAGTCAGGGTGATATTGCTCTAGACCACGCACATTCCGACGCGGAGCGGAGGCGGCGCTTGGGGGAGCGATGGGGTTGTCGGGCATCACAAACGCGCCTCCGACAACTTCAATCGTTCACACTCAACACCAGCATCGGGTCAGCGATCCGCTGCGGCGCGATTTCCTGCTCCAACGGCACAACCGCCGTGCCAATGGCGAAGAATTCGATCACGTGTGACTCCCACCCGTAACTGCCCTCATGAATATCCACGCCCACCACGCCTTCGGCGTGCGCCGCCGCGGCCTCCGCCTGCATGCGCTCTACCGCGATCTCGCGTGCCTCGTACATCGCCGAAGTGAAGTTTTCCAGCTCCACATTGCGTCCTACGCCCGCCAGTCCCGCCAGCGCGCCGCGATGTGCAACGTGATAGACGCAACTGCCCATCACCATCTCGACCGCCCGATAACCGGAATGCAGCAGCGACCAGAAATCCTGGCCCGATAGATCGGAGGTGAACGGCCCGCCGTCGTGCGCGCGAAAACCCTTGTGACCTTCGCCATGTACCACGCCGGTGCCGATGGCGATGAATTCCAGCAGGTGTTGATCCCATTCCAGGCGCTTGATTGTCAGCTTTACCCCGACTATGCCGTCGGCACTCATCGCGGTCGCTTCCGCGCGCATCCGCGCCATCGCCAATTCGCGCGCGTGATACATCGCTTTTGACAGCACTTCCATTTCCTGGCTCCTGGTCCAGGCACCGAACTGATAGCCGACGTGATAGACGCAAGTGCCCATGCACAGGCCAATCGGCTCGAAGCCGGCCTTGCGTACCAGCAGGAATTCGTTGACGGAAAAATCCGAGGTGAAGACGCCGGCTGCAGCCGCGGCGGTCCGCAGTCCCTGCAGCCGCTCGCGCGCATACGGAGGGATGTCGCTCGGCATATCAGATCGCCCCCTCTTGTTCCTTCGACGCGTAGGACTGGTGATGGCCCGCACTGCCGGTCAGCGGCGTGCGACCGGCGTGCAAATCGACCACCATCACGATCTCGTGCCGCACGGCCGGCGGCGCCTTCGATTCTCCCCGCGGCGGCATGCCCCACGGCAGGTTGGTGGGTTTGCCCGGCTTCGGGGCATCGACCGTGGTCGCGACGATGATCTGCCGGCCAAGAAATCGTATTGGCTGGCCCTCCGCCTCGATCTTGAACATCTGGCCAAAATTGACGTGCGCCAGCACGCCGTTGCCTTGCCCGGCGGCGTTGCGGCGCAGTTCGGCGTGCGCGCGCTGGCGTAGTTGTTCCCAGAACTGGCTGAGCACGCTCGTCTCCACATTACCGGCGAAGGTCTGATTGGTGACGCCATACCAGTCGGCGAGCCACGCGTACTGTGCGCCGACTGCGATGCCGGTGGGGACGATGTCGGCGTCGAGCAACTTGACGAATTCGAGCGCCGGCACGGTGGCGACGACAGGATCGCTACTTGGCGGCAACCCCTCGACCCGCGCCGCCGTGCCAATCAACGTGAAGTCCATGCTGTCGGCGAGGCCAAGCGGGATCGTGCGCATCTTCACGTCCAGCACGGCGTTGGCCCCCGCGGCCTTTGCCTCCTCCTTCAGCCGCGCCAGCGCCGTGGACCAGCCCTGTGCGTGCCCCTCGGCCCAGGACCAGCCGTAATGCATCCAGCAGGTCGCGGCGATGGCGGCGATGGGGCGCAGGCCATGCGAACGCACCACCAGCAACTCGGCCGGCATCAGGGTCGCGACCCACGGCGCCCGGCCGGCGCGCACTGCCGCCAATCGCGCGCGCGTAGCGGACGGCACCCGACCCGCGTGCAATGCGGCTTTGATGTCGGCCAGGCGTGCCTGGTGATCCGCCGGGACCGGAGGTTCGCCGCCCATCTCAGCTCTCCATGAATGAAGCGAGCGATTGACTGAGCGCTTTCGCGTGCGCGGTTGTCTCCCGCGTTTCGCGCGACACCCGAGCGAACCAGTCGCCGGGATCGAGCGCCTTGGTATTCAGCGTGATGCCGCGCACTACCATCGCGACGGTTGCTCTCAGGCGGCCATTGGCCAGTTCGAGCGTATACTGATTGTCCCCCAGAGCAAGCGAAACGCCGGTGACCCGCGTGGCGCGTGAAAAGAGCCCCTTGCTTTCCCGGACCGTCACCAAGTCCGGCATCGCCGCCTTCAGCCGCAGCGCAAACGTCTTCAAGTTGCCTTCGGCGTCGGCGCGAAAGCGGCGCAGCCAAGCGGCCTGCATGTCGAAGTCGCCACCGTCACTCATGGCGCGTCATGGCTGCACCGCAGCCTTGGCCACGCCGCGCATGCCGGCCGCGAGCCGGTCGCGCACGGCGACAAGCTTCGCCTCGCGCTCGCGATCCCCGGCGGCGATCTCGCGCTCGATTCCGATCACCTCGTGCATGGTCTGGATCGTCTCGTCCGCCACCTTGGCCAGCACTTCGATGTTGCGCGGGTCGCCGCCCAGACTACGCGCCGCCGCGGTAGCAGCATCGTGCGCGCCCTTGCCTGCCAGTATGGTCAACCGGCGCGCCACTTCGTCCAGTTTCTCGCTCTCCTCCGCCGCGTGGCGGATGGCGACCTGCACCACGGCCTGCGAGGCCACCGCCATCAGGCGCGGAATCACCACCAGCATGCCGTTGGAGATCTTCATCATCCGCGTCTCGGCAGCCTTGCGGTTCTGCCCGATGATCGGAATAAGCAGCGCCGAAGCAACCAGGTTCTCACGCATGTCCGCGATCTTGCCGCGGAAATTGGCGAGCGAGCCCCGGAATTCCAGCACATCGGCGGCATCAGCCGGATCGCCGGTGGTGACGGCGTGCTGACGCAGCCTCTCCAGCTCCTCCTGACCACGATCCAGCGCGATCTGGCCCGCGGCGATCGCGATCGTCAGTCCGTGCAAGCTGGTGCGGATCGCTACCGCCTGCTGGTCCAGCAGCTCTATTGCCACGGCGAGATCGGCTCTGGTTTTGTGTGCCTTCGCCTGTTCCTTATCCATCAGGTCGAGGAAAGTCTTGCGGTTCTCGGCGAAGCCCTTGAACGCCGAATGCGCGTCGGCAACCGCGCCGAGAACGTGACCAAGCAGGCCTTTGCGCGCACCTGACCGGCTGCCATCCGCTTCGGACCGCAAATCCTCGATGCGCAGGATTTTCACGCCGTCGATGACCGCCGCGGCGATGTTGCCGATCTCGCCCGCCTCGCCCACGCGAACCCCGGTGAGCAACTGACGAGAGGACTGGGCGATCTCGGCGAGCACGCCTTCACCGTGCGACAGCAACGACGCGGTGTCGCGGAAATTGACGCGGGTGGCGGCCTGCCTGGCCGCCGCGAGCTCGTCGGGGCTGAGTTTGGCGACTTCGACGAGCCGAGGCGGCGGCGGCTCCGGCGCGAGCCGAGGATCCGTTACCGTCGTCTCCTTGGGCACGAGCGCGATCTCGCGCGCGGATTCCGGCCCTGGCGCGGCCCGCTTCAGATCGTCGAACTGCGACAGGTCGAGCGGCTCTTCCGCCCCGGGCTCAGGCATCCAACCTCCTCTGCGGCACGCGCCACAGCATAATGCAAGTTGGGGATACCGCAGAGAGGTTCGCTTCGCCGTGCCATCTTTGGGTCCGGCGGACGGACAGGTCCGAGTATCGGTCTTCCTATAAATAGTCCGGCAGCGACTGTTCTCGAGTGGGAAATGGCGAGCTGGGCTCAGAAAACGGGACCAAGGGCTCGCTCGGTTGAGGAGGATGTCCCGCGCTGCGGCGGCAACGCCAGGGGCTGAAGAGGCTTGGCGCGAGATCGGCGTGAGCTTCGCTTCGAACGGCTCGGCGTAACGGCGGGGTCCCGGTAAGCAAACGACGAGGGCAGGACGCCAGAAGCACGACGGACCCGATCTCACCCTGGAGGATGCGGCCCGTCGGGAGCTGGCGGAGCAAAATCCGACCCGGCGAGTGACGCAATTCGTCTCTTGCTGCAAGCGCGAAATGGCGTCAGGGTAGCGACATGCGTTTCTCCATGATGGAGCGCTGGTGACCGCCGGTCCGGCCACGACGACGATGGGCGGCGAAGGAGGGTCACAGGTTTCGCTGACCCGCGTCGTGCTGACGGGTGAGTTTCCGCACCGACTCCTTAGCGAGCTCGAGGTAGATCGCGCGCAGGCGATTGCCGACCTCGAGCGGGAAAACAAGTTCGAACCCGTCGGCTACGGACCGGGACCCTATGAGCTCAGGCTTTCGATTCAGGGGGGCCGGCTGGTGTTCGACGTTCGGGATGCCGAAAGCCAACCGCTGGTTGCGCACCTCCTGGCGGTCGGGCCGTTCCGTCGGCTGATCAAGGACTATCACCTGCTCGTCGAAAGTTACGGCGAGGCCGTTCGGGAGGGCCGGGAAGCGCGGTTGCAGGCGATCGACATGGGGCGGCGCGGGCTGCACAACGAGGGAGCGAGGCTGCTCGCGGAACGGCTGGCGGGCAAGGTCGTGATCGATCTTGAAACCGCGCGGCGTCTGTTCACCCTGCTCGCCGTGCTCTACCCGCGGACTTGATACGAGTTGGCGGGCGCGGCCTCAGCCGAGCACTTCCGGGTTGACGACGTTTTCGCGAATCGGCCTTTCGTCGAAGACACTCAGGATGTTGCGGATGGCAGCGCGCGCCGCACGCTCGGTTGCCTCGATGGTGACGCCCGCCATGTGCGGGGAGAGGATGACGGAGGGAAGTCTGAGCAGCGGATTGGCGGCCTCGACCGGCTCGGTTACGAAGACGTCGATCGCGGCGCCGGCGAGCTTTCCTCCGGCCAGCGCCCCCGCGAGTGCCGCCTCATCAACGATGCCGCCACGGGCGGTGTTCACGACAAAGGCGGAGGGTTTGAGCAACGCCAGACGCCGGGCGTCGATCAGCCCGACGGTTGCGGGCGTTTTCGGGCAATGGATGGTGAGGAAATCGGCGCGCGGCAGGGCGGTGTCGAGGTCGGCGACGGGCGCTGCGCCAGCGGTGCGGATTGCCTCCGCGGGTACGTAGGGATCCGAGACCAGAACTGTCATGTCCATGGCGCGACAGCGGGCGGCGGTGCGCGATCCGATGCGGCCGAAGCCGATCACGAGGACGGTACGCGAGGCGAGATCGAGCGGCATGTCGGCGTAGCGCGCCTGCCAGCGGCCGGCCCGGACCAACGGGTCGAGTTGCATCGTGCGTTTGGCGAGCGCCAGCATCATGGCGAGCGCATGCTCGGCGACGCTCACGGAATTCGCGGTTCCGGCGATCATGAGAGGAATCCGGCGTGCCGTCAGCGCCGGCACATCGACCGCATCGTAACCAACGCCGATCCGCGCCACGACCCGCATGGCGGGGGAGGCGGCCAGTTCAGCCGCGGAGTAGGGAGTGAAGGAGAGGACGACGCCTTCGGCGTCGGCCAGCGCGCGATGAAATTCCGCCTTCGAGACTGCCGGCGAATAGGCCAGGGCCTCGACGTCGTCGCGACCCCGGATCAGATCCCATCCGGCGCAAGCGAGGTTTTCCGGCAGCAATACTTTCTTCCGGTTGGCCGCCATGCGCCGCATCCGTTGCTGGTGATTTCAGGAGAAAACGCAGATCAGCCGCGGCGGGCGACGGCGGCGAGGTAGCCGCGGTTCCAGGTTGGCGTGATGAGGACCTCGTTGATGCAGACATGCGGCGGGAGACAAGCGATGTAGCGGATGAGATCGGCGCAATCTTCCGGCTTCAGCATATGCGCGCGATCCCCTGCGCTCGGCGGGGCCGGCCGTTGGTCGAGGAGCGGCGTTGCCACCTCGCCGGGGCAGATCGCGGTCGAGCGGATGCCGTTCATACACTCCTCCATGTTGATGCTGTGGCTCATGGCGACGACACCGTGCTTCGCCGCCGTGTAGGCGGCACCGCTGACCGGGGCGACGAAGCGGCCGGCCATGGAAGCGGTATGGATCAGGACGCCGTCCTTCTGGCGGCGCATCAAGGGCAGCGCGACGGTTACGCAGTAGAAGGCAGATTCGAGGTTGGCGCGGATGACTTCGGCGATCGCCTGGGGGGCCAGACGATGCCACTCGCGTTCGATAATGTTAGCACCTGCGTTGTTGACCAGGATGTCGAGACGGCCGAATGTGTCATCGATGAAGCGGCCGATCCCGGCAACCGAGGGAGCGTCTGTCAGGTCGGCTGGTCGGACATGCGCCTCGCCACCGGCGGCGCCGATGCGACGGGCGAGTTGGGTGAGAGGCGCCTCGCGGCGCCCGGTGAGAACGATGCGTGCCCCAACGTCTGCGAGTGCGCGTGCGGCCGCCTCGCCGATGCCGGAGCCAGCGCCGGTGACCCAGGCTACGCGACCTTTCAGTTGTGCCAATTTTTCCTCCGGGAACCCGAAAACGCGGAACCATCCGGCATGGCGGCCCGCCGATCAACCCCGCCCCGTGCGGCGATCTTGCCGGCACGCTTCCGCTGTGCTTCGGATCAGGCACGCGAAGGCGCTTGGGCGCGCGGCCCGGATGTATGGAGGGGCGGAATGAAAATCAGCCATGTCGAGACCCTGCACGGCGACGCCGGATGGCGGAATTTCTCGTTCCTCAAGATCGCGACGGCGGATGGGATCGTCGGCTGGTCCGAGTTCAACGAGGGGTTCGGCACGGCCGGGCTCGGCAAGGTGATCGAGGCGCTCGGCGCCGGTCTGATCGGCGAGGACCCGCGGCGGATCGGGCTAATCGCAGCGAAGCTCTACACCAAGGTCGTGACGGCACGTGGCGGGCTCAATCATCTGGCGATGGCGGCGATCGAGAATGCCCTTCTGGATATCAAGGCGAAGAGCCTGGGCGTTCCGGTGTACGATTTGTTCGGCGGCGCGATCCGCACGAGGATCCCGCTTTATTGGTCGCATTGCGGAACATATCGGGCCCGCGATGCAGCACTTTGTGGCACGCCCGGATTGCGCAGCTATGATGATCTCGCCAAGCTCGGTGAAGAGGTGAAGCGGCGCGGCTTCAAGGCACTCAAGACCAACATTCTGCTGGCGGCGGAAGGCGGCTTCACGAGCTTCAATCCGGGCTTCGGCAAAAGCCCGGGCTTTCCCGAACTGAACTGGAGTGAGGCGGTGCTGGAGGCCCTCAGGCGGCAGCTCGGGACGTTTCGCGAGGCGATCGGGCCGGAGGCGGGCCTCTATCTCGATGTCAATTTCCACTTCAAGACCGAGGGATTCCGCCGGGTGGCGGAAGCCGTGGCGCCGTTCCGCCTGAGCTGGCTCGAGCTCGACACCTACGACCCGGAGGCGCTGGCGTTCATCCGGCACGGCGCGCCGTGCCCGATCGCATCCTGCGAAGTGCTGACATCGCGGCGTGAATTCAAGCGCTATTTCGAGACCTATGCGATGGATGTCGCGATCATCGACGTTGTGTGGAACGGGATGGCGGAAGCGGTGAAGATCGCGGGGATGGCCGAGGCCTACGAGATGAATGTTGCGCCGCATAATTTCTACGGGCATCTTTGCAGCATGATGAGTGCCCATTTCTCGGCAGTGGTGCCGAACTTCCGGATCATGGAGATCGATATCGACAGCGTGCGCTGGCGTGACGAGTTCTATGTCGGGCTGCCCGTCATCGAACAGGGCGAGCTGGTTTTGCCGGACCGGCCGGGCTGGGGGATCGACGTGAACGAGGCCGCGGTGCGCGCGCGGCCGCCCAAGAGCTGAGGTGGGCGATGCCGGGGGTCTCGATCCGTGGCGTGCGCAAGTCGTTCGGGACGCTCGAGGTGATCCACGGTGTTGATGTCGCGATCGAAGATGGGGCGTTCGTCGTGCTGGTCGGGCCGTCCGGATGCGGCAAGACGACGCTGCACAGGATGATTGCCGGGCTCGAGAACATCAGTGGCGGCGAGATCGCGATCGACGGGCGGGTGATTAACAAGATACCCCCCAAGGGGCGCGATATCGCGATGGTCTTCCAAAATTATGCGCTCTATCCGCACATGACCGTGCGCGCCAACATGGCGTTCTCGCTGATGCTCGCGAAAGCGCCTGACGTCGTCATCGAGCAGAGGGTTTCCCACGCGGCGGGCATCCTCGGGCTCGCCGAGTTGCTCGGCCGCTATCCGCGCCAGCTCTCCGGCGGGCAGCGTCAGCGCGTCGCAATGGGGCGGGCGATCGTGCGCAACCCCAAGGTTTTCCTTTTCGACGAACCGCTCTCCAACCTCGACGCCAAGCTTCGCGTGCAGATGCGGACCGAGATCAAAGAATTGCATCAGCGGCTATCTGCGACCACGATCTACGTCACGCATGATCAGATCGAAGCTATGACCATGGCCGACAAGATCGTCGTCATGCGCGGCGGCAACGTCGAGCAAGCCGGCGACCCGCTGACCCTTTACGACCGTCCTGTGAACCAATTCGTCGCCGGCTTTATCGGCAGCCCCGCGATGAACTTCATCCACGGCGAGGTCGAGCCCGATGGGTTCCGAGCCGACGGGGACGTTCTCTGGCCACTACCCGTCGGCCTGGGTACGCACCTGGCCGGCCGCACGATAATCTATGGTGTGCGGCCCGAGCATCTCGTGCTGGCAAGCAATGCGCTGAAGCTCAGCGTCCAGGTGGTCGAGCCAACCGGTTCGGAAACGCAAATCATGGGCGAAATCGGCATGGCCTCGATCGTGTGCCTCCTGCGCGAGCGCCTGACCGTGCGTCCGGGCACCACCATCGACGTCTCCGTGGATCCGGTGAACGTGCATCTTTTCGACGCCGAGAGCACGGCCGCGGTGCGGGTGGACGCAGCCCGGCCGGCACATGTCTGAATTCTAACGCCCAGTCGGGAAGCGCGGCGTTGCCACGGAATTCCCCTCACGCTAACCTCACGTGGCGCGCACTATCGCGCCCGGCGGTGGCCTGGCCGGAAGGGCGGAGCGAAACAAGAGGCCACGCATTCTGATACGCGCCGCGTGGTCGGCGGAGACGCTGGATTAGGGAGAGAAAAATGATCGATCTGACACGCCGTCAGTCGCTGCTGTTGGGGGCCGGAGTGGCGAGCGCCGCAGCGCTCGCGGGGCATGGGGCCCTGGCCGCCACCATGGAGGCGGGCGTTCCCGTCGCCGACGTCAAGCCGCCGCCTTTAGCCCTCGAGAAGGGTGCGAAGCTCAACGTGCTGCGGCCCTCCCAGTTCATCGATCCGGACAAAACCTGGTTCCTCAAGAACACGAAGGCATACACCGAGAAGACCGGCGTGCCCGTCAGCGTGAATTTCATCAGCTGGGAGCAGCTGACGCCGCAGACGGCGGTCACCGCCAACTCCGGCGCCGGCCCTGACATCGTCCTCGGCTGGTACTCGGACCCGCAAGTATATGTAAGCAAGCTGGTCGACCTCAGCGACCTCGGCGAATATCTCGGCAAGAAATACGGCGGCTGGTACGACCTTGCGACCCTCTACGGCACCAAGTGGGGCTCCGGCGCCAAGCAATGGATAGCGATCCCGTTCGGAGGAGCCGGCGGGCCCGCGGTGTACCGCATCTCCTGGGTCAAGGAAGCCGGCTTCGACCACATCCCGAATGACCTCAATCAGTTCCTGAAGCTCGTCCAGAATCTCAAGAAGCACGGCCACCCCGCCGGCTGGGCGCTCGGGCACGCGGTCGGTGACGGGAACGGCTTCTGCGACTGGCTGATGTGGTCGCACGGTGCCTACGCAATCGACGAAAACGGCAAGGTTGCGATCGACCAGGCAGCGACCATCGATGCACTCAACTACGTCAAGGAGTTGTATCCGAACCTGATTCCGGGCACTACCTCCTGGAACGACGCGAGCAACAACCAAGCGTTCGCTGCCGGCGAGGTCAGCCTCACCTTCAATGGCGTCTCGATCTACTACGTGCTCTAGAATTCGTCGGACAAGCGCCTCAATGCGATCGCGCAAGACACCACCAACGCGGCGCCGCCGCTTGGGGTGTCCAAGCAAATCCCCCTCAGTGCGTTGACGATCAGCGCCATGCTTTTCAAGCACAGCAAGTACCCGAACGCCGCCAAAGACTATCTCCGCTTTATGATGGAGGCGCCGCAGTACGGCAATTGGCTCTCGGGTTGCTACGGCTACTGGTCGAATCCGCTCAAGGCGTATTCCGACATGGCGTTCTGGAGTTCGGACCCGAAGATCGCCGTGTATAAGAGGTCCATGGATACGCCGTACTACCAGGGCTACAAAGGCCCCGTCGGCGCCAAGTCGAGCTCGCTGGCCGCGAACTACATCATCGTCGATATGTTCGCGAAGGTCGCGACCGGCAATTCCTCGGCCAAGTCGGCGGCTGCCTTTGCAGCCGAGCAAGCCGAACGGTACTACAAGAGCTGAAGGCCCGAACGATCGGGGTTGCCGTCTCGGCGACGGCAGCCCAGCGCGGGCCAGAGGAGGCTCAATGGGCGTAAGCTCTGGCGAAGCTGCCGTCCCGACCTGGAGGTTCGAGCCGCGCCCCAGCACTTGGATCACGCGCCTCTTCGAGCACAAGCCCTTCCTCGTCGGGATTTGCCTGCTGCCCGCGGTTGGCTTTCTCGTTGTCTTCCTTACTTATCCGCTCGGCCTCGGCTTCTGGCTTTCACTCACCGATTCGACGATCGGCCAGCGCGGCCACTTCGTCGGCCTCGCGAACTACATCTCGCTGATCCACGACCCCGTATTTCGCCTCGCGGTCCTCAATACGATTTTCTATACGACCGCCGCGACCATCTTCAAATTCGGACTCGGCGTCTGGCTCGCGATGCTACTCAACAACCATCTGCCGTTCAAGGCGATCCTGCGCGCTGCTATCCTGCTGCCCTGGATCGTGCCGACGACGCTCTCGGCAATCGTCTGGTGGTGGATGTACTCGCCGCAGTTCTCGATCATTTCCTACTTTCTCGTGAACGTCCTGCACGTCCGTTCTACCTACATCAACTTCCTCGGTTCGGCCTGGCCGGCGCGCTGGTCGCTGGTCGCCGCGAACGTCTGGCGTGGCATTCCGTTCGTCGCGATCATCATGCTGGCCGGATTGCAGACTGTTCCACCTTCTCTGTACGAGGCCGCACTGCTCGACGGCGCGAGCCCGCGCCAGCGCTTCCGCTACATCACCGTGCCGCTGGTGCTGCCGATCCTCTCGGTCGCGCTTACGCTTTCCACGCTCTTTACCTTCTCCGACTTTCAGCTCGTCTACGCCATCACCAGGGGTGGGCCCTTCAACAGCACGCAGATCATGGCGACGCTCGCCTACCAACGCGCAATCAACGGCACGCAGCTCGGTCAAGGTGCGGCCATCGCAATGGCGATGATCCCGTTCCTCGTCGCGCTCACCATGATCAACTATCTCGGCCTCGCGCGGCGCAAGTGGCAGCAGGGTGGCGCAAATGACTGACACCGCCGCGGCCGCTCCCGAACAGCTTGCCTGGGATTCCCGTGCGCGGCGCGTGGTCACGATCTACATACCGCTCGCGATATTCGTGATCGTCATGCTGTTCCCGTTCTACTGGATGACGATCACCGCCTTCAAACCAGACTCGCAAATGGAGGATTACAAGGATTTCAGCCCGTTCTGGGTTCATTCACCAACACTTCGCAACTTCGACATTCTTCTCTTCCATACGCAGTTTCCGAGCTGGTTGATGATCTCGCTCTCGGTCGCGATCGGTGCAACCATCCTCGCCATCTTCTGTAGTGTGCTCGCCGCCTACGCGATCGAGCGGCTGCGCTTCAGCGGATCCACCAACACCGCATTCGCCATCTATCTCGCTTATCTCGTGCCGCCGACGATCCTGTTCATCCCGCTTTCGACGATGATCGTCGAGTTCCATTTGTACGACAGTCCGCTCTCGCTGATCCTCACCTATCCGACGTTTTTGATTCCGTTCTGTACCTGGCTCTTGATCAGCTACTTCAAATCGATTCCGTACGAGCTCGAAGAGTGCGCGCTGATCGATGGCGCCTCGCGTTTGCAAATCCTACGCCGCATTGTTCTGCCGCTCGCAACGCCCGGCCTGATCTCGGCCGGCATCTTCGCGTTCACCCTTTCGTGGGATGAGTTCATCTATGCGCTCGCTTTCATCCAATCCACGGCACATAAAACCGTACCTGTCGCGGTGCTGACGGATCTGGTCAATGGGGATGTCTATCAATGGGGCCCGCTGATGGCGGGAGCCCTGCTCGGCTCGGTGCCCGTCGCTCTTTTATATTCATTGTTCGTCGATTACTATGTCTCGAGCCTGACCGGTGCGGTGAAGGAATAGGCGCCGGTTGACCCTTAACGGAGGACGGAGTGGCACGGTTCAAGGTGGTGACCCCGGTCGGAGCGAGCTTCACGGTTGCCGGCGGCGGATACGGTTATGAAATGGAAGCGCTTTCGCGGATCGGTGCCGAGATCGTCGAGGCTGCCGGGAAGACCGCGCAGGAGTTCATAGCCGCGGCGCGCGATGCGGATGCGCTGTACGCGAAGGGGATTCCGATCACGAAGACGATCATCGACAGGCTGGAGCGGTGCAGGGTGATTTCGCTCGGCAGTGTCGGCGTCGATTCGGTCGATGTGGCGGCCGCGACGGCACGGGGCATTCCGGTGACCAACGTACCGGACACATTCATCGAGGAAGTGGCGGATCACGCGATGACGCTGTTGCTCGGTGTGTTCCGCAACCTGGTGGCGCAGGACCACATGGTCAGGACCGGGCGCTGGCAGGAAGGCCGGCCGCAGCTTCTGCAAATTCCGCGCCTGATGGGCCAGACACTGGGTTTCATCGCTTTCGGTCATGTGGCGCGTGCGACGGCGGTCAGGGCGCGTCCATTCGGGCTCAGGATGCTTGCCTACGATCCGTTCGTCGAGGAGCTCGCGATGTCACCCTACGGCGTCGAGCCGGCGAGTCTTCCGGAGCTGCTGGCGCAATCCGATTTCGTTTCGATGCACGCGCCGGCCACTCCGGAGGCGCAGCATATGCTGACGGAGGAGCATTTCCGGCAGATGCGGAAATCGGCCTATTTCATCAATACCGGGCGTGGGCCGACGGTTGACGAGAAGGCGCTGATCCGGGCTTTGCAAGAGGGCTGGATCGCCGGCGCCGGGCTCGATGTGCTGGAAACCGAGCCGCCAGCGGCGGACAATCCGCTGCTCAAGATGGAGAACGTGATTCTCACGGCGCACGTGGCCTCTGCCTCGGCGCGTTTCGACCCGGCGCGACGCCGGCGTGTCGGCCACGAGATTGCGCTCGTGCTGAGCGGGCGCTGGCCGATGAGCTGCGTCAATCCGGCGGTTCTGGCGGACAGCAAGCTGAAGCGCTGGCAGCCACAGCCGATGGGTCGCGGCCCGAATAGCTAAGGCGTCGCGCGGGGCCACCGCGGCGGATTCAGGCGACAAGTCGAAGGGGAAGAGAATGCAGGCGGGAGACGCCATCGCGGCGATCCTCAAGCGTGAAGGTATCCGCAATATCATCGGCTATCCGGTGAATCACGTGCTCGAGCACGCGGCGCGCGCCGATATCAGGACCATCATCGTGCGCCAGGAGCGGATCGGGCTGCACATGGCGGATGCCATGGCGCGGCTTTCGTCAGGCTCGGTGCCCGGAGTCTTCGCGATGCAGCACGGGCCGGGGGCGGAGAATGCGTTCGGCGGCGTGGCGCAGGCGTTCGCCGAATCCTCGCCGATCCTGGTGCTGCCGATGGGTTACCCACGGCGCATCGCGCACATCCCGCCTAACTTCAATTCGGTTATCAACATGGCGCACGTCACGAAATGGGCGGAGCCGCTCACCAGTGCGCGAGAAATTCCGAACGTGTTTCGCCGCGCGTTCGGGCGGCTTCGCAATGGCCGAGGCGGGCCGGTGCTGGTGGAAATCCCGTCCGACGTGCTGGCGGAGGAATTTCCGGGGCCGCTGGATTACCGGGCGGTGCCGGCGACGCGAACCGGGCCTGACCCGGATGGCGTGCAACGGGTGGCGAAAACGCTGGCCGCGGCGCGGCGGCCGGTGATCTACGCCGGCCAGGGCGTGCATTACGCGCGCGCATGGGAGGAACTCCGGAAGCTCGCCGAGCGGCTGGCAGCGCCGGTGACGACGAGCCTCCAGGGCAAGAGTGCGTTTCCCGAGGACCATCCGCTCTCGCTCGGCTCCGGAGGGCGCGCCGTCCCGAAGATGGTGCACGATTTCCTGGCGAAGGCAGACGTGATTTTCGGGATCGGCTGCAGCTTCACGGAGACGAACTATGGAGTCCGCATGCCGGCGGGAAAGACGATCATCCAGGCGACACTCGATGCCGGCGATCTCGGCAAGGATGTCCCGATTGCCGATGCACTAGCCGGCGATGCCGCGCTCACGCTTGCGGCGCTCAACGCGGCGCTCGAGGAGATGCTGCCGCAGCGGCGCGACCCGGCGCCGGTTGCCGGCGAGATCGCCGCGATCCGCGCGGAATGGATGGCCGCATGGCTGCCCAAGCTCACCTCCGATGCGACGCCCCTTTCGCCCTACCGGGTGATCTGGGACCTGCACAACGCGGTCGATCGGGAGAAGGCGGTGATTACGCACGACGCCGGCAGCCCGCGCGATCAGCTTTCGCCGTTCTGGACCTCTTCGGTGCCGCTTTCCTATATCGGCTGGGGCAAGACGACCCAGCTTGGCTACGGGCTGGGTCTCGCAATGGGTGCGAAGCTCGCGCACCCGGAGAAGCTCTGCATCAATGTCTGGGGCGATGCCGCGATCGGCTTCACGGGGATGGATTTCGAGACCGCGGTGCGCGAGCGCATTCCGATTCTTTCCATTCTCTTCAACAATTTCTCGATGGCGATCGAGCTCAAGGTGATGCCGGTTGCGACCGAGAAATATCGCGCGACGGATATTTCTGGCGACTATGCCGCGATGGCTCGCGCCTTCGGCGGCTATGGCGAGCGGGTCGCGCGGCCAGAGGAGATCGTGCCGGCGATCAGACGCGGCATCGCCGCGACCGAGCGGGGGCAGCCGGCGCTGCTCGAATTCCTGACCAGCCCGGACGTCGCGCTCTCTACGTACTGAAACGAGAGCATGTTCAGCCTGACTGAACAGGCTCTCGTTTGTTTTCTCGAGCAATTTCATCGCCCTGACCGGCATCTGGCGATTCCGGCCACGGCGATATTGCTCTAGCCCCCTGCCCTCTTCTCATTGTTTGCGGCGGACGCGCTCCCGCCGCAGGATATACAGACCTGCCAGGATCATGACGATGGCGCCGACGATTTCGAGCCATGTCGGGATTTCACCCCAAATAAAAAAGCCGATGATCATCGCCCACGGCGTCCCGCTGTAGGACCATGGCGCGATCTGGCTCGCCTCGGCGTAATGGAACGCCTGGGCGACCAGCAACTGCCCCAGCCCGCCAAGGATGCCGAGGATGATGAGAAGCACCAAATCGAGCGGCGAGGGAGAGGTCCAGACGAAGGGAAGAGGTAGCGCACAAAGCACGGTGAGCAGGACGATCTGCCAGGTGACGATGGTGAGCGAGCGATCGAACGCGGCAAGCTGACGCATCTGCAACTGGCTGAGAGCGCCGACGAGGCTTTGTCCAAGCACGAGTAAGACACCGATCGCGTCCGCGCGGCCAGGGAAGCTACCGGAACCGACCCCAGCAACTATGAGCCCGGCGAAGCCGATCAGGACCGCAGTCCAGCGATGAACCCCGACCCGTTCGTGCAGGATGGGAATCGCGAGCACGGTAAGAAACAGCGGCAGCGCGTTGCCGAGGACCGCCGTATCGCCAAGCGGCAAAAGGGCAAGGGCCGCGTAGTAACCGAGGGTCGAGCCGACGGCGGCGAGCGCAGACGAAACCTGCAGCCGCGGGTGGCGCGTGCGGAATACCGAGGGGCCGCCACGGGCGGCCACCATGGCAGCGATCAGCGGCAGCGCCCCGGCGTTGCGGAAAAACGTGACTTCCAGCACGGAATAATGCAGCACGAGTGCCTTGGCAATTGCGTTGCCGAAGGTGAACGCGAGGTACGCGGCGGTGATGTAGAGCACCCCGCGCAGCAGACTCGGGCGAGCGTCCCGCGGCGGCCGGAGCAGGGCAATCCTCACCGCTGGCGCCCGGCCTTAGAGCAATGTCACCCTGACTGGAATCGCCAGATGCCGGTCAGGGTGACGAAGTTGTTCGAGGAAACAAACATGGAGCGCGTTCAGCCTGCCTGAACGCGCCCTGGTGGTCCGACTATGATGTTTGTTGCCCACCAACGGACCTCGAACGTCGGACCACCAAGCCTTTTAGATTCAGTGTCCTGCTTATCTCCTTTTGTTCGCTGGCAAGGGCAGCGAACAAAAGGGGGCAGGACGCTGAATCAGATCAGGCCGCCGTCGACGATGAAATTCTGCGCGCTGCACATCGCCGAATCGTCGGCGGCAAGCCACAGGACGAGGTTCGCGACGTCGTTCGGAACGAGCTTGGTTTTCAGGCACTGTGTCTTCAGGAGGTCAACCTCCGCCTCGGGCGTCAACCAAAGGCGCATCTGCCGCTCGGTCATGATCCAGCCCGGGATGACGCAGTTGACGCGGATTTTGTCGGGGCCGAAGTCGCGGGCGAGGCTGCGCGTAAGGCCTTCGACGGCTGCCTTGGCGGTTGTGTAGCCCGGCATTCCGCCGGTCTTGTCGTGCCAGCTCACGGAGCCGAAGTTGATGATCGCGCCACCACCGGCCGCGCGCATGATGGGCCAGACGGCCTGCGCGGCGAAGAACTGGTGGCGCAGGTTCACCCGCTGACGGTCGTCCCAGTATTCGACCGTCACGTCCTCGATGCGGTGGCGCTGGTCGTTGGCCGCGTTATTGACGAGCACGGTGATCGGGCCGAGCGTTTGCGCAATCTCAACGACGGCGGACTGCAAGGCCGGGATGTCGACGAGATCGACGCGGCGAAAGAGCGGCGCAGGATAGCCCAGTGCCTTCAGCTTTTCGCCGAGGGTCTTGGCCGCAGCTTCCTGGATATCGAGGAACGCGACCTTTGCGCCCTGCCGGCAGAAGCCCTCGACGTGCGCTGCGCCGATCCCGCTTGCCCCGCCGGTGATCAGGACTACGCGGTCTTTGAGACTCGGGTAAATAGCGCGTCGATCTTCTGCCATGAGCTCTCCGTCATTGCCTGGCACGTCGCGCGGCGCGGTATTCGCGACGCACGATTTCCAGCAGTTGCTCAACGGAGGTTTCCGCCGAGCGGCCCGAGTAGGTGATCTCGCCGTGCTGCACGAGGACAACGCGATCGCAGACATCGAGAGTCTGGGCGTAATTGTGTGCGATCATTGCCATGGCGATGTCGCCACGCGCGCGCAGCCGCTCCAGAAGATCGATGATCAACCCGGACTCGCGAGCGCCCATCGCGGCCAACGGCTCGTCCAGCAGCAGGATACGGACGTTCGAATGCACTGCCCTTGCCACGGCAATTGCCTGGCGCTGGCCGCCAGAGAGCTGCGCCACTTCGACATCCACCGATGGTACGCCGACGCCGACGTCATCGAGCGCGGCGATGGCCTGGCGCCGCATCCTGGCGTGGTCGAGGAGCCCGAACGGCGGCTTCCGCAGCTCGCGGTTCAGGAACATATTGTGAAAGACGGAAAGCGTGTTGATCAGTGCAAGGTCCTGATAAACGCACTCGATGCCGAAAGCGCGAGCGCGATCGACCGAATCGAGTGTGACCGGCTTGCCGCCGACGTAGATCTGGCCGGTGTCCGGCTGGTGGAAGCCGGTGAGGCACTTGATCAGGGTCGATTTGCCAGCGCCGTTGTCGCCCAGGATGCCGAGCATCTCGCCGCGGTTGACATAGATGGAGATCCCGTTGAGGGCGGTGATGCTGCCGAAGCGCTTGACGATGTTTTCGGCGCGGATCGCCTCCCCTTGGCCGTCGTCGCTCATCGGATCTGGCGCCGCTGAAAGTGTTCGAGGCGGATGTTCACGATCATCGCGATCAGGATCGCCGCGCCGATGATGACCTCGAACCAGAAGGCGTTGATGCCCTGCAGCGTAAAGCCATCCTGCAGCACGCCGAGAACCAGGGCGCCGATCAGCCCGCCGATGATGGTGCCGGCGCCGCCGGTGAGCGCGGTGCCGCCGATCACACCTGCGGCGACGCCCAGGAACATGATTTGGGTACCGCCGGCGAGCGGGTCGCTCGAGCCGATACGGAACGCCTCAATGATGCCGGTGAAGCCCGCCAGCACCGCTGTCAGCATGAAGTTCCCGACTTTGATGCGATTGATGTTGATCCCCGCTTCGGCGGCGCCGACGTCATTGCCGCCGACGGCGATGGTGTGCAGGCCCCAGCGCGTGTGCTTAAGCACGATGTGCATGAGAAAGACGATGATCACCGCCCAGATGATCTCGGAATAGGCGCCTGCGCCGAGAAACCAGGCGAGGCGCGGACCGCCCGGCGGGGTTGCGGGAAAGCCGCGCGAAATGATCAGCGTGATGCCCCCGATCAGGAAGAGGGTAGCGAGCGTGGTGACGAATGATGGCACCTCGAGCAGGATCGTGACCAGGCCGATCAGCAAACCGATTCCGGCACAGATGACGAGGGCGACCAGGATGGCCGGGATCACCGGCAATCCGAACTTTGCCCCGAAATAAACGAGGAACGGAGCGAGGGCGAAGGTCTGGCCGGCGGAGAGATCGATCTCCTTGCAGATCAAAAGCATGATTTCGCCGCAGGCAATGATCGCGGGTGCCGCGACGAACTGCGACAGGGTCTCGAGATTGGCGTTGGAGATGAAATTCGGGTTGCTGACGCCGAAATAGATGATCAGCAGAATGGCAACGATAACGATGCTTGCTTCGCGCTGGACCAGGAAGCCGCGCAAAACATGCCCGACCCCCCAGCGAGAAGGCGGGGCGGACGGCGCCGCCTTGGCGCTGTCCGCCCCCCCAGGTCTCGTATC
>JBOHMN010000610.1:0-19123 GCA_050730175.1 Acetobacteraceae bacterium | reverse complement strand
CCGGCCGGATCCAGGATCTCGATCGCGAACCGGTTGACCTTGGGGACGTCGTCGCCGTCCCGCAGCGGGACATCGGACAGCCAGCGATAGCGGTGACGGCCCGACGTGCCACGGAGCTTGGCCCGGGTGGTCAACTCCGCAAGTTCGATGCCGGTGCGGCATTCCTCGATGGTCGGATGTGATGCGGGCTTGCAGACGAAGATGAAATGCGCCGCCGCATCGAGTACCGGTTGGCAGGTTGGCTGGCGCCAGTACAGGTCGTCGCCCAGATACACCGGCCTGAGTCGGGCACAGCAGGCATCATGGGCCGCCAGCCAGCGCTGCATGGCGCGGCTCTCGCAGTCATGCTTCTCGTGGCCGTCTTGCGGAACGATGAACTCCGGTTCCATGGGTCCATCGCGAACAAGGTTTGGCAGTTGGATCGTCCGCGGCCCGCCGGCAGATGCCGCTGGTGCGCCAGAAAGGACGGGCTCCGCATGAAGAACGCGGGGAACGCGGCCATGCCAAAGTCTGCCATGCCATAGGTGGCGTTCCGCCCCTGCCGCCGGTCGGGAACCGCCAGGCAACAGCTTCGAACAGCGGCGATCAGGCGATCCGTGGTGCACACCGCGCCATCGAATCGACAAAGCGGTCGCGCCGAAAGCCGCCATCTGCCTATCGCAGCCGATTTGCCCCGGACCGGTGCAATCCAGACTCACCCGGGCAGCCCCAACCAAGCAGGGGGAACACTCCAATGCCCCTATCGGGCATCCGGATCGGCCACCGCCAGGCAAAATGAGAATTGCTGGGGGTCGTGGCACTTTCTTGACAGTCACAGCACGTGACCGTACCCTGTCCGTGGGAGCAGCGGTTCGGGGCGAGGCTGGCATGGTGCGATTTCTGAGGTGTATCGGAGGTCGCGCACAGGTCACCGAGTGCGCACTGCTCCGCTTATCTTGCCGCGCGAGCGACGAAATGGCTCGCTTCTTACCCGGCGTCAGCCCTGCTTGGGCAGACGAAACGCGGCTGCTCAGAGCCATCTCCAGTGTGGCACGCACTCGCGATTCACCCGATGATGAGCCCCCATCATGCGCGGCCCCGCCGATCGTGGCAGGGTCTTCTTGCACAGCCCGGAGGATGGACGCCATGCGTGTTGAGCTCGCACAAACAGAGAGCCAACGAGCGAAGAGCGGGAAGAACGGTACGTACCTGAAGCACTTCTTGATGGGTGCCGCCGGAGTCGGTCTCGGCGGATTGCTCGCGGGCTCGTTGACGCTTCCGGCGTTCGCCGCAGGCAGCACGGACCTGGCCGGCGGCAAGAAGGTCCACATCGCGCTTATCCTTCAGGATTACATAAATCCCTATTGGATTTCCATGCACAAGGCGACCGCGGCAGAAGCGAAAGAGCTGGGGGTCGATCTGACATTCCAAGCGGGGAAGGAAGAAGGCGACACCAACTCCCAGATCACCGAGATCGACAATGCGATCGCCGCCGGAGATCAGGGCATCATCATCCGATCGAACGGGCCGGCCGTCAATTCGTCGCTGCGCCAAGCGGAAAAGGCTGGCATTGCTGTCGTCGGCGTGGACACCGTGCCGACGCCCGCCGACATCGTGAAGATGACCTACGCGACGGACAATAGGTTGGCTGGCCAACTGATCGGGCGCTACGCGAGAGGACGTCTCGACGGCAAACCGGCGGTGATCGCGATGCTCGACGGCATTTTCACCGAGGTGCTGAGTGTTAACGTCGATCGGAACCATGGCTTCCTGGAAGGAATGGGGATTCCCGTCGGGAAACCTAATGTCAGCGGGTTCGAGCCGAAGAGCGGGCGCTATGACAACGGCAAGGGGGGCACGTACAAAATTGCCTGTGAGCTTCCTACGCTCGGTAGTGCAACCGGCGGTCAGAAGGCAATGGAGACCTGCCTAGCCAAGAACCCGAACATCAATGTCGTCTATGCGGTCAATGAACCTTCAGCACAGGGAGCCGTGCGCGCACTTCAGACGGCCAACGAGCACCCGATCGTCGTGACCATCGACGGCAGTTGCGCCAATCTCCCGTACATCAAAGCCGGCACGATCGCCGCCACCGCCGGCCAGTTTCCCGGGAAAATGGGCGTGCTCGCGCTGAAGGCGATCTACAACCACATCGAAAAGGGGACCGGCTTCACGCCGACGCCGGGGTTAACGTTCTACAATACCGGGACGGAGGTTTACACGGATCATCCGGTTAAAGGTGTTCCGAGCGTTACGTCGAGCCAGGCAAAGCCCCTCTGCTGGGGTACCTGAGGGGCGGTTGCTCGGCGCGCCGTTCGACCGTCCCGAAAGAAATCGTCGATATCTGGCGCAACGTCACCCGGGGAGAACCAGTTCGTCGCGCCGAGCCAGCTTGCCTTCGCCAGCCGTACGCTTCGTTGATCGTAACGCGCTACCCGTTTGCCGCGACGCACTGGAGCGGTCAGCTGGCAGGGCCTGACGGACGCCGATGAATCAGACAACGGAGCCCGGCGCCGGCGAGACCGCCACCGACCAGCGAACTAGCCCGCGCGCGTCCCAACCAATGCGTGTGCAGCAACGGCCGCTGTTGCAGTTTCTCCACCGCCATCCGGCCGGCGCGCCAGGCATCGTCCTGATTATCGCAGTGGCAGTCTTCCAACTGCTGAATCCGCGCTTTCTGCGTGCGCAAGACATTTCGCTCATGCTCCAGCAACTCGCAGTGTTGGGTTGCCTGTCGATAGGTCAGACTATCATTATGTTGACGGCCGGGATCGATCTTGCCTGCGGCGCGGTGATGATCGTGGCGCAGATGGTCATGGCCGAACTTGCCGTCACGCTCGGTTTTCCTCCCTGGATCGCATTGCTGATTGGTCTCGGAGCCGGCGCGGTCGGCGGCGGGATCAACGGAGGCTTGGCAGCGTATTTCGCCCTCCCCCCGTTCATCGTTACCTTAGGCACGTTCAGCGTCTTCACCGCGATCGGGCTCATTACATCCGCCGGGACCACCGTCTTCTTCCCGAACCCTAACGACCTTTTGCTGTGGACAGGAAAGGTTGTTTCACTCGGGCCGTTCAACATTACGACCGGCGTATTTCTGATGATCCTCCTCTATTTCGTCGTTGGCTACATGCTCAGTCGCACCGCCTGGGGACGCCATGTCTACGCGGTCGGAGGCAGCCCGGAAGCATCCCAACTCGCCGGAATCCGGGTGCAGAACCTGCTGATGAGCGTGTATCTCTTGGGCGGGATTCTCTACGGCGTCGCTGCATGGATACAAATCGGGCGCGTGGGCAATGCCAGCACGAATATCTCGATGAACCTGAACCTCGACAGCATCACGGCAGTCGTCATCGGCGGGACCAGCCTGTTCGGTGGTCGTGGCGCCGTTATCGGAGCGCTGGTCGGCGCGATGATCGTTCAGGTATTCGAGACCGGGCTTGCTTTAGCCGGCGTGCAGTCGTTCTACTTGCAGTTCGCAGAGGGCATCCTGGTGATTGGCGCAGTGGCTATCGATCATTGGATCCGCACCGTGACGACCGGGACCAGCAAAACCTGAGGAGTGGGACGCGTGCCACTTCCCGGAGAACAAAGTGTCGACGCGTCGCCAGCAGCGCCGCATTCTCAGCCTGTTCTCGCGGCGAAGGGCCTCTCGAAGCGGTACGGTCCGGTAGTGGCGCTCCGTGGGGTCGATCTCGAGCTCTATCGCGGGGAAGTCCTCGGGTTGATCGGGGACAACGGCGCAGGAAAATCGACGCTCGTGAAGTGCCTCTCGGGTGCCGAGATCCCCGACAGTGGCGAGATCCGGGTGGACGGCCGGCGCGCTACATTCCGTGATCCCCTTGGCGCGCGTCGGGCCGGCATCGAGACGGTGCATCAGAGTCTCGGTGTCATCCCGGCGCTCGATATTGCCAGCAATCTGTTCCTCGGCCGCGAGCGGCGCCGAGCGGGCCCGCTCGGGACGATCCTGCGGATGCTGGACGTAGCCGGGATGCAGCGGGAAGCAAGGAACGACGTGGAGCGGCTTGGAATCGAGACGCTGCAGGATATCACGCAAAGTGTTGAAACGCTCTCGGGCGGCCAGCGCCAGGCGGTGGCCGTGGCACGCGCGGTGGCGTTCGGTAGCAAGGTCCTCATGATGGACGAGCCGACGGCAGCGCTCGGCGTGCGCGAATCCGGGCAGGTTCTGCGCCTTGTCAAAAGGCTGCGCGATGGCGGGCTTCCAGTGATCCTGATCAGCCACAACATGCCCAACGTGTGGGAGCTGGCGGACCGCATTCAGATTATGCGGCTCGGCCGGCGGATAGCAGTGGTGACTCCGCGCAGCCATACCATGCAGGAGGGTGTCGCACTGATGACTGGTGCGGTGGAGATCGCTGCCTGAAGGGTTTGAGCGCTGCGTCGTCTGTCGCTGAGGGGCTGCTCTGCGTACGCCGCTGCGATGGCGGCAGGTGTTCTCGTGGCTGATATCAGCCAGTCGTTGGGTCTGAAGGCCCATCGGTGCGAAAACGTACGGTAAGAACCTTCGGCCATACTTCGTGCTGTGGCGCAAGTCACTCGCGTGCGAAAGGTAGTACTGGCTCAGGCGGCTTGCGCGCGGAGCCACGCGCCGGCTTTGACGACCGCTTCCCGCGCGCCGGCAACGTGTGCCGTTGTGCGGAGGAAGCCGTGGAGGAGGCCTCCGTAGATTTCGCGCGTCACGGCGACGCCCGCCGCTTGCAGCTTCGCCGCGAGCATTTCTCCTTCGGAGCGCAACACGTCGAGTTGGGCGAGCTGAATCAGCACAGGCGGCAGGCCGGCGAGTTCGGCACGCAACGGGGCGGCGAGCGGATGCAGGCGATCGGCTGGGCGGGGTGCATAGACGCTCCAGTAGAAGCGCATCTTCTCCGCCGTCAGCACGTAGCCTTCGGCAAACTCGCGGTAGCTCGGCGTCGCAAGGTCCGAATCGCAGACCGGATAAACCGCGAGTATGCCGCGCGGCGGCGGCGCCTTTCGGGCGCGCAGCAGCAGCGCTGTTGCGAGTGCGAGGTTGCCGCCGGCGGAGTCTCCGCCGAGCAGCAGGCGCCGCGGATCGATGCCCCAGGCGGCCCCCGAGACGGCAAGATAGGCGATCACAGCGGCGCATTCTTCGAGCGCCTGCGGGAACTCGGCTTCGGGCGACAGCGCATAATCGACGCTCACCACGGCAACGCCACTCGCCGCGGCGAGTTCGCGGGCAACCCGATCGTGCGTATCGACGGATGACCAGACCCAGCCGCCGCCGTGGAAATAGACCAGCGCCGGGAGCGCCGACTCGGTTCGCGGGCGATAGAGGCGGCAGAAGATTCGCCTGCCGTGCGCAGCGATCCAGCGGTCCTCGATATCGGCCATGCTGGGCCCGCCGGCGGCGGAGAACAGGACCAGCGCATCGTTGATGGCCCGGCTCGGCTCAAAAGGAAGCTCGAGGCGGATCGCTGGGTAGCGGGCGGCAGCGTCGTCATAGGAAAGCTGTGCCGCGCGCATTTCCGGATCGATGCGGGGATCGTCGTACATCACAGAGCCTTTGTGGGAAGGTTACAGAAAATCGGCGGGATCGAGCGGGGAGAATGGCGCCCCGAGCTCATTCCTCCCTGAGATCGGCGAGCAGGCCCGCGACCACCATGAGCTTGGAAAGCGAGAGGCCGCGCGCGACGATGCCGCTGACCGCCTCGCGGATGCGGGCGAGCGGGACGGCGCGGCGGGTTGCCCAGGCCTCGATGCCGACCGCACCGGGGCCGTTTGCCGCCACCGCTTCGCCGGTCAGGCGCCGATGCGCATCGGCGATGGCCTCGATCGCGCGATGCCGGGCGAGGCGATCGAAATGATCGGCGATCACGAGACCGCGCGCCGCGGCAATGATAGCGCGGAGGCCGAACATTTCATCGATGGCGAAGTGAACGGGGGCGATATCGGCGGCGGGCCGGCCGGTTCGCCCGGCGATGAGGACGATGTCGGAGGCGGCGGCGAGATCACCGAGCGCGGCGAGCCGCGCTGCCAGAGCGGCGGGCACGCCCTGGGCGGTGAGCTCCTCTCGGCGCGCGATCTCAGCGGCGGCGGCGGCATCCGGCAGTGCCGCCTCGAGCGCCTGCGCTACCTCGGAGATACCGCTCCGATAACGCGCCACGATCTGGTCAAGATGCCCGGCGGTCAGGGAGATATTGCGAACGAACCAGACCATGCGATCGAGCAGGAGATCCTGAAGTGCATGATAGAGCTCGAGCTGCAACGCACCCGACAGGCGAGCATCGAGCTGGTCGATCGCCGCGTTCAGGGCGCTCAGGTCAAAGCAATCGCGCGTGGCGACGTAGGCGGCGGCGATGGTCGCCGTGTCCGCCCCGGTTTCGTCCGCAAGCCGCGGCACCACCGCCGGCCCGCAGCGGTTGACGATGGCATTCGCAAGCCCGGTCGCAATGATCTCCCGACGCAACCGGTGCTGCGCAATCGCATCCGGAAAGCGGGCGTTGAGCATCTCCGGGAAGTAGCGCGTGAGCTCGCGCGCGAGATAAGGATCATCGGGAAGGGAACTCTCGAGCACGTGGTCGTGCAAGGCAAGCTTCGCGTAGGCCAGCAGCACCGCGACTTCGGGGCGAGTCAATCCGTCGCCACGCCGGTATCGCTCGGCAAGAGTCGCGGTATCGGGCAGGAACTCGACGGCGCGGCTCAATCGCCCCTCCTGCTCGAGCACCTGCATCAGCCGCTCGCCCAGTCCGGCATCCGATGCATTGCGGGGATCGGCGAGCGAGAGCGCGAGGGGCTGCAGATAATTGTTGCGCAACACCAGCTGCGCCACGTCCTCGGTCATTTCGGCAAGCAGCGCATGCCTTGATGCGTCGTCCAGACGGCCGTCGCCGCGCGGGACTGCCAGAGCGATCTTGATGTTGACCTCGACGTCGGAGGTGTTGACCCCGGCGGAATTGTCGATGGCGTCGGTATTGAGCAGAATTCCGTGCTGCGCTGCCTCGATGCGGCCGCGCTGGGTCACCCCGAGATTGGCGCCTTCGCCGATCACCCTGGCGTGGAGTTCGGTGGCCGCGATGCGGATGGCGTCATTTGCGCGATCGCCTGCCTCGGCATCCGTCTCGGTGCTGGCACGGACGTACGTGCCGATGCCGCCGAACCAGATGAAATCGACGGGTGCCTTGAGGATCGCATTCATGACATCGGCCGGGCTTGCCGCGTTGCGTCTGAGGCCGAGTGCGGTCTGCGCCTCGGGGCTGAGCGGAACCGATTTCAGGCTGCACGAATAGACGCCGCCGCCCTTCGAGATCAGCAGAGGGTTGTAATCTGCCCAACTCGAGCGCGGCAGATCGAACAGGCGGCGGCGCTCGGTCCAGGCGGTCGCCGGGTCGGGATCGGGGTCGAGGAAGATGTCGCGGTGGTCGAATGCGGCAATCAACTTCAGCGTGCGCGACAACAGCATGCCGTTGCCGAACACGTCTCCCGACATGTCGCCGACCCCGACAACCGGCACGGTTTGGCTCTCGATATCGATGTCGATGGCGCGGAAGTGCCGCTTCACCGACTCGAATGCGCCACGCGCGGTGATGCCCATGCGCTTGTGATCGTAGCCGTTGCTGCCACCGGAGGCGAAGGCATCTCCGAGCCAGTAATTGTGTGCGATCGCAAGTTCGTTGGCGATATCGGAAAAGGTCGCGGTTCCTTTGTCGGCAGCCACCACGAGATAGGGATCGTCCGGGTCGTGGCGCACGGTTTCCGGTGGCGGAATCACGCCGTCGGCACCAATATCGTCGGTGAGCTGCAACAGGGCATCGATGAAGATGCGGTAGCTTGCGATGCCTTCCGCAAGCCAGTCCTGGCGATCGGCGGGAGAAGGAAGGTGCTTCGGGAAGAAGCCACCCTTCGCCCCGACCTGGACGATCACGGCGTTCTTCACCTGCTGCGCTTTGCAGAGGCCGAGAATCTCGGTGCGGAAGTCCTGCGGGCGGTCGGTCCAGCGGATCCCCCCGCGGGCCACGCGGCCCATGCGCATGTGCAGGGCCTCGACACGCGGGCTGTAGACGAAGATCTCGAACAGCGGCCGCGGCTCGGGCAACGCCTCGATGCGGTGGCAGTCGAACTTGCAGGCGATCGCCTCGCGCAATCGACCATCGGCGCCGCGCTGGAAATAATTGGTGCGAACGGCGGCCTCGATGAGATTGGCGAAACGGCGGAGAATGCGGTCGTCGTCGAGGATTGCCACATCGGCGAGTGCGGCTTCGATTGCGGCCCTGATCTCCCCCTGGCGCTTGCCGCGATCGCGTTCGGAGACGGCAGGATCGAAGCGGGCATAGAAGAGTACCATGAGGCGCGCGGTGATCGCGTGGTGACGAGCCAGCGTTGCCGCGAGATAGTCCTGCGCGTAGGGGGTGCCGATCTGCTGCAGGTAGCGCCCCAATCCACGCAGCAGCGACGCCTCTCGCCAATCGAGCCCGGCTTCGAGAACGAGGCGGTTGTAGCCGTCGGACTCGGCCACACCGTGCAAGACGGCAAGCAGTGCTGCTTCCAGCTTCGGTTCGAGCACGGCAAGGTCAAGCGCGGCCCCGGAGGCACGCTCGATCTCCATATCGTGCAGCCAGACCGGCTGCGTGCCGACGCTGCCCGCGACATCAATACGAAAAGTGCGCTCTTCGAGCACGCGGAATCCGAGATTCTCGAGGATTGGCACACGCTCCGAGAGCGGCAGCGCGGCCTCGCGCGAAAAGAGCAAGACCGCTGCGCGCGATGCTGGTGCACCGGACACCCGATCGAATCTCGCGGCGCGCGGGCGATCCTGAGATAGACGCTCCAGGATCGCAATGTCGGCAAGCGCCCGCTCGGCCGGGAATGCCTCACGGTACGCCGCTGAGAAGGCATCGGCGTAGCGCCTGACGAGGGTGCGTGCGCGCGCCCCACCCTCCGCCGCTATCAGGGCATCACGGAGTGCATCGCGCCAGGTCCGCGCGATTGTCGCGATGCCGGCCTCGAGCGCAGCCTGCGTGATGGGTGGCCGTTCGCCTTCGTCGTAGCCGATGATGAAATGCGTGCGGGCGAGCGGGCCTTCCGGATAAGCAGGATAGGCGGCCGAGACGCGGCCGCGGTAGAGCTCGGCAAGCCAGGCGCCGATGCGTTGTCGGACCTGCGTGTCGTAACGGTCCTTCGGCAGGAAGACGAGGATCGAGATGAACCGGTCGAATTCGTCGGGGCGGATCAGAGCGCGGATGCGCGGGCGCTCCGAGAGGTTCATGATCGCCATTGCGAAGCGATAGAGCGTTTCCTCGTCGATCTGGAAAAGCTCGTCGCGCGGATAGTCTTCCAGCACCGCGAACAGGGCGCGGCCGGCGTAGCTTGCCGGGTCGAAATTGGCGCGCGCCACCACTTTGGCGACCTTGTGCCTGAGATAAGGCACTGCGCCCGTGGTGCTGGTGTACGCGCTGGCGGTGAACAGCCCGACCAGCCGGAGTTCGCCCTCCAGGCGCCCGGAAGCCGAGAACAGCTTGACCCCGACATAGTCGAGATAGGCGCGCCGATGCACGCGCGATTTGACGTTCGCCTTGGCGATGATCAGCGCCTGCGGCCGGGCCAGGAAGGCGCGAATCTCCGGCGTCATCACGACGAGTTCGCGGCCGCGGCGGAGTACTTTCACCGCGGGGTCGCGCAACAGCCCCAGTCCGCTCCCCGGCACCGGATCGGCGGCGACATCGCCATCCGGCAGGCGGTACTCGCGCACTCCGAGGAAGACGAAATTGTCGTTGCGCAACCAGAGCAGAAACGCCACCGCCTCTGCGAGCTCGTCCTCGGCAAGTGGCGGAGGGCTCGTGCGATAGGCGCGAACCACCTCGTCGACGCGCGCCCACATGCCCGCCCAGTCCTCGACCGCGAGTGCGACCGCCGCGTAGGTCTCGCGCAAACCGGCGACGAGGCGGGTGCGCTCTGCCGGATCGTCGATGCGGCCGAGGTGGACGTGGATCAAGCTCGCGCGCGCCAGGCCCGGCTGCACCACGGCGGCTGCGTCACCTTCGAGGCGGATCAGCGCACCATCACGGTCGCGCTCGACGGCCAAGATCGGATGCGCCACGAGCTGCGGCTCGAAGCCCTGGTCCGTGAGCTCGCCGAGGGTCGAGTCAAGCAAGAAGGGCATGTTGTCGTTGACCACCTCCAGCACGGTGATCTCCTCGGTGCGGCCCTCGACGATGCATTCGTGATCAGCAAGGCGGATGTCGGGCCGTGAGCTCCCGGCCGCCGCGACATGGGCGAGGGCGGCAGCCGCCAGCGCCTCGAGATCCGCTGGCCGGTAGCGCGCCAGGTCTTCGCGGGCAGAGCGGTGAAACAGAACCTCGATGAACTCGCTGGAGGTCATGCCGGGAACCTGGTGCGGAGCCACTGCCGTGTGCTCCGGATCGTCCGCTGCCATGGGGGCCTCCTCTGTGGGTCGACAGTGGCGACCCTAGAGCCGATTGCGCCGGACGGGAATCGTGACGCCGTTCCGTGCGGTGGCGGGTCGGCAAGCGCCCAGCGTTGTGCGCCTGGCCGGACGGCTGCGCCGGCGCAACCTTTCCCGGACCAGGGGAGATGCGCCGGCGGGAAACGGCGGGATGCGCAAGTTGGCAAGCTGCCGCGGGCAGCAAACGACGGGGGCAGGACACTAGCCCTTTATTTTCGGTGGCCTGCTCATCCCCTTACGTTTGCCGCCGCGGGCAGCAAACGACGGGGGCAGGACACCGGCGGTCACGGGAGCGTTTGTTTGCCGCTGCCCTGCCGGCAGGTAAAAGGACTCCGGTTCGGAAGGAGACCTTCATGTCCGACGCCGCGGGTGGAGGAGGCGGGCAGGAGCGTGCACTCAGTATCGCGGTCAGCGGCGCAGCCACTGGCTTCATCCCGGTCGCCTTCCACGCCGAGGAGGCGATCAGCGCTCCGTTCGCTCTCACCATCGATTTCTACGCCTCCGGATCGCCGCTCTCGCCCGACACGTATCTGTTCCAGCCACTATCTCTGAAGGTGGCACGGCCGGGCGGTCCCGAGCGGTATTTCAACGGCATGATCAGACGTCTGATCACCCATGGGACGGCCGTGCGCGGCTACGGATACTATCGCTTCGAGGTCGTGCCGAAGCTCTGGTTCCTGACCCAGACTATCGACTGCCGAATCTTCCCGGATGCCAGCGTCACCGACATCCTGAGCAAGATCTTCGGCGAGGCGACGATCGATTACGACACGAGGCTGCAGGGCGCGCCGCGGACGCGGCCTTACACCACCCAGTTCAATGAGACCGATCTGGCTTTCGTCAGCCGTCTGATGGAGGAGGAGGGCCTTTATTATTACTTCGAACATACCGAGAGCGCACACAAGCTCGTCATTCTCAACTACAACGGTGCCTTCCAGGCGATCAGCGGCGATGCGTTGACTTATGTCGAAACCGGCGGGAACTACGACGTCCTGTCGGCGTTCCGTCGTCGCAACGAGACTGCCTGGGGCTCCGTGACCCTGGCCGACTACGACCCGGTCACGGTGAACCAGCCGAGCGGGACCAGCAGCTCGCTTCTGAAGGCCAGCGGAGCCTCCGGGCGCAGCGTCTATCTATGGCCGGGGCGCTCCGACAAGACCGACATCCTCAACGCACGCGCCAAGTTCCAGTCCGAAGCCGCTGACGCGGCGGCGGCGCTCTACGAGGGGGAGGGCCAGCACGAGGGCTTCTTCGCCGGCGGGCGCTTTACGCTCACGACCGATCCGATGAGCGGCAGTCAGAACGCGCAGTTCGTGGTGCGCGGCGTGCTGCACGATTTCGCCGACCCGACCTGGATTACCGGCGGGGGCGAGATCAGCTACCGGAACAGCTTCACGGCGTTTCCTCAGGCGACCACCTGGCGGCAGCCTTGCGCGACCCCGCGGCCACACATGACGGGGGTCTATTCGGCAATCGTGCTGGCCGCTTCGGGCGAGATCGACAGCGAAAAGATCGGGCGGATCAAGGTGCAGTTCTTCTGGGATCACCGGAAGGACGAAACCGGGCAGAACGCGATCTGGGTGCGGGTGATCCAGCCCTGGAGCGGCAACGGCTGGGGCTGGCAACACATGCCGCGGCAGGGAAGCGAGGTCGCGGCCGCCTTCATGTACGGAGACCCGGATCAGCCGGTGGTGATCGGCTCCTTCTACAACGGCCAGCAGATGCCGCCCTTTGCGCTGCCCGGGCAACAGACCAAGAGCGGCTTCCGCAGCCGCTCATCGACCGGTGGCGGAACTTCCAATTACTCCGAGCTGTCGTTCGACGACACGGCGGGAAGCGAGGCGGTGCTGCTGCACGCCGAGAAGGACCTGACGACCGAGGTCGAGCACGACCAGTCGCTGAGCGTCGGCAACAATCGGACCGTAACAATCAAGAAGGACGAATCGATCACCATCGACGGCGACCGGACTCTCTCGGTTAAGGGCAAGGTTGGTCACACTTCAGAAAACAATTACACGGTAACCTCGTCTAGCGGTAACATAGTCGTGAACGCACAGGCGGGCTCGGTGAAGATCACCGGAGCGCAGGCGATCCAACTGGCGGTCGGAGAGGGTAGCAGCGTGAAAATGGACCCCACCAGCATCACCCTCACGGTCGGCGGCAACAGCATCAAGATCGACCCCTCGGGCGTCGCGATCAACGGGACGATGATCAAGGCGGCAGCGCAGGCCCTGCTCGATCTCAAGGGTCCGATGGCCCAGCTGACCGGGGATGGAATGCTCACTTTGAAAGGTGGACTGGTGCAAGTGAACTGACGCGTAAGCGATGATGGGGGCAGCCCTGGTCAAGCTGGCGGATAGCAATCTCGAGGAGGTGCGAAAGCGGCTCGACCTTTCGCCCGAGGCGAGTGCGCTGCTTGATGGCTGCGCGGCGATCGCCGAGGCGTTGGAGCGTTTGGAGGGGCGCGGCTTCCTGATGGAGGCGACGCGGCTCTTAGCGCACGCTTTGCCGAAGCGGGAAGCCACGTGGTGGGCCTGTGTGTGCGCACACCACACGGCCCCGACCAACCTTCCGGAGCCCGACCGCACGGCCGTGACCCAGGCCGAGCAGTGGGTGCGCCGCCAATCCGATGAGCCGCGCCGCGCCGCCTTCGCGGCTGCGCAGCAGGCGGGATTCGGCAGTCCGGAGGCGTGGGCTGCAGTCGCGGCGTTCTGGAGCGGAGATTCGATGTCTCCGCCCGGCCAGCCGGCGGTGCCCCCCGCCGACTACCTCACCGGCACCGCGGTGGCCGGTGCGATTGCGCTGGCGGCGGTGCGCACGAAGCCGGAACGGCAGAAAGACCGGCTTGCCCGCTTTCTCGACAGCGCCCACAACATCGCGGCGGGCGGGCCCGGAAGACTGCCGCCCGAGGAGGCGTGATGGGCCAGCCTGCGGCCTTCGTCGGCTGCTTGCATACCTGCCCGATGGTGGACGTATTGGTACCGCACGTCGGTGGGCCGATCCTGCCTCCTGGCGTGCCAACCGTGCTGGTGGGAGGCATGCCGGCGGCGGTTGTCGGCGGGCTCTGCACGTGCGTCGGACCGCCCGATACCATCCTGCCGGGTGCGCCGACCGTTCTGCTCGGCGGCATGCCGGCAGCGAGAATGGGGGATCCGACCGCACATGGCGGAGTGATCGTGCTCGGGATGCCAACGGTCTTGATCGGCTGAGGCAATGACGCTCACGCTTTCCGTGCTCCGTTGCCCCGACGATGTCCCGCCTGAGACGCGAACCCTGCACGGCGGGGAGTTCAGCGTCGGGCGCGGCACCGAGAATGACTGGGTGCTGGCGGACCCGGAGCGACATCTCTCGAAGCGGCATTGCCTGCTCGCCTTCCGTTCGGGTACCTGGCAACTTGCCGATCTCTCGGCCAACGGGACCTTCCTCAACCGCGAGGCCGATGCGGTCGGCGTGGGCGCACCGCGAACGCTGCGTGACGGGGATCGGCTGCGCCTTGGGCCGTACGAGATCGAGGTTCGTATTGCCGAGGAAGCGGAGCAGTTTGCTCCAGCGATTGCGCCCGTCCGGGGCGCTTCGCAGCCGCCCGATCCGTTCGGTGATGATCCGTTCGCGGCTGTACTGGGCGCGACGGGCGGGCGGCCATTCGCTGACAAAGAGCCGGGCGGCCAGAGGCCGGCGTTCGCACTGCCCGCGGACTTCGACCCCCTCGCGCCAGACCCGGCCGATGCGCCCTTCGCCGGTCCGGTCATGCCGGACCATGGGCCGGCGGTGGAAGATGCGTTCCGACCGCCGCAGTCGGCCGCCGAGTTGCTGCCAGACGACTGGGACAGCGAGGAATCCCTGCTGCGCCCACCGCCTGCCGCCGCTTCCCCGCCTGCCGCTGCCTCCCCGCCTGCCGCCGCTTCCCCTCCCCCGTCCGTCGCCGCGCCTGCCGCCGTTCCTGCCACGGTTGCTGCGCCTGAGGCCCGGCCACTGAGCGTCCAGCCTGCAGCCGATTCCGACCTGCTCAGGATGTTCCTGGCAGGTGCCGGCGTGCCGGATGCCGAGCTCGCCGACCCGATGGCGGCAATGACCGCACTCGGCGGGGCCTTTCGGGCTCTGGTGAGCGGCCTGCGCCAGGCGCTGATCGCACGCGCCGCCATCAAGGGTGAGTTCCGGATCGAGCAGACGATGATCCGCGCCCGGGGCAACAACCCGCTCAAGTTTTCCGCCGGGGACGATGATGCGCTGGCTGCACTGATCGGTGCGGGTCGGCATACCGACATGAGCCCAGCCGAGGCGGTTGCAGACGCGCTCAAGGATATTCGCCAGCATGAGCTTGCCACCACTGCGGCGCTGCAGGCGGCGGTGCGCGCACTGGTCAAACGCTTCGATCCCGCGACCCTCTCCGGGGCGTCCGGTGCCGGCGGGCTGATGGCGCTCGCGGCGGGCCGCAAGGCACGCGCCTGGGACGCCTTCGAAAAGCTGCACGCTCAGGTTGCCGCCGGACTCGCCGACGATTTCGACAGCGTCTTCGGCAAGGCCTTCGCCCGCGCCTACGAGCAGGCGCTGGCCGAGATCGTCACCCGGGGAACGGAGTCCGCATGACTGGCCGCCGCGCTTTACTCGCTCTCGTACCGGCACTCGCACTCGCACGCTGCGCGGCCGGGCCGGCCGCCCCTGCCGTGTTGACGCTCACGGTGCACGCCGGGGCGAATCAGAACCCTGACCCGACCGGCCGTCCGGCGCCGGTCGCGTTTCAGCTATTCCAGCTTAGTGGCACCGGAAGCTTCGATCGGGCCGACTTTTTCGCGCTGATCGGGCACACGCAGCAGACGCTGGGCGGCGACCTCCTGGCCTCGGAGCAGTTCGTACTGCCGCCCGGCCAGACCAAGACGATCACCCGCACGTTGCAGAAGGGAACGCAATTCGTTGGCATTGCCGTTCTGTTCCGCGATATCGATCACGCAACTTGGCGGGTGGCGGCTCCGGTTGCAGCGAGCGGCCCGAGTGCCCTCACGCTCACCATCTCCGGCCTCAAGGCGACACTCGCCAGCGGCACTTCCTGAGCCGCATCGACCCATCTCCCGAGCGATCCACCAAAGCCGCTGGTGCGCACCGAGACGACGGGTGAGCACTGGACCGACGCGGCTCAGCTCCCCGCTTGCGCGCCGCGCCGGGAGCATGTTCAGGTTGACCGAACATGCTCCCGGTTTGTTTTCTCGAGCAATTTCACCACCCTGACTGGCATCTGGCGATTCCGGTCAGGGCGATATTGCTCTAGGGCGTTTGCCGCTCTCGCGACGCGCCGCGGTGATCAGGCGTTTCATTCGTCTCACCACCGCATCGAGACCATCGAAGATCGCCTGGCCGATCAGGAAGTGTCCGATGTTGAGTTCGCTCACTTCGGGAATTGCTGCGACAAGGCCGACATTTGCGAATGTCAGCCCGTGCCCGGCGTGACAGGCGAGGCCGAGCCCGATCGCCCGGCGGGCGGCCTCCTGCAGGCGCGCGAGTTCCTGTTCGCGAAGCGAAGCTTCCCCCTCCGCCTCGAATGCTGCGGCATAACGTCCGGTGTGCAGCTCGACCGCGGCAGCGCCCAGCCGGCTTGCTGCGTCCACCTGTCGCGGCTCGGGATCGATGAAGAGTGCGACGGAGATCCCAGCCTCGCTAAGCCGGCGGATCGGTACTCTGAGTGTATCCTCCTGATCGGCGGCGCCGAGCCCGCCTTCCGTCGTCACCTCCCTTCGCTTCTCGGGCACGAGGCAGCAGGCCGCAGGCCGCACCCGGCAGGCGATGCGCACCATTTCCTCGGTTGCCGCCATCTCCAGATTGAGCGGAGCCGTGATCTCCGCGTGCATCCGCTCTAGATCGGCATCGCCGATGTGGCGGCGGTCTTCCCGGAGGTGAATCGTGATGCTGTCCGCGCCGGCAGCCAGCGCGGCCCGCGCCGCCAGTAGCGGATCGGGATGCACACCGCCGCGCGCGTTCCGCAAGGTTGCGACATGATCGAGGTTCACGCCAAGCCGGATCGGGCCCATCATCGCTTCTCCCGCTCTCTTGCCATCGCCGCAGCCATTCGGAGGGCGGCGATCAAACTCGACGCATCCGCGCACCCAATGCCTGCGATATCGAAGGCGGTTCCATGATCAGGCGAGGTGCGCACGATCGGCAAGCCGAGCGTCACGTTGACGCCGTGCGCCATGTCGAGAGTCTTGAGCGGTATCAGCGCCTGGTCGTGATACATGCAAAGTGCAACGTCGTAGCGCGCGCGCATCGCCGGCGTGAACATCGTGTCCGCGGGTAGCGGACCGATGGCAGCGATCCCGTCTTGTTTCAGTGCGGCAACCGCCGGGGCAACGATGTCACGATCCTCGGTTCCAAGCGCACCCCCTTCCCCGGCGTGCGGATTGAGACCGGCAACCGCTAGCCGAGGATGTGCAATTCCGAAATCGTTGGCGAGGCCGTTGGCGACAATCCGAGCGGTCTCGACGATGCGTTCCACGCTCAGCATCGCAACTGCAGCCTTGAGCGCAACGTGAACGGTAACCGGCACGCACCGCAGTGCCGGAGCGGCGAGCATCATCACCGGGCGGGCGGTGCCGGTGAGCGCGGCCAGGAACTCGGTGTGCCCCGGGAACGGAAATCCAACGTCATAAAGTGCTCTCTTGCTGATCGGGTTGGTCACCATCCCGGCGGCGTGCCCCGTGCGTACGAGCGCCTCCGCCCGGTCGATGGCGCCGATGACGGCCGGCGCATTCCGCGGATCGGGTTGCCCCGGCGTGACGGGCGCCGAGAGCGCGAGCGGGAGCACCGGGAGAGCTTCGGGAAAGTACAAAGCGGCCTGCTCGGGGCTGGCAATCGGGGCAACGCGCGCGGCAATATCCAGTGTTTCGGCAAGCGCGGCGAGGCGGACCGGATCATCGAGCACGAAGAAGACCGGCCCGTCGGATTTGAGGGCCCGCCACGCGAGAAGGGTGATCTCGCCGCCGATACCGGCGGGCTCGCCCATCGTCAGCGCGAGCGGCTGCACGGTATGCCTAGGAGATCGTTTCCGTGGTGGTAATCGTATGGACTAACGGGATTGACCGCTGATGCGGCCAAAAGGCTGGATCGCCAAGTCACGCCACGCGCTGGACGCGCGCGGCGCTCCTCGCGATGACGACGCCAGGGTTGGTGCTCAAGGCACGGGCATGGCAGCTGCACGAACTGATCAGTTTCATGGAATCGACGTACTAGAGGTGGATGGCCCGGCCGTCCGCCGCGAGCGCGGCTTCCTTCACCGCTTCGCTGAGCGTCGGGTGCGCATGCGAGATCTCGGCGATGTCCTCGGTGGAAGCGCCGAACGCGATCGCCATGGCAAGCTCGGCGATCAGGGTGCCGGCATCCGGCCCCAGGATATGCGCGCCGAGTACGGCATCTGTCGCGGCATCGGCGAGGATTTTCACGAACCCGTCGGTCTCGCCCATGGCGCGCGCCCGGGGTGTCGCGGTGAAAGGAAATTTGCCCGTTTTATAAGCGGTGCCCGCGGCTTTCAGGTCTTCCTCTGTCTGGCCGACCGCCGCCACTTCGGGCCACGTATAGACGACCCCGGGAATCGCGTGATAGTTCACGTGCGCGACGCGGCCCGCCAGAATCTCGGCGAGCGCGGTACCCTCGTCCATCGCCTTGTGCGCCAGCATCGGCCCGGCAATCGCATCGCCGATTGCGTGAATGCCGGGAGCCGAGGTTGCGAAGTGTTCGTCCGTGACGATCCGGCCGTGCTGATCGAGCTTGACGCCGAGCTCGGCAAGGCCAAGCCGTTCCGTCACCGCCCGCCGGCCGACTGCAACAAGAACGGCGTCGGCAGAAAGCTCGCTTGTCTCGCCTCCCTCTCGTGGTTGCAGGCTGAGCCGCACGGCGTTGCCGCTGCTATCGGCTGCCACGACTTTCGTAGCGAGGCGAAACTTCAGGCCCTGCCGCACGAGGATACGCTCGAACTGCTTGGAAACTTCGCCGTCCATTCCTGGAATGATACGATCGAGAAACTCGACCACGGTCACCTCGGCGCCCAGGCGGCGCCACACGCTGCCGAGCTCAAGGCCAATGTAGCCTGCGCCGATCACCACCAGGTGCGTGGGCACCGCCGCGAGCGCGAGGCCGCCGGTCGAGGTCACGATGCGCTTCTCGTCCACCGCGACATCCTTGAGCGGAGTGCTTTCGCTGCCGGAGGCGACGACGATGTGCCGGGCCTCGTATGCGGCCCCGTCCACCTCGATCCGGCCGGGCGCGGCAATTCGCCCCCAGCCCTTGATCCAGGTGATTTTGTTCTTGCGGAACAGGTACTCGACGCCCCTGACGTTCGCTTCGACCACCGCGTCCTTACGCGCCTGCATCTTCGCGAGATCGAAAGCAACCGAACCCACGGCGATCCCGTGGGCGGAGAGTGCGTGACCGGTGTGGTAGAATTCCTCCGAGGATTGCAGCAGCGCCTTCGACGGTATGCAGCCGACATTGAGGCAGGTCCCACCGAGGGTGCCGCGACCCTCCACGCAAGCAACGCGCATGCCGAGCTGGGCCGCCCGGATGGCGCATACGTAACCGCCGGGCCCGGCGCCGAGAACGATCAGATCGAAGGTTTCGCTCACGGATTTCTTCCTAGTGTCCCGATTCCGAAGTTCTCGATCATATTCAGATGCCGCAATCGGGACACTCCTTCTTTGTTTTCAGTGGCCTGCTTATCCCCTCCGT
>JBOHMN010000609.1:0-14483 GCA_050730175.1 Acetobacteraceae bacterium | reverse complement strand
CCGTGGTACCGGGCGCGCCGAGTACGGCATGCTCTCACCTGGCACTTTCGCCTACGACCCGAATTTCAAGAGCTACAGCTACGATCCGGAGGGCGCGAAGAAACTGCTCGCCGAGGCCGGGTACCCGAATGGCTTCAAGATGGTTTATCAGCTACCGCAATACGGGACCGGCCAAGTCGTGGAAACGTGGATCCAGCGTGACCTCAAGAAGATTGGCATCGACGCGGAACTCCGCGAGTACGAGTGGGTCACCTACCTCGGCCTCTGGGCGGCTGGCATGAAACCCGATATCGGCATGTGCGAGATCGGCTGGGGGATGTCCACGCCCTCGTGGATCAACATCGTCACGCTCTGCAGCAGTTGGCCGCCGAACGGCGAAAACTCTGGCTGGTACTGCGATCCAAAGGTGGACAAATTGCTGTTGGCGGCGCTTCGCGAGGCCGATCAGACAAAGGCAAAGGCCATTTACCAGAAGGCCAACCGCCTGATCATGGATGGTGCCGCTTACGTGCCGACAATCGACGACATGGAGCCCGTTATTCTGTCGAAAAAGGTGAAGGGTTTCGTCAATCCGCCGGAGGACTGGTTCGACCTCTCGACGGTCTGGATCGAGTAGCCGAGCACCCTGAGAAAACAGAGCAGCGAGAGGCGCTGTCGTTGTCCGGCACTACTATCGGAGGTGATAGCGCGCAGTGTCGCGCTTTCTCGTAAACCGCCTGGCCGCCGTCGTGCCGGTCATGCTCGGGGTGTCGATCGTCGCGTTTCTTTTGCTGCATCTCGCGCCCGGAGACGTCGCGGCAGCGCTGCTCGGCCCCGCGGCGACCGAGGCCGCGAAGCAGGCATTGCGGCGCACCCTCGGCCTCGATCGCCCGCTGCCGGTGCAATACTTCATCTGGCTCGCGCATGTCGCGAGAGGCGATTTCGGCGTCTCCATCGCCACCCAAGAGCCGGTGATGAGCCTGGTGCTGCCGCGCTTCGAGAACACGCTGGTGTTGACCTTCGCAAGCCTGCTTTTGGCCATCCTCATCGGCTATCCGGCCGGCATGCTGGCGGCACTCCGGGCACGGACACCGGTCGATCGCGGCACCATGGGTACAACCTTGCTGTTCGGCAGCACGCCGCCCTACTGGCTCGGCCTGGTATTGGTGCTGCTCTTCGCCATCCGGCTGCGCTGGCTGCCGGCGTCTGGGATGTACGACCTTGCCGGTAACGGCGGCGCGCTCGATCTGATGCGCCATCTGATCCTGCCGGCCATTGCGACCGCGCTGGGGCCGGCTGCCATCATTACCCGCATGGTGCGCTCCTCCGTGCGCGACGCGCTCGATAAGCCGCATGTGCGAGTCGCGCGCGCCAAGGGCCTCCGGCGCGGCACGCTGCTCCGGCGCCACGTGGTCTACTCCGCGCTGCCGCCCGTGGTCACCATCACCGGCCTGCAGCTTGGCTATCTCGTAGGTGGTGCACTGCTGACAGAGGTCGTGTTCGACTGGCCGGGTCTCGGCTCGCTGCTTTATTCTTCTATCACCGCACGCGATCTGCCGGTGGTCCAGGCGGCGACCCTCTTGATCGGGCTCTGCTTCGTCCTGGTCAACATCGCCGTTGATCTCATCAACGTGTTGCTCGATCCTCGTGTTGAGGAGGCGTGAGCGGTGGCGGAGGCGATTACGGTGGCGGCAACAGGGCGGCGGGTGGGGCCGCGCCGCTGGCGGCTCGCCGCCTTCGCCCGCGATCGCGCGGCCCTCGCCGCTCTGATCGTCCTCGTTCTGGTGATCGGTGCCTGCGCGGCAGCGCCCTTGATCTCGAGCGTCGGGCCTTACGCCGCCAACGACGCGCTCCGCTACGTCGCGCCTCTGACCCACGGATACCTCCTCGGCACCGACGAGCAGGGGCGTGACGAACTCGCGCGACTGCTCTGGGGCGGGCGCGTGTCGCTGGCGGTGGGTGTACTGCCGACCCTCGGCGCCAGCGCGATCGGTCTCGCGCTCGGCATCCTTGCCGGAATCTTCCGCGGATTCGTTGACACGATCGTCATGCGCTCGCTCGACGTGCTGTTCGCTTTCCCGATCGTTCTGTTCGCGATCGCCCTCGCCGGCGCGATGACGCCGGGTATCGGCACGGAGATGCTGGCGATCATGATCATCCTCGTTCCCTACCTCGGCCGGCTTGCGCGCACCGCGACCCTGAGCGTTATGTCCATGCCCTATATTGAGGCCGCGCGCGCGGCCGGCGGCTCACCTCTCGCGATCGCGCTCCGTTACGTCTTCCCGAATGTGCTGAGCCCGATCCTGGTCTACGCGACGACACTGATGGGCCTGATGATCGTGGTCGGCTCGGGCTTGAGCTTCCTCGGCCTTGGCGTGCAGCCGCCGACCGCCGACTGGGGGGCGATGGTGGCCCAGGGACGTGTCGTGCTCGCGACTGCGCCGCACGTTACGCTGATCCCGGGAATTGCCATCTTGCTGGTCTCGCTTGCCTTCAATTTCCTGGGCGACGGAGTGCGCGATGCGCTCGACCCCCGTACAGCGCGACGGGTCGACGTACGGTGAGCAAGGAAGACACCGTCCTCGAAGTGCGCGACTTGAGAACGCGTTTCGGGCCCGCCGAAGGCGGGTTGGTCGCGGTAGACGGGGTGAGCTTCGCGCTGAAACGTGGCCGGACCACGGCTATCGTGGGCGAGTCGGGCTCAGGCAAATCCACGGTTGCGCTCTCACTGCTCGGGCTCATCGATCCGCCCGGCCGCGTAGTCGGAGGCGAGGTGATCTTCCGCGGCCGCAACCTCGTGCCGCTCGATGAACGCGAGCTCAGGAGCGTGCGGGGCGCACATATCGGTATCATCTTCCAAGACCCGCTCACCTCGCTCAATCCGACCCTTTCGATCGGCACGCAGATTGCCGAGACCATTCTCGCGCACGAAAAGCTCACGCAGGCGGGAGCGATGGCACGCGTCGTCGGCCTGCTCGAGCGCGTGGGCGTCGCCGACGCGGCGCGCCGTGCAGCCGACCGTCCGCATCAATTCAGCGGTGGCATGCGCCAGCGGGCATTGATCGCCGCCGCAATCGCCTGCCGCCCCGAGATCATCATCGCGGACGAGCCAACCACCGCCCTCGACGTGACCGTGCAGGCGAAAATCCTGCGCGTATTGCACGACCTGCAGGAAGAGATGACAGCGAGCCTGCTTCTGATAACCCACGACCTCGGCGTGGTCGCAGCGATGGCCGACGACGTGGTGGTGATGTATGCCGGTCGCGTGGTGGAGCAAGCGGACGTCGACAGCTTGTTTCATGCACCGAGCCATCCCTACACGCGGGCTCTGCTCGCCTGCGTCACCGGGCTCGATGATGACCGCTCGGCGCCGTTCACGCCAATCTCCGGAGCGCCGCCGCATTTGCGCGCGCCGCCGCCCGGTTGCCGTTTCGCGCCGCGCTGCCCGGAGGCAGAGCCGGCCTGCACCGCCTGGGAGCCGCGCTTGCGGCGTGTGTCGCCGACGCAGCTGGCGGCGTGCCTCCACGTTGCGGACGCACCCGTCAGTGTCTGAGGACCTGCTCCGCGCCGAAGGGTTGACCAAGAGCTTCGCCACGCGCGGGAGCGGGCGGCGACAAAGGCAATTCGTCCGGGCGGTGGCCGACGTCGGGTTGACGCTTGATGCAGGCGAGACGCTCGGGCTCGTGGGCGAGAGCGGCTGCGGTAAATCGACGCTGGCGCGGCTGCTGCTGAACCTGATCCGGCCGGATACCGGCAGCGTGACGTTGAACGGTGAAGAATTCACCCATGCGCCCCCAGCCCGCCAGCGGCGGTTGCGGCGGCGCATGCAAATCGTCTTCCAGGATGCACTCTCCTCGCTCAATCCTCGCATGACGGTCGGCGTCAACATCGGCGAACCGCTCAGGCTGCAAGGAATGGGTAGCAAAGAAGAGCGTCGTGAGGCAGTGCAAGGGCTGCTCTGGGCGGTCGGGCTGAGCGCCGTCGATGCGGAGGAGTATCCCCACGAATTCTCCGGCGGTCAGTGCCAGCGGATTGCGATTGCACGGGCACTGGTCCTGGAGCCGGACATCGTGATCTTCGACGAGGCAGTCTCGGCGCTCGATGTTTCGATCCGGGCGCAGATCCTCAGGCTCATTCTGGACCTGCAGCGCGAGCGCCGGCTCTCCTACATTTTCATCTCGCACGACCTCGGCGTGGTGCGCCGCGTCTCGGATAGGATCGCGGTCATGTATCTCGGGCGGATCGTCGAGATCGGGCAGGCGGAGCAGATTTGCCGGCGACCTCTGCACCCGTACGCGCAGGCCCTGCTCCGCGCGATCCCGATCGCCGACCCGAGGCGGATGCGCGTGGGCGACCTCGGCCTCGCGGTAGGGGAGGCTCAGGCCTCACTCGCGCCGCCCGGCGGCTGCAGCTTCTATGATCGCTGTCCCGAGCGGCTGGTGCGCTGCGCCGTGGAGCGGCCGGCGCTGACCGAGGTCGCTCCAGGGCGTGCAACCGCCTGCTTCCTTCACGGATCAAGCGCAGCCAGCGAACGCAATCCACGCGGAATGATGCCGCGATCGGCGGGCCGCTGAGTAGGACAGCGTTCCCGAGGTTCGAATCATCTTCAGACGACCCGGCGACGCTTGTATGTCCAACTGTGAACGACGGGATGATGTAAAGCTTACGGCCTCACCCGACAGACGGTCCCGGACCCCGTGAGCGTGTCCGCCGTGATCACGCGGCCGTAAGCTTTTCCTTGGACAGAGCAATGGTTGTAACGGAATGCCTGCGCCGGGTCTTGCGATCGTAGAGCATGGCGAAGACGACTTTGCTATACGTGTCGATGCCATACGTGTCGATGCCAAACGTGTCGATGAAGGTGTGCTGCCAGATCCGGCCCGCCCCTTCGGGTTGTCGAAGTCGCAGATCTCATGGGCGCCGCAATGGCCGGAGCACTCGTTCCCGAACGCGCCGTGCGCTTCCCTCTCGACATCGGCCTTTTCCAGGGCCACGACCTGGGGTCTCGGTGAGCATCAGGCCTTCCTGCAACATCTCGGCTTCCAGGCCTTCAGACGGTGCTTCATGGTGGTGAGATCGTGGCCCTGCGGGACGCGGCGCGCTCCGGCCGGAGATGCGACTCCGCACGCAACCTCGGCCAGCCCTGTCAAACGTCCTGCGAAACGATCGAAACGGGCGGGTATCGCCCGCGCCATGATGCAGCCTCTTCGAGCTGTCCCGCCACGCGAAACAGGAGTCCGTCATCGCCAAACCGGCCGCCCAGCATTACTCCGACAGGGAGCCCCGCTTCGTTCCAATAGAGCGGCAACGTAATAGCGGGATGCCCGTTTGCATTGTACGCCCAGCTGATCGGGTTGAACTGCCACAACCGGCGGAAGAACTCCGGAACATCATCCACGTCTGCATGCAGGTAGCCGTGCGGCGGCGGTGGCTCTGCCATCGTGGGCGTCAGCCAAAGGTCGTGGGTGGCAAAGAACTGCGCGAACTGCCGGCTGGTTGTGTTCACCTTGGCAATCGCTCGCAGATAATCGGTGCAGCCAATGCGCTTTGATTTTTCCCAAAGCCACAGATTGTTGCGCTCGATCAGATCGACGGAGGGAGTTTTGCCGGTGGCGGCAGCGTGCTCCTCGATCGCGTGGCCGACCCCGGTTGCGAAGAAGGTCATGAAGGCGTCGAGCAGAAGCGCCGCGTCGTACGCGGGCGACGCCTCTTCGACTTCGTGACCGAGATCTTCGAGCAGCCGCGCCGCGTGCGCGACGGCGGCGGCGGCATCCGGATGAAACTTTGTTCCGGCTGCGGCCTGCAGCGCCACGCCGATGCAGAGCCGCCCAGGTGGGGTGCCCACCTCTTCGAGGAAGGGTCGCGCTGGCGGCGGCGCGACATGCGGATCGCCGGGGCAGTAGCCGGACGTCGCGTCGAGCAGCGCGGCACTGTCCCGCACGCTGCGGCTGACCACGTGTTCCGCGACAAAACCCTGCCATGCCTCGCCCCTGTCCGGTGCGAGCGTATTGCGCCCACGCGTCGGCTTCAGCCCCACCAACCCGCAGCATGACGCCGGCCCGCGGATCGAACCGCCGCCATCGCTCGCGTGCGCGGCGGGCACAATGCCTGCTGCGACCGCGGCAGCGGAGCCGCCGCTTGATCCACCTGGCGAATAACCAACCTTCCACGGATTGTGCGTTGGGCCTGTTGCCACCGGCTCTGTGGAGCCGCTGGAGCCCAATTCCGGGGTGTTGGTCTTGCCTGCCATCACCAGTCCTGCCCGTCGCCAGCGGCGTACCAGCTCGGTGTCGTAAGGCTTTGTGACTCCGCCGAAGAACCGGCTGCCGCCACTCGTGGGCACTCCTGCTGCGGTCGGCGAGAGATCCTTGAGCAGAAACGGCACGCCCGTGTACGGCCCATTGGGTAGACCAGCGGCAAGCGCCGCCTCCGCCTGCTCGCGCATCACCAGCGTGACCGCATTCAGCGCAGGATTCAGTCGGTCGATCGCGGCGAAGGCAGCTTGAAGGACTTCCTTTGCCGTGACCTGACCGCTCCGGATCAGCGCCGCGAGCTCAAGACCATCGTGCTTCGCATACTCGGCAAGCCTGACTGTCACGATATCTTTCTCCTCCTGCCCTGGCTTCAGCGGGCGAGCAGCTCGTTCAGCGCCGCGTCGATCGTTGGCACGTCGGCCGGGTTCATCGGCGCCATGTGGCCCCAGATCGACGGGACGACGCGACAGACACCGTTCGGGATGTGCTGAGCCTCGTATTGGCTGTCGGGCGGCGGGAAATACCGGTCGGTGTCGACCGGTAGCACGATGGTGCGTGCGCGGATGCTGCCGAGGGCCCGCTTGAAGTCGCCGCGGTGGGTCGCGTTGGCGCTGATATCGCCCTCCTGCCACGTCCAGAGCTGGCAAAGGAGATTGTTGGCGTCGCAGCGCAGGAAGAAGGGCTCCCAGAAGTCTCCGACATGCTCATCCCAGCTGCGCGAGCCCAACGCCGCAAAGACGGCCGTACGGAAGAACGGCTCCGAGGTGCCCCAGCCGGCGTAGATCGCGGCGAACGCCCGCAACCCCGCGACCGGCGGGCGGTCGTAAAAGCCCTCCTTGAAAGCGGGATCGAGTTCGAGGGCGCGACGGAGAGCGAGCAGAAATACCTTGTTGTAGTTGGCCGTCCGCGCCGATCCGGCGATCGGACAGGCTGCTTCCACCATCTCCGGGAACTGGCACGCCCACTCGAACGTCTGCGCCGCGCCCATCGACCAGCCGGCAACCAGCCTGAGCCGCTCGAGCGTCAGCTTCTCGGTGACCATCAGGTGCTGCAGCCGCACATTGTCGTGAAAAGTGACGTGCGGAAACCGCCCCTGGTCGAACGGAGTCTGGGTGTTGCTCGGCGAGGAAGAGGCCCCGCTGCCAAAGAGGTCGGTCAGGATCAGAAAATACTTGTTCGGATCGAGCGCCCGGCCCTCGCCGGTCAGGAACGTCTCGGAGTCGTAATTGGTGCCGCTGTACCAGCTCGGAATCAGAACCGCGTTGTCGCGCGCCCCGTTCAGCGCACCCAGCGTCCGGTACGCAAGACGCGCGACCGGCAGCACGCCACCGCGCTGAGTCTGAAAGTTCTTCACCTCAAAGAATTTCTCTTCGCTCATTCTGCACTCCTGCACCCCGCGCCAGTACCAGCTATCGCACGCCGGTGATTCGCACGGAACCGGAGTGCAGGGAGGAAAACCGCGTGGCGGGCATTCCGCCGCCGGGGTCGGATCGGAGACTATCCTGCCACCCGCGGGACCGCGCAAATCCCCCTTGTGAGTCCGCCAATCCGTCATGGCAGAGACCTCCATGTCCTCCCTCTGCCGCCGCCAATATCTTCGCCCTGTATGCTCATGTCTTCGCCCTGTATGACGCCGCGATGGAGACTTCCTTGCTGCTCCCCGGGTTCGAGCCCTATGCGGGACGCGGCATCAACCCGACCCAGGAGATCGTGCGCGTACTCGATGGCCGGCGTATCGCCGGCGCGCGGGCAGTGGGGCGAACGCGGCCCGTTCGCTACGCCAGCGTCCTGCCCCCGTCGCTTGCTGCCCGTGGCAGCAAGCCGAAGGGAAGAGAGGCCACTGAAAACAAAGTGCTGGTGTGCCGACTAGGCATGTTCACCGAGGCTAACAAGCGTTGGTGCCGGCACACGAGACTTGCGGCGCGGGTTGCGGAACTCTTCGCAGAGGTTCGCCCGGCAGTCGTGCTGTTGCTTGGGTTGTGGCCGGGCGAGCCGACGATCCGTATCGAACGCGGTGCCCTCAACCTTGCGGATTTCGAGATCCCTGACAATGCCGGCTCCGCAATCAAAAATGCGCCGTTGATCGCGGCCAGCGGAACTGTTCCGCGAGGTCCCCATGGTGACTGGAATCTTGGGCGCTCGAACCCCCGCGATCGTTAAGCCCCGCACTCGCGTAGCCGGACGATCGGCGCGCCGAGGCTGAAATAGGCCCGTTCGTGGCAGGTCAGCACGATGATCTGCGCGGATGCCGAGGCTCGCATCAATATCTTCTGCATCTCGGCGAAACGGCCGTCATCCGAATAGACCAGCGCATCGTCGAGGACGATCGGCGAGTCCTTGCCATGCTCGCGCAAGAGGTCCGCGAAGGCGATACGTGTCAGCACCGCCACCTGCTCGCGCGTGCCGACGCTGAGGCGGTCGAACGGCTCGTCATGCCCGTGCCGCCGGAGGTGCGTAAGCTCGAGAGTGCTGTCGTCGAGCACGATCTCGCTGTCGGGGAACAGGCGACGCAAATACGGCGCAACCCGCCGGGTGATCGGTGTCATGAACGCTTCCCGGGCCTCGCGCTCCGCCTCGGCGAGCGTCTGGTGAAGCAGCCGGAGCGCGCCGGCTTCGTGCGTCGCATGCGTATGTGCCGCCTCGGCGCGATCAGCTTCGCCCTCGGCGGTTTCGAGCAGCGCCGCCAGATCTTGCTGGCCCAGCGTCCTGAGTTCGATGGCGAGGTAATCCACTCCCCTCCGGGCCTGATCAAGCTGCTTGGCAACTCTACCCTGCGCCTCCCGGGCCTGCTCCGACTCAGCGCGCGCGCCCTCCGGATCGCTGTCGCGAAGCTTGCGTTGCGCTTCCTCCTTGGCCGCCACCGCGTCGGCCAACGCTCCGGCGGCGGTCTCGTGACGCAGCGCGAGTATCTGGTCGCCCGTCTCTGCTTCGGCAGCGTTGACGTCCGCAGCAAGCGTTGCTGCCTTCCGGGTCGCCTCCATGTGCTGGGTGCTCGCCGCAGCGAGGAGAGCGGCGGCGACCCTCCGCTGCCCTTCCTCCCCAAGAGCAACCTCGGAAGCCTTTCGCTCGGCCTGTTGGCACTCTGCAAGCCGCTTTCCCAGCGCTGTCGCGCGCTCCCGCGCTGCGTCGATTGTCACACTTGCCTGCTCGGCGAGGGAGTCTCCGGCGGCCTGTTCCATCTCATGAACCCGCGCCCGCAGCACCTCCGCCGCGGACCGCAGCGCTTCGAATCCCTCCGGTGCCTGCGCGGCGAGAACCCCTTGGTGAACTTTGGCCTCGGCTGCCTGAAACTGCCGCTCACCGGCGCGCCGTTCAGCCTCCTGCACCGTCGCCACACCGTGCTTGCTAAGCGCCTGTCCCAGCGCACCGCGCGCTCGCTCCGCTTTTTCGCGGATCGATATCAGTTCTTCGCCTCCCGGAACTACGCGAATGGCCCCGAAACCTTCGAGGATGATGCGGGTCGGTGCCGCAACGATGAGCGCGTTGGATTCGACCGGCGCACCATCGACAGCGGCGCGCCGCCCCGCCTCAGCCTGGAACTCTACCAGGGTCGCACTGCCCTGCAGGCGCAATTCCGCCTCGCGCACCGCTGTCGCAAGCTCCTGCAGAAATCGAAGCGTCTTCGCGTCGATCGGATTGGCCTTAACCTTGGCCGATAGCTCTCGTAAGGCCATCTCCGTTCGTTCGGCCTTTTTCAGACGCTGCTCGGCTTCGCCGAGACGCGCCCGTGCTTCCAGCAATTCGGCAAGCATTCGCGCGCTTGCCTCCCCGAGCGTAACTCTATCGGCGGCTTGCTTGACGTTGGCGTGGGCGCTTTTGGCTTGCGCAAGCGAGGCATCAACGGCGGCGAGTACCTCCCGCTTGCCCGCTTCGTCACCAGCCGCCGTTGCACTCTCGCGCTGCACCTTTTCCATCTCGGAGCGAATTTGCTGCCTCGCCGCGACCCGAGCCTCGGCGAGTTTTTCCTGCGCCTCTGCGGCCTGGCACTGCACGAGTGCTGTCTGCAAGCCCGATTCCAAACCTTCCACGATCGTGACCGCTGCCGCCGCCGTCGTGGTGCGTGCCTCCGCCTTACCGACCGGATCATCGCGCTCGATGTCCTTGAGCGTTTGGCGTGCGCGCGCGAGGTCACCGACCTTGCTCTCGAACGCATCCAACCGGCTTCGGAGCCCGTCACGTTCCGCGCAAACCGCATCGAATTGGGTCCGGGCCGTCGCCAGCGGCCCGCCGGTCTTCGGTTTCCCCTTGTTGGTAAAGAACCGATCGAGACGGGCTTTGACACGGGCTGACAGAATCCGGCCGCGCTCACCACCCACCACCGTCCCGACTTCGCGTTCGAGTGCTCCGGCAAGCGTTCCTCGCGTCGCCTCATTCAGCGGTGGTGCAAAATAAGCGCTGCCTTGCTCTACCCAGAACAGCGCCTGCAGCCCGCGATTTTCGGACCGTGCCCCACCCCGGCCCGGCGGGGTGAACGCCAGCATCTCGCGCAGCCGCTCTTCGGCCGCAGCGCCGGTCCAGCGCGCCCGATCGCCGCCAAGCGCCGCCAACTCGGCCTCCGGGCGCTGACAGAACGCCTTGCGCAGCCGGTAGCGCACGCCATCGATGTCGAAGTCGAGCGTGATCTCCGGCCGCACGGCCGAGGAATAGGGCAGCATCGCGTCCGCTGCGTCGCCGGTGAGGTTATGGCGGTCGAACAGCACGGACTGCAGGGCCGCAAGCAGGGTCGATTTGCCCTCCTCGTTGTCACCGACGACGATGGTCAGCCCGTCGGCGAGTCCGTCGATCGCGACCCGACCCGGAAAGCAGCGATAGGCAGAAAGTTCCAGCCGGCGGAGGCGCATCGCTCAGCCCTCCGCGCCCATGTGTTCAAGATAGAGCAAGCGAAGCGCCGTCCGGGCAAGCTCCCGCTCAGGATCGGCCGCGTCGCCTGCCTTGGCCACCAGCCGGTCGACCGCCCGGCGGACGAACCCGCCCCGGTCGATCGCGTCGAGATCATCGGCGTTCGGCTCGTCGACCAGGTGATCGAGATTCCGCTCCAGATACCTGAGGCGCGCCTGCCATGCGTTGAGGCAATCTTCGATCCTCTCGCGCCCGGCAAGTGTCGCCGTGCCCTTGAGAACGAGACGAAGCAGCACGCGCTCCGGCGCCCTGCCAGCGACAGCACCGATCGCTGCCTCGACGCGCCCGGCAGGGTCCTCTGCTCCGTCCACGCCGCATGTGACGGTACACTCGCACCATTCGTAGTGTCCGACGCGGACACGCTCGACGCGCGCCGGTGCTCCCGGCGCATCCACCGTGACGATCAGCGCGTTGCCGGGTTCGTTGTTGCGGAACCGGTCGGGCTCGGGCGTGCCGCTGTACCAGATCGCCGGTCCGATCTCCCGGGTGCCGTGCCAGTCGCCGAGCGCGAGATAGGCGAGCCGCGCGCGCGCGACGCGCGTATCGGAAATCTGGTTGCGCGCGTCCCCCTCCGGCGTGTGACCGGCAACGCTGCCGTGCGCAAGACCGATCCGCGTCACCTCGCTCGGTGTCTCGCATCCGTCCATCCATTCGCTGACATCGTCCGGCTCATGGCGGCGCGCCAGCGGCGCCGGCAGCACTGCCAGCCTGCCATCGGCGAGCAGGAGCGGCGCACGCGCGACAGCAGGCCGGACGTTCTCGGGCACGCCAATCCGCTGCAGTCGTGTCCACGGGCTCTCCGCGAGCGCCGGATCATGGTTGCCTGGAAGCAGCACCCAGGGGCCCGGATACGCCCGCATGGCCTCGACCGCGCGGCGGAGCACCTGATCAGGCACGGTCGGGCTGTCGAACACGTCGCCCGCGACGAGGACCGCATCCACTTGGCGTTCCCGCGCCAGGCGGCCCAGCCGCGTCAGCGCATTGAACCGCTCGTCGCGCAGCACCGCGGCCGCATCACCTGCAATGGAACCGAACGGCTTTCCAAGCTGCCAATCTGCCGTATGAACGAAGGTCACCGCCATTGCCAAAGGCCACCACCGTATCGCCCAGACAAGAGTGCTCTTTCATCTTGAAAATTGCGTAAAGGGAGGGTGAATCGAAAAGTCTGAGCTGGCCCCGTCTCGAGCGGTCACAGCTCCGCTTCGTCGACCGCTTGCGTGCCGAATGAATCGCCTGGCCGGCGTATGCGCAACCGCGCACCGAACAGCAGTCCGCGCGCCGGCTCCGCCGCGGCAAATGCGCTCAGGCCGAGCGGGACGGCAGTGTCGTCGCAAATCGCTTCGATCCCCCCGCGCAGCGCATACGTCTCGTGCCAGAATCCCGTCGCACGCGAATTCCGAAGGAAGTCGCTCCACCTCAGTGCCGCTTTGACTCCGCCAACCGCTGAGACAACCACGGCTCGGCGCGCCGATCGGCCCCGAGACCCCATGCCGGGTCGCACCGAGGCCTGCCGCCACATACATCAATAGTCGTATCGCAAGCAGGAAAATTCCACCGGAAGTCCTGCGTTTTTGCCGCCGCACGGTGGCGCATTGCGTGACAAAGGCTGCGACCCGGCGCAGGCCCAGCCGTTGCTCGAGCCCGGCAAGACTAATTGGCAAAGATCCTGGTATGGAGAGGCGAGTGTCCGCTTACATCAAATGTGCCAGCGCATGCGTGCTGGCCATCGTCGCCTCGATCGGCTTTGGCTCCTCGGCGAAGGCGACCCCCATAGCGTATGCATTTTCGAGTCGCTTCGGCAGTTGCAACTATGCAACGTGGCATCCTGCATGAAGCGGTTGCCGGCGAGAGCCGCTGGGACACTGCGGAGCGACCAGGCAGCACGTACCTGCTGTCTGATGCATCGACGGGCAATGCTTTCGTGCACGGCTACCAACCTCGCTACATGCGTCAGAACAGGCACTACGAGCAGGCGCTGACGGAAACATGGGGCTATGCGAGGAAAAAGCTATCGCCCTTCGCCCGCTGATGCCGCTGATCTGAGTTGGACGGAGCCGACGATTGCGGCCCGCCGGGGACGGCTGCCTGTTACACTATAGGCAATTCTGTCTCAGCCGCGACTTCCGCCCCCTTTCCCGGCCGGCCCGGTCGTGGCAGGCTCGCGCTCCAGGTGAAACAGCTATCCCGATCAATATTGCAGCCGGGCCATCGCCCCGGAGGAGTGACGACCGGTCATGAACGTCATCCGCACTCGTCTGCACGTCGCCGAGGATGGCACCATCACCGGCCAGGCCCCGCCCGGATTGCCGCCGAGTGAGCATGAGGCCGAGATCGCCGTCTGTCCGGCCGCTGCCACACCGTTCGTTTCCGCCGAGGCCGATCTCCGGGCCCGCATCGGCGCCCTGCAGGACGAGCTCGCCTGCCTGCCGATGCTCGATCTCCGCGCGCCTGACGAGATTCTGGGATACACCGCGGTCGGACTTTTCGACTGATGGTGATCGACAGCTCGGCCCTGCTCGCGATCCTGTTCAGGGAGGCCGAGGCTGACAGCTTCACGGCAGCCGTCGTCGCGACACCCAGGCGACTCGTCGGCGCCCCTTCCTTGCTCGAAACGGCGATGGTTACCATCGGCCGTCTCGGCCCGACCGGGCGCGGCTTGGCCGAGCGCCTGATCGGCAGCATTGCCGCGGACATCATGGCCTTCACCGAGAGGCAGGCGAACCGCGCCGTCGAAGCGTTCCTCCGCTACGGCAAGGGCCGCCACCGCGCGAACCTGAATTTCGGGGGCTGCTGCAGCTACGCCCTCGCTGCGGAAACCGGGCTGCCGCTCCTGATCAAGGGCAACGATTTTGCGGAGACCGATATCCGTCCTGCCCCCGCGCTATGAACTCGCTGTCCGCCGATTATCTTCTTCCGATGCCGCAGCAGGCCGGCGAACCGCCGCCATCATGAGTGGTCCACCGTGATCGTCACAACTTTTCCAAACGCTGTGCGTGTTATCGAGCATACGTTGATACCGTTGAAAGACGGCACGATGCTGGCGGCCCGCATCTGGTTGCCGGACGACGCTGAACAGAATCCGGTCCCTGCGATCCTGGAGTATCTCCCGTACCGCAAGCGCGACGGGACGTACGAGCGGGACGCGCTGACTCATCCGTATCTGGCCAGCCACGGCTACGCCGGCGTTCGCGTCGACCTTCGAGGTAGCGGCGAATCGACGGGCTTGCTGTTCGACGAGGACGCCGAGCAGGAACAAGACGATGGCGTGGAGGTAATCGCTTGGCTGGCAGCTCAGCCCTGGTGCAATGGCTCGGTTGGGATGATGGGAATTTCCTGGGGTGGGTTCAATGG
>JBOHMN010000608.1:0-2146 GCA_050730175.1 Acetobacteraceae bacterium | reverse complement strand
CCATCAGCTTTTTATTTTTAGTGGCTTGCTGATCCCCTTACGTTTGCTGCCGGGGGCAGCAAACGACGAAGGCAGGACACTGAGCTGCGGCCCTTTGTACCAGCCGAGGGAAAGACTGACCCTGGGGAATAGCTGCTGGGCTCCGGCCCTGGCGGCATGCCCGCGACGACCCCGGGACTCCGCCCCGCGAGCGCGATGAGAATCCCGCTTGGCGGGCCGCGCGGTTTTCCGCCCGACGGCGGTTCCGGTCAATCAAGCTTTTGGGCGGCTGCTATCATTCCGGGTCAACGATTGATCTTTCTCGCCGCGCTGGCCAGCGCATCCGCGCGGATGTTCATCGGGTCCGTCGCATGGCCCCGCACCCAGCGCCATTCGATTTGATGGCGCGCCGCTGCTGCAAGCAGACGCTCCCAGAGGTCCCGGTTCAGAACTGGCTTGCCGTCTCGCGTGCGCCAGTTCCGCCGCACCCAGTTCTGCTGCCAGATCGTGATTCCGCGCTCGAGATACTGGCTGTCGGTGGCAAGGATCACCCGGCACGGTTGCTTGAGTGCCTCGAGCGCCTCGGCGGCGGCGGTGAGCTCCATCTGGTTGTTCGTGCTCGCGGCGGCTGCGCCGGAAAGTTCCCGCTCGTTCTTGCCGGACCGCAGGATCGCCGCCCAGCCGCCCGGCCCGGGGTTCGGTTTGCAGCCGCCGTCGGTCCATATTTCGACGCGAGGAGGCTCAGATTCCGTAGGCATGCTCGTCCTCGGCTTCGAGGTGGAAGTTGAGCCTCCGAAGGTATTCGACCGGGTCTTTGCGGGTCACCAGCGCACCATCGGGAGTATTGAGCCAGTCATAAAGACGGGTGAGGAGGAAGCGCATCGCGGCGCCCTGGCAAAGCACCGGGAGTGCGGCGCGTTCCGCGGCGGAAAGCGGACGCACCGCCTGATACGCACCGAGCAGAGCACGCGCCTTGGTGACGTTGCAGGAAAAGTCTGCCTCGAAGCACCAGGCATTGAGACAGACCGCGACGTCGTAGGCGTAGAGGTCGGTCGCGGCGAAATAGAAGTCGATCAACCCGGAGATTTTGCCTTCGAGAAAGAAGACATTGTCGGGAAAGAGGTCGGCGTGGATGTGACCGCGCGGCAGCACGCGGGGCCAGGCGGCGAGGATGCGGGAAAGGGCGTTCGAGAGTTCTCCGAGCAGACCTGGACGCACCTTCTCGCCGCCGGGCGCGCTCGCTGCGAGCAGCGTTGGCCAGGTTTCGGGGCCGAGCGTGTTGGCACGCTCAGGTGCGTATCCTGCGCCCGCGAGATGCAGCCGTGCGAGGGCTTCACCAAGCAGTGCGCAATGGTCGGGGAGCACGCGCCGCGGCCAGACGCCGGGCAGGAAAGTGGTAATCACCGCATACCTTCCGGCGAGCCGTCGCAAGCTTTGCCCATCCCGCCCGGCCACCGGCCGCGGGGCGGGAATCGCGCGATGCGCGAGGTGCTTCATCAGGCCGAGAAACCAGGGCAAATCTGCGGGCACGACCCGCCGCTCGTAGAGGGTGAGGATGAAATCGCCGTGCGTCGTCCGGAGAGAGTAGTTGCTGTTCTCGACCCCCTCGGCGATGCCGCGAAAGGCGATGATGCGGCCGAGGTCGTAATCGGCGACGAATTGCGCCGCCGCTTCGTCGGAAACCTCGGTATAGACGGCCATATCTCCTCCTCGCACGGCGCGGCCGGCGCGCCAAGCCGGACGTGTTGCAGCGTGCCGACGGATCGGGCATATCCTGACGCACCCCGAGAAAGCGCGCGCGGGAAAGAGCGGGCTCTCGAGGCCCGCCGCCGAAGGCGCAACCGGCCCCCGGAAACGCTCAGGCAAAACGGACCGCGCACGGACGGGTCTCTGGAGAGCCGGCGGCAGAGAGCCTCTGCCGACCGCACCGACGGAGTAAGGGCTGGCACGATGGCTTCGGCTCGAATCTCTCAGGTTCCGCGACAGAGGGGGGCATTCCGCCCGGAGATGGTCCGAGCGGCGGGCACTCGTTGTGGAGCGCTGGGATATGCAAGAGACTCGCTACACCAAGGATCACGAATGGGTTCGTCTCGACGGGTCGAGCGCGACCATCGGCATCACGAACCACGCACAATCGCAGCTTGGCGATCTCGTCTTCATCGAGCTG
>JBOHMN010000607.1:0-3251 GCA_050730175.1 Acetobacteraceae bacterium | reverse complement strand
CGGAGCGCAAGGAAGTGGAAAAGATTGTGCAAATCAATCTTCCAGTACCACTGCGTGTAGGTATTGAGAGTGAGGTTCATGCGCGCCAGTTCACGCGCCAGCCCGAGCCGGGTCGCATCGTGCGCGTCTGCCTCCGCCGGGTCGTTCAGCAATTCGAGGTAATGGGCATAATTCCGCTCCGCGTCGGCGCGTAGCGTTGCCAGCACGAACTCAGCCTCCGCCGCACCGAGCGCCCGCGCCCTGCCTTGCCGGTTCGTTGCCGACTGGGCGGCGAGTTGCTCGGGCGCGGGCAGGTAGAACTCGCGGTCAAGAATCGAATAGCGCGCCGAGTACTCATTCACGCTCGCGGTGCGGTGGCGGATCCATTGCCGGGCGACGAAGATCGGCAGCTTCACGTGCCACTTGATCACGCACATCTCGAACGGCGTGGTGTGCCGATGCCGCATCAGATAGCGGATCAGCCCGGCATCCTCGCTCACGCGGCGCGTGCCTCGGCCATAAGAAACCCGCGCCGCCGCGACGATCGCCGCATCATCCCCCATGTAGTCGACCACCCTGATGAAACCGTGATCCAACACCTGAAGAGGGCGATCGAGCAGTTCCTCCACCGCCGGCACCGTCGCCCGCCGCGTCTCGCTCACCTTCGGCTTCCCGGCCTCGGCGTCGCCACGCTCCTCCGATCTCACCGCCATGATCATCCTTCCAGAATGGGCGCCGCCCTCCTATATTGCAGCTGCCGGCTTGCCGGCTATGGCGATAAACGGTGCGTGGAATAAGCGTTGTGGACCCGGGGGCAGTACCCGGCGCCTCCACCAGTTTCGGCTTTGCCGGCCAAGTCGGCCGGCGGGGGCCGCTCGAACGGGGGCGAAACAGGCTCGACACGCGTGGTAAAGACCCATCTTTCGCCCGGCATGGTTCCGCCGTCATCGGGCCGATCCATAGGTGCCAACGACAATGTGGCGCTCGCTGTTGCTGCGTAAGCAATAAGCGCGGTTCGGGGGGCACCGGGCAACAGAAGCCCCCCACTTTAATCGCGGCAATCCGGATTACTCCCTTCCCGCCGCTTGCTCCGCGGCGTTATGGAACAAGCTGAATCGGGAAACGAAGGCAATGGCCGAGCACGAGGAACCGGCAAAGCAGAGCCTCTTGCCCTATGACGTCTGGGCAGCCGAGGCGCTGCGCCACGTCGTCGTCGACGCGCTCGACCACGTCGCCCGGCACGGCCTGCCGGGCGGCCATCACTTCTACCTGACATTCCTGACCGGCCACCCCGGGGTCGAGATACCGGCTCACCTGAAAAGTCGCTTTCCCGCCGAGATAACCATCGTGCTGGAGCATCAGTTCTGGGATCTCGCCGTCGATCGCGCCGCGCAACGCTTCAGCGTCGGCGTTTCGTTTGGCGGCGTGCCAGCCACTCTGGTCGTCCCGTTCGCGGCGCTGACGGAATTTGCCGATCCCGAAGTCCGGTTCGGCTTGCACTTCGGCCCGCCGCCCCCAGAGAAGCCCAAGGAAGAGAAGGCCCCCGCGGAAAAGCCTGCGCCGGAAACCGCCGCTCAAGCCGAGGCTCCGCGGAAGGAGACACCAGGGGTCGTCAGCCTCGACGCTTTCCGCCGCCGCGGCTCGCCAAAGGAATAGTCCGGCCAGATGACACTTTCTCCCGCAACCAGCCGCCCGCGCTTGCGCCCGGTGATGCTCGTCATCCTCGATGGTTGGGGTTGCCGTGAAGAAAAGGCCGATAACGCCGTCCGCCTGGCAAACACTCCCGCGTTCGATCGCCTCTGGGCCTCCGCCCCGCACGCATTCCTCCGCACCTCCGGCCGCGACGTCGGCCTCCCCGATGGGCAGATGGGGAATTCGGAGGTCGGTCACCTCAACATCGGCGCCGGCCGGGTCGTGACGCAGGATCTGCCGCGGATCGACCAGGCAATCGTCGATGGCACTCTCGCCGATGCCCCGGCGCTGACGGCCCTCCTCGCCGCTCTCCGTGCCAGTGGCGGCGCCTGCCATCTCATGGGCCTCGTCTCGCGGGGTGGGGTCCATTCCCACCAGAACCACGCGCTCGCTCTCGCCCGTCTGCTTGACGGTGCCGGGATCAAAACGTGGCTGCACATCTTCCTCGACGGCCGCGATACCCCTCCCTTCGCTTCGGCAACCGAGCTTTCGCCCTTCCTCGCCGCGTTGCCGCCATCCACCACCGTTGCCAGCATCTCCGGCCGCTATTTCGCGATGGATCGCGACAAGCGCTGGGATCGCGTGGAAAAAGCCTGGCTTGCGATCACCGAAGCGAGCGTTGCCCATTTCCCGGACGCAATGGCTGCCGTCACGGCGGCGCACGCCGCCGGCACCGGCGACGAATTCGTCCCACCTGCGGTCATCGGCGATTATGCCGGCATCCGCGACGGCGACGGCCTCCTTTCTTTCAACTTTCGCGCCGACCGGGTGCGGCAAATCCTCGCTGCGTTGCTCGACCCCGGCTTTTCCGGATTTGCCCGTCCGCGCGTCCCGCGCTTTGCCGCAGCCGTCGGCATGACCGAATACAGCACCGCTCTCGCTCCGTTTCTCTCGGTGCTGTTCCCCCCGGTCCTGCTCGCCAACATCTTGGGCGAAATCGTGGCGGCTTCCGGCCTCGCCCAGCTTCGCGCGGCGGAAACCGAAAAATACGCACACGTGACGTATTTCTTGAATGGCGGCCGGGAAACACCGTTTCCGGGTGAGGATCGCATCCTGGTGCCCTCGCCCAAGGTTGCGACGTACGACATGAAGCCCGAGATGTCGGCTCCGGAACTGACCGAAAAGGCATTGGCGGCCATCGCCGCCGGGCGTTATGACCTGATCGTGCTCAATTTCGCCAACCCCGACATGGTCGGGCATACGGGTAACCTGGCCGCTGCGATCCGCGCGGTCGAGACGGTGGATCACGCGCTCGGTCGCATCGCCGAGGCGCTCGCTCGGGCCGGCGGCGCTCTCCTCGCCACTGCCGACCATGGCAATTGCGAGCTGATGCGTGACCCGCAAACCGGCGGTCCGCACACCGCCCACACCACCAATCCCGTGCCGGTGCTGCTCGCCGGCGCTGCTGCGCGAAGCCTCCGCTCCGGCCGGCTTGCCGACATCGCGCCGACACTGCTTGCCCTCCTCGGGCTGCCGCTGCCTCAGGAAATGACCGGCCAATCGCTGATCGCCGATGCGGAGCCTCCTCGGCGCTAGCCTGGTTGTTCTCGCTGCAGCCGGCCCGCCCGCCGCGCCGGCGC
>JBOHMN010000606.1:0-1731 GCA_050730175.1 Acetobacteraceae bacterium | reverse complement strand
GGTCGGGGAACAGCGGCAGTTGCAGCGGCGGGGCCATCGGCGGCCTCTGGCGCGGGGGCATAATCTCCCGAGAAGTGTATCACTTAAGGTTGCTCCGCGCCAACACCGGCCCGTCCGGGCGGCCCTTGATCGCTCACAGAAGCCGGCCCTATGATCCTCAACGTGACCGTCGCGGGCGTGCGGCAAACCGTTGCTCCGGCCCGCAATGCCCGCATCGATCCGGGGAATTCAAGAGGGGTCCGCACGCCGGGGCGATCTCGGGGCGGCGTTCGCAGACAAATGAGCGCCGGGTGCCGGGACGGGGTTCCGGCGGAACCTGATACAGAATTATCTATTGTGTAACAGACCCGCAATCGGGAGCAATGCTCCTGGGGATGCCTTATTGCCGGGCTTCTTCCTTAATCCGCTGGAGATCTACGCAAGCCTATTTTGCCAACGTGCTGATAATGCTTCTTCTATCCGACCTATGACGACACGCCGGTCGCCGCAGCCGAGCACAAGCGGGACCTGTGAGGGGCTGGCGGAAAGCCCTGGCGTCATTATCGGACTGGCGACGCATGGCGAGGTTCGCAGGGTTTCTGGGAGAAGGTCCGGAAATTCACAAAAACAGAGAGAACTGGTAGAATCCGTACCCGAGGAGGTCCGATGAGCAGCACCGCGATCGCCCATCCGTCGCGCGGCGTCGCCCAGCTCCGGCGCCGGATCGCCGAACTCGCCGCCGAACTCGCCGCCCGCACCGCTGAGCGCGATGCAGCGCTGGCGCAGCAGGCGGCGATGGCCGAGATCATGCAGCTGATCAACGCCTCGCCGGGCGATCCCGCCCCGGTATTCGAGGCGATGCTCGGAAAGGTGATGCGGCTGTGCGAGGCCGCATTCGGCGTCCTGTGGGTGATCAACGGCGGTGTTCTTCGCGTCGGGGCCTCCCGGAACGTGCCGCCCGCATTTCTGGAAACCATATCGCGCAAGCCGGCCTCGATCACGCCCGATACCGGTCTCGGGCGCGCCATGTTGGACCGGTGCCCCGTTCATGAGGACGACAACGCGGTGTCGCCGAGCTACCTGAAGCGCGTTCCGCTCTCCGTGGCGGCGGGAGCTCGCCGGCGTCAGGACCTACCTGCACGTCCCGATGCTCAAGGAGGGGGCCGCGCTCGGGATCATCACGATCTTTCGCCAGGAGGTCCACCCGCTCACAGACAAGCAGATCGCGCTGGTCAAGAGTTTCGCGGCGCAGGCGGTCATCGCGATGGACAACGCGCGGCTCCTGACCGAGACGCGCGAATCGCTCGAATACCAGACCGCGACCAGCGACGTGCTCAAGGTCATCAGCCGCTCGACCTTCGATTTGCAGCCGGTGCTCGCCACGGTCTGCGAGACCGCGGCACGGTTGTGCGACGCTCATGGCATCGCGCCCGAACACCGCGACCGGCTGTTCCAGCCATTCTTCACGACCAAGCCGACCGGCGAAGGAACGGGCCTTGGGCTGTCGATCAGCCACGACATCGTGACAACGCAGCACGGCGGCACGATCACCGTGGCAAGCGAAGTCGGGAGCTTCACCGAATTCACGGTGCGTCTGCCGCGCCGACTGAAATAACACTTTACCGCAAAGGATACGATAAGTTGAAAGCGCTTCGCACCTTTGCAATTCCTTTGCATATTTTGCGACAAATGGTTTATTTTTTTGGAGACGATTTGGCCGTCGGCATCCCGAGCGAGGTCATCCGATGAGAC
>JBOHMN010000605.1:0-10259 GCA_050730175.1 Acetobacteraceae bacterium | reverse complement strand
CCGCATCCTTGACGTGAAACATCTTGATGCGCGGATGATAAATGTCGATGAACGTGAGATAATCGAGGCCCTGCTTGAGGAAGTGGCTGGGATCGTAGTTGATGTTGCAGCGTGGATGATTGCCAACGCGATCGAGGAACATCTCGAACGTCACACCATCGAACAGATCCTCGCAGGGATGCAGCTCGAAGCACAAATCCACCCCTGCCTCGTCGTAGCGATCGAGGATCGGCCGCCATAGTCTGGCCAGTTCCCCGAACGCCTCGTCGATCAGCCCCGGCGGCCGCTGTGGCCACGGATACACGTAAGGCCAGGCCAGCGCGCCGGAAAATGTCACGCTCTCGGTCAGCCCCAACCGGCGCGACGCAACGGCACCTTTCACCACCTGGTCGATCGCCCAGGCCTGTCGCGCCTCAGCGTTGCCGCGCACTGCTGCCGGTGCAAAGGCATCGAACAGCGGCCCGTAGGCCGGATGCACGGCCACAAGCTGGCCCTGGATGTGCGTCGATAGTTCACTGATCTCGAGGCCGAGGTCGGCGAGCATGCCCTTCATGTCGTCGCAATACGTCTGGCTTTCGGCAGCCAGATCGAGATCGAAGAGGCGGCCCATATTGGTTGGAATCTGAATCGCTTTGTAGCCGAACCCGGCGGCCCACTTGGCGATCCCGGGAAGCGTGTTGAACGGCGGCGCATCGCCGGCGAATTGCGCCAGGAACAACCCCGGTCCCTTGATCGTCTTCATCTCGTCTTCCCCTCCGGATTCGGCCGGCCATCATACCGAAGCGGCAAGGGCATAGAAAACCCACCCGCTTCGCTGCTCGCACCTCGGTATCATCGCCGACGATTGCGAGGCGCCGCGCCACCTTGCGCGCAACGCCGAAGCAATCCACCCTTCCTCCGCGCCCTGTCCGCGTGCGCCGCACTGCGCCCCAATCCTGCCGCAACCTCCTTCGCCTCCAGCCTGCCACACCGGACTTGCGTCGCGGTCGTTCCTACCCAGGCAATGCGCAACGAACGCATCATCGCCCGCTACCAGCTCAATCGTCGGGAAACACCCACTTTTCCGCGCTGGCCCCCGCTAGTTCCCGAACCCGCTTTTCATCTCGGCTGAACTCGGCGGCCGCACCATGATAGGTGATGGAGCCGCGATCAAGCACGTACGCGCGGTCGGCGATCTCGACCGCCGCCCGCACGTTCTGCTCGATCAGAAGCACCGAGGTGCCGGCGTTGCGCGCTGCCACGATGACTTTGAACACCTCGCGCACGATCAACGGGGCCAGACCCTGGGACGGCTCGTCCAGCAGCAACAGTCTCGGGTTCAGCAGCAATGCCCGCCCGATCGACAGCATTTCCTGCTCGCCACCGGACAATTGCCGCCCCTTGTTGGTTTTGCGCTGTGCAAGCCGCGGGAAGAGTTCGTAGACACGGGCGATACTCCACGGCCCTGGGCGGTCCACAGGTACCTTGAGATTCTCATCGACCGTGAGATTGGCGAAAACACGACGTCCCTCGGGAACGAAACCCACGCCGAGCTGCGCAATGCGGAAAGACGGCAAGCGCGTCGAATCGGTGCCGAAGACCGCGACCTGCCCGGCACGCGCCGGCGTCAGGCCCATGATGCTCCGAAGCGTGGTGGATTTGCCGGCGCCGTTTCGCCCAAGTAGCGTGACCAGCTCCCCCTCCGCAACCTCCAGATTCACGCCTTTCAGGACATGGCTCTTGCCATAATACGTATCGAGATCACGCACTTCGAGCGCGTTCACTCCTTCCTTCCCCATTCACTCCTTCCCCCCCCGCTCACTCCTTCCCTCCCAGGTATGCGGCCTGCACTTTTTCGCTGGCGATGATCTCGTCGGGGGTGCCTTCCTCGAGCACTCTCCCTTCGTCCATCACCGTGATACGATCGGCCAGATTGAAGATAACGCGCATGTCGTGCTCCACCAGCATGATGGTCAGGCCCTGCGTACGATGGAGCTTGCGAATCAGGACCGCAGTATCGTACGTTTCCTGGTTCCCCATGCCCGCAGCGGGCTCGTCGAGCAGCAGAAGTCGTGGCTTCAGCGCGAGCGCCATCATGATCTCGGTCGACCGCTGATCGCCGTGCGAAAGTTCCCCGACGTCGCGGTCAGCGTTCGCAGTCAATCCTCCCGTGGTAAGCAGCTCCTCGACGCGCCGCTCCGTTTCTTCCGCTTGCCGCCGGGAGCGAATCACCTTGAGCCGCAATCCCTCCGCTACTTCCACCGCGATGCGCAGATTTTCGCGCACGCTTAGTTCCCGGAAGACCTCGGTGATCTGGAAGGTTCTCGCCATCCCCCTCGCCACCCGGGCCCGCGGCGGTAGCGTCGTGATGTCGCCACCGTCGAACACGATACGCCCGGAGGTCGGCCTGAAGAATCCGCTGACCATGTTGAAAAACGTCGTCTTGCCCGCACCGTTGGGGCCGATGATCGCGTGCAGCTCGCCTGCCTCCACGGTGAGCGATACGTCGTCAACCGCTATCAGCCGACCGAAGTGCCGCGAGACATTATGGATCTCGAGCAAGCTCATGCCGTTTATTTCCGGAAAAGCCCCATGACCCCGCGCGGCAGGAACAGCACGGCCAGCACGAAAATCATGCCGATGAAAAACATCCAGTCCTGCGTGATGCCGGAAAGATAGTCTTGAGCCACTACGAATATGGCCGCTCCGAGCAGCGGCCCCCAGAAAGACCGCATGCCGCCGATGACCGCCATGAGAACAAAGTCGCCAGCCAGCTCCCAGGACAGGTTGCTCGGATTGGTGAAGTTGTTCAACAAAGCATAGAGGCCGCCCGCGACGGCGGTGAAAAAACACGAAATCGTAAACGCGAGCCAGATGTGGAGATTGATCGGAATACCAAGAAACCGCGCCCGGCGCTCATTTTCCCGGATCGCAAGCAGCGTGCGCCCGAACGGCGAGCGCAGAATGATCGCCATCACACCCGTGCAGACCGCGAAGACGGCAAGCACGACGTAATAGTACGCCAGGTCGGATCGAACGGGGATCTGCGCGAACCCGAGGTGGATGTTCATGCGCCTGAAACCCGTGAGCCCATTGTCGCCACCGGTCGCGGAATTCCACCGGAACGCGATGAAGTAGAACACCTGGCTGAACGCTATTGTCGCCAGGGCAAAGTAGATGCCGCGCAGCCTGATGATCAGGTACCCGACGATCGCGCCCCCCACGGTACCGACCAGCACGCCGGCAAGCAGGCCGATGGGTGTGCTGGGTACCAGATATCGCATCGTCATGCCTACCCCGTAGGCACCCAGCCCGAAATAGGCGGAATGGCCGAATGATATCACCCCTGTATGGCCGACTATGAAGTTCACTCCCATCGCCGCGAGTCCGATGACCAGGACCTGCGAGGCAAGGGCCGTATAGCCACCAAGCGGCACTATCCAGAACGGCATCGCCACCAGCGCCGCCCACAATATGGGCAAATAAATAGCCTTCCGTATGCCGATCGCCTCGCGGGTGTTGGCGCTCCGCACGGTCTTCGTGTCACTCAAAGCTTTGTCCCGCCTTCTTCACCCAGCAGGCCGTAAGGTCTGATCATCAGGACGACAGCCATCATGATGTAGATGATCGCCTCGGAAGCCGACGGAAAGAACACGGTCACGATCCCGGACGCCACACCGATCAACACCCCGCCCAACAGGGTGCCGACCAGACTGCCCAAACCACCCACGATGATCGCGACGAAACTGGGCATGATCAGCTCCGTGCCCATGTCCGGCGTCAACCCGAGCATCCCGGCCGCCAACACGCCGGCGAGGCCGGCGAACAGGATGCCGAGGCCGAAATTGAGGTTGCGCAGGACGCGTACGTCCACACCCAGCGCTGACACCATTTCAAGGTCGAGCGTCCCGGCTCGGATGCGCATGCCGAGCCGGGTCTTCTTCAGGATCACGAATAGTGCGGCCACGACCACGACTACCAGGGCAACCATGAACACCCGATATCCCGTCAGGAAAAACAGGGTCGAGCTCAGTGGGGAGTTCAGTACCTCAGGAATCTTGAGCGGGAGCCCTTGCGGACCCCAGATGAAGCGCACAGCGTCCTGCAGCACGAACGCCAGGCCGAATGTGAGCAGCAGGCTGTACAGTGGATCGCGCTGATAACAGGGCCGGACCAGCAGACGCTCCACCACCAGGCCAACGATCCCCGCGAGGAACGGCGATACGATCAATGCACCCCAAAACCCGATATAGGGCTCAAGTGTGAACGCGAAGTACGCACCGAGCGCGAGGAAGCCGCCATGGGCAAAGTTGATGACGTTCGTCAGGTTGATGATGAGCGACAGCCCCAGTGCCATCAGCGCGTAGAACGCCCCAATGACCAACCCGTTGAATGCATTGAACAAAAGCTCTTGGGTCACGGACCGTCTCCACCGCTCGGGACGGCACTCGCAACTCTGTCAGCCGGACCAGGAGCTTGCAGGTCTCGCCGACGTCGCAGCCAAAGCTGCTTCTGTGCGCCGAACGCCGCATCACCAACCATGATCGCCGGCTTTATAGAACCTCCGTGAACAGCAAGTCCGGGCGACCCCGACAACTCTGTGGATCGCCCGCCTCTAATCACCGTTCAAATTGACGCCGGCCAAGTCATCTTGCACCCGGTTTCTTCCACGCTGTCAACAATCGTTTTGTCATCGATGATATCCGTGATATGGAACAGGTCGTCGGGTGTGCTGCCCTTCTCCTGCGCCGTGCCGAAATAGAGCGTGCCGATCAGCAAGTGTTGATTTTCCCGGTAGAACGGATCGTGCGGCTCCAGGCCGATCTCTTTCGGGAGCTTGTACCCGTTCAGCGCTTTCGCCATCTTCAGCGGATCGAGCGACTTCGCCTCGTTGGCGGCCAGTGCGCACGACCACATGGCGGTATGGCCGAACCAGTTCCGCGCGGTCGGCACCCCACCGAACTCTTTCTTGGTCGTGTCAACAAATTCCTTGAGACCGGGGATCGGTGGCTGGTTCCAGTACCACTCGATGACCCACGTCCCGATGCGCGATGCCGGAGGAAGCGCTTCGAGCGATTCAAGCTCTATGTTCGCTCCCGCGATGTGGAAACGCTTGTCGAGGCCAAACTGCACAGCCTGCTTCAGCGCGTTCACCTGGTCCTCGCCGTTCTGCAGGATCACGATGATGTCGGGCTTCGCTGCCTGTGCCTTGATGAGGTTGGCGGAATAGTCCGCAGTACCCAGCGGGATCAGCTCCGCCCCCAGGTTCGTGGCCCCGTACTTTTTCAGGTTGCGCTCGTAGGATCGCAGCAGTGAGTGGCCGAAAGCATAATCCGGGACGAGGAAGTAGAACCGCTTGCCAAACTTCTTGATGAGCGTCGGCGCGATGGCGTTGACCAGCAGCCCCGTCGATGGGCACACCTGAAACACGTTCCACTTGCACGTCCTGCCGGTAATCTGGTTCGCGTGCCCACCCGGGTCGATCATCAGCACATTCTTCTGGTTGGCCACGACGGCCATGGCAATGGTAAGCCCGGAGTTCACATTGCCGATCAGGAAGTTGACCTTGTCGCGGTCGATCAGCTCGTGTGCTTTCTGCACCGCGACACCCGCGTCGCCGCTGGTGGAATCTTCAATGATAAGCTCTACCGGGCGCCCCAGGATCCCTCCCTTGGCGTTGATCTCTTTGGCCGCGAGCCTAATGCCGTTTATCTCGTTCTTGCCTGTCACGGCGTAGGTACCGGTCATCGGCTCATCGACGCCCACTTTGATCGGTTGCTCGCCACGTGCCGAGATGATGGCCGGCGGAGCAAGCTGGCTCGCGCCCGTCACGACGGCCGCTGTCGCGGCCAATTTCAGCGCGGCGCGGCGGGTGACACCCTCCGATACGGGCCGGCGCACACCAAACTTGTCTTTCATTCCACGACTCCTCCTCATGCAACGCGCCACGTTGAACGGCGCTTCCCACTGCTTACCGGCAGTACAAGACCCTCCTCTGTGCTCCCCGTCGAACAATCTCGAGGAGCGCAGGCCACCCGCGGTAGTTCTTCACGGAAGCCCCGAAATTATGAATGGCCGCGCGAGGACGCGCAAGAGGGCGCCCATCGACCCGAACGCGACCGACAAGGCGGCGCACGATTTTATCGGTCTCGTCGGCCTCATCTGGAACGCCGTGCCGACTGCTGCGCGAGGAACTGGACGTGCTTTACAACCTATCGCGCCGCCATTCGCGCAAGCTGAGGGGCGCCGATTCCTCGGAGCCCGGGTGATGGAACCCGATCGAGGCTTCTGCCACGCCCGCCTCCGTTTCTGGCCCGCCGGCGACGCTCGCCTGTCCCACACACATCGACTTTGGGCCGCACCGTCCGCCAAACGTCGTCGTGGCGCTGCAGCTGGTCGATCGGCTGGGCCAGGCGTCGGCTGAGTCACGACGTTCCGCTTCATCGAGGGCGTCCTGCGGAATGATGCGGCATCGCTCGCCCGCCACCTCGCAGGGGCGGACACTGCCGACGCCCCTCTCGCAGACCTGCGCCGGAGGCAGGAACGACAGGAGGCCGGCGCCGCGTTCCTGGCAAACAGGCATGCTCCGCGTCGTCGCCGCGGCAAGCCAGAACCCTCCTTGCCCGGCCGGGAGCAAGACACAGTCGGACGGCCTGCTCGCCGACCCCCACGCGAATTGCCCGCCTCGCCGGCTGATCGTCAGCACCTCCCTGCCTTCGCCGCGGGCGCGCATGGTCACGCGCTGCCTGCGTGTCCCCGCGGATCGGAAAGTCCCGCTCGCGCTTCCCAATCACACTGCCAGATCACGAACCTCGCACCGCAGCCCGACCACCGCTTGCGTTTTCATGCTGTTCCAGGCCGCACGGCCCCGCTCCTCGCGACAGCGACCTCATGAAACTTGACGGTTCGGGTGGCCGGCGCCCAAAGCACCAGCCGTTGCGCCGCCACCACCTCAGATGCGGAGGGGCTCCGATGACGAGAACGATGTGCCGCCATAGGCGCGCCATTCTTCGCGGCGCCCCGGGCGCACTGTTGGCGAACCGACCGTCCATCGCCTGACACGCTCCCCGCCAAACGCGGTCGCGCCCATTTCCCCGCCATTGCAAGAAGACGCGCGTCCTTGGCCGCCCTTTTCGTCGTCATTGCGCGGCGTCGCGCGCTCTCGTGCGGCGCACATGCACAATCCACCCTTCCTCCGCTGCCCCCCAACCGCAGCGGCACCGCGATGGTCCGCAGCTCCTGGCCCGCAACGCCCTCGCCCCGCCCTTCCCCCGTTATCGTAAGAGGCTGCGGCGGGCCGGCGCAGCCGCGTGACCGAAGGAGGCGCGCACCCGAAACGCGGTGTGACGCGGCGTCCCAGTCTGTTGCCTGCGGCAGTGGTCAATCCAGTCGGTCCATACGATTCGAACCGTAGGAACCTCGTGCCACGTCCACGCTCTGATCTTTTCTTGAAGCCGAAGTTCCGTCCGGCGCGATCAGCGGATCAGCTCGGCGAAGAAATCCTCGGCGCCCGCCGTCTTCTTGGCCTCGTCCCAATCGACGTTGTGGTTGTGCTCAACGATGCGAGCGATGAACATCCGCACCGCGCTCATCGACCAGACCATCCGCGACTTCGGCGAGAGGTTCACGTTGGAGGCGGTGGCGTCGACGTACTTCGACAGGAACGGGCTGGTCTGCACCAGGTCGCGGCTGCGCTGATTGCGCCGATCGCGAACGTCGAAAGTCGTGACGAGCGACTTCGGGATCGACTTGGCCTTGCCGCAGTCTGCGAAATCCTGGTGACTGTCGTTCCGGCTGTCCTCGAAGACGATCTTCACGTCGACCGCGTTCCGCTTGAGGGCCTCCTTCTGCCCGTCGGTCACCTTCGGGCTCTCCAGGATCTCGGCGATCTGCGAGCGGCGATGCGCGCCGTCCGTCGTGTCGAGCTTGGCGCTTTGGGGCAGCATGAGGCTGCCGGGCCAAGCGTTGGTGCCGTCGCTCTGGTTGGCGAAAAGCATCAGCGTGCAGTCCGGAGAGTCCTGATCGAGCCCGACGCCGTAGTTGAACGTGAAGGCCGGCAGCATGAACTTGTCGCCGGTGCACGCGGTTGCGAGGAGGTAGCTCCTCACCTGCCTGGCGTGCGACGACTCCTGGGGCCGGTTGGAGTGCTCGGTCACCTCCTTGACGGTGTCCTTCTTCCGCCACCGATCCATCTTGCTGACCTCGACCATCTTCTGGATGGGCATGGCCGTCGTGAACTGGAGGCGGGAGCCTTGGACGAACGCGGTGCCGAAGAACACCTCGCCGGCGTAGCCCATCATCGAGCGGCTGCCGACGTCGGCCGTCGGAGTAACGCACGGACCCCGGCATGAGTGTGCCGCCGAGTGCGACAAGAGTCGGAGCCTGTCCGAGTGTACATACGGAACGTGAGTACTACGGCGCGGAAAATCGTGTGAACAGGCTCGACAATGACGGACCGATTAGGAAGGCAAGGGAAAAGCGCCCGCCATCGGTTCGGCGTATGTGGTTGGGTTGATTGAGATTCTTGCCCCACCCCTGCGGTCGGTTTCCGCCAAAACATCAATGATATCAACGACCCAAGCGCTATCGCCATTCATTTAGGGCCGGTAAGAGCGTGACGCGCCCGGGTGGCAGCGGCGCGGCCAGGAGATTGCAAAACCCGAAGGTCACGATAAGTTACATGTAACTGATCAAGGAGAGCTATCATGGCGTCGGCATCGAAGACCAAGTCCACCCGCGTGAAGGTGCGGGAACATCGCGAGCGCCTGCGGTCCCAGGGGTTACGGCCTATCCAGATTTGGGTGCCGGACGTACGCGCGCCGACCTTCCGGTCGGAGGCGCACCGCCAATCGCTGGCGGTTGCAGCGAGCGCCCACGCCCGCGAAGATCAGGCATTCATCGACGCCGTGTCGGACTGGGGCAATGAATGAAGCGTGGCGACATCTGGACTGTCGCCGGCGGCAAGGACTACGCAGGCAAGCCGCGCCCGGTCGTCATCGTGCAGGATGACAGCTTCGACGCGACGGACTCGATCACCATCTGCGCCTTCACGACGGACGAGACAGACGCGCCCCTGTTCCGCCTGCCGGTCGAGCCGAACGAGCGCAATGGCCTGCAAGCGACATCTCGCATGATGGTGGGCAAGATTACCACTGTCCCCAAGACCAAAGTCGGCGCACGCGTCGGTAGGTTGGACGACGAAGATATTGTTCGGCTCAATCAGGCCGTGTTGGTGTTCCTTGGGCTAGCAGTCTCGCCGAGGACTAAGCAGGGCGCGTGACGAGCAATGGCGTCCAGCGTACCTGCGGTTAGAAATGGGACGTTCAGCTTGTTGTCGGTTCGCACAATACTGCCGGGATGTCCCGACCGCGCGTCCGCTTGGGCGTTCTGCCCGACGATCTTTATATCCGATTGGAGCCTTGGCCGCACATCGGCCGGCCGTCCAAGCACGACCTTGAGACCTGGACTGTCACGGACGATTGGCCCGCGCATGTGCCAATCCCCGACGCCGAGCTCGACGTGTTCGAGGCATGGTTCGGCGATCTCTTCGATGAACTGTTCGGGCCGTGCCGATGATTTGACAGGGAGATATCTGCTATGACCGTGCCGCTACGCGCTGCCCTCTACTTGCGCGTCTCGACGGCGCGGCAGGCCGAGCATGATGTCTCCATCCCGGATCAAAAGCGCCAGGGCGAGGCCTACTGCGCTTCACGAGGCTACCAGTTTGTCGAGACCTATGTCGAACCCGGCGCCTCCGCCACCAACGACCGACGCCCCGAGTTCCAGCGCCTGATTGAAGCGGGCACGAGCAAGCCCGCGCCGTTCGATCTCGTCATCGTTCACAGCTTCTCGCGCTTCTTCCGCGATCACTTCGAGCTGGAGTTCTACGTCCGCAGGCTGGCGAAAAGCGGCGTTCGACTTGTCTCGATCACCCAGGAGATGGGCGACGATCCGATGCACGTCATGATGCGGCAGATCATGGCGCTGTTCGATGAATATCAGTCGAAGGAGAACGCAAAGCACGTCCTGCGCGCCTTGAAAGAGAACGCGCGGCAGGGCTTTTGGAACGGCTCCCTGCCACCCATCGGCTACCGCATCGTCGCGGCCGAGCAGCGCGGCGCGAAGATCAAAAAGAAGTTGGAAATCGATCCGCTGCATGCGGACACGATCCGGCTCATCTATCGCCTCACCTTGGAGGGCGACGGCACATCCGGCCCGATGGGCGTCAAGAACATCACCGCCTATCTCAACCGCCACCGCATCTTCACCCGCGACGGCGG
>JBOHMN010000604.1:0-4042 GCA_050730175.1 Acetobacteraceae bacterium | reverse complement strand
CGTTCAGGAAATAGCGGCCGAGCATGAGCTGCGCCTGCCCGTGCCCACGCTCCGCGGCGGCACGGTACCAGTGCGGAAATGGCCGGCAGGTGCATCGCTTCCGGCGCTTCCTCCTACTCCTACAGTTTGCCGGTCGGTCGGCGCCTTCGGATGGTTCACAAAGTGAACCATTGTTCCGAAAATTGCTGTTGCATGATTCGGTCCAATGGTTTATTTCTGCTTCGCGGTCGATCGGCGTTGTAAAATGGGGAGGGGCGCAGGTGGACGCAAAGTCGCGGTCCGACACACTGCCCGAGGAGATGTCGATCGTTGCTGCCAATGATGCCGGCGCGGCCGAAGTCCTCGTTCCGGCGCGCCGTGCGGTGCCGGCGCCCGGGCGTGGCGAGCTGCTGGTGGAAGTCGCCGCGGTCGGTATCAACGGGCCGGACATAATGCAGCGAAAAGGGCTGTATCCCGCCCCAGCGGGCGCCTCCGACCTGCTCGGCCTGGAGATCGCCGGCACCGTGGTCGCGTTGGGTGAAGGCGCGGCCGGCTGGTCCGTCGGTGACCGGATCACGGGGCTGACCAATGGTGGCGGCTACGCCGAATATTGCACAATCGAAGCGCGGCACTGCCTTCCGATCCCTCAGGGTGTCTCCTTGTGCGACGCTGCGGGTCTGCCGGAGACCTTCTTTACCGTCTGGAGCAACATCTTCATGAACGCCAAGCTTCACGGCGGAGAGAAGTTGCTGGTGCACGGCGGCGCCGGCGGCATCGGATCCACGGCGATTCAGCTCGGCAAGGCGTTTGGCGCCACTGTTTATGCGACCGACAGCCCGGCTGCACGTTGCGAATTCTGTCGATCGCTTGGCGCCGACCGTGTCATCGACTATCGGGAGGAAGATTTCGTGGCAATTGTCCGCAAGGAGATCGGCGGCGCGGATGTGATCCTTGATATCGTCGGCGGTCCGTATGTCGAGAAGAACATCAAGGCTGCCGCGCACGATGCCAGGCTGGTGCAACTCGCCTTTGCGCTCGGCTCGAAGGTGGAAATCAACCTGATGCCGATCATGCTGAAGCGATTGACCTATACAGGCTCGACTCTGCGCACGCGATCGGCGGCGTTCAAAGCCCGGGTCGCGCAGGAACTGCGCGAGCAGGTTTGGCCAAAGATCGCCGCCGGCCAGATCCGGGTCGTCAGCGAGAAGATCCTGCCGCTTTCGAAGGCGGCGGAAGGCCACGCGCTGATGGAGCGGGCGAGCCATACCGGCAAGATCCTGTTGGTACCGGATCGCCTCCTGGAGACGGCCTGATGGCCAAGGCAGACGCGTTGCCACTAGCAGGCTTCCGGGTGCTTGAGCTCGGCCATATCGTGGCCGGGCCGACCGCCGGACTGATCCTCGCGGAGCTCGGTGCCGATGTGATCAAGGTGGAGCGGCCGGGTCAGGGCGACCAGGCGCGCCACAGCCGTGGTAACCAGGGCTACTATCTCGCCTTTAATTCCTGCAAACGCAGCGTCGAGATCGACCTGAAATCACCGAAGGGACGGGAGGCCTTCCTGCGTCTGGCGGCAACCGCGGATGTGGTGGTGGACAATTTTGGTCCCGGCGTGATGGACCGCCTCGGTCTGGGCCGTGACGAGTTGACCAAGCGTAAGCAAGGCATCGTCACCTGCAGCATCCGCGGCTTCCTGCCGGGGCCATACGGGGCGCGCAACCTGCTGGACGAGCCCGCACAAATGATGAGTGGCCTCGCCTACATGACCGGACCGCCGGGCATGCCCCTCCGTGCGGGCGCCTCAATCGTCGACATATCGGGTGCGATGTTCTCTGTCATTGGCATCCTCGCGGCTCTGCTCCGGCGCGGCCAGACCGGCGCCGGCGGGAACATCAATGCCGGCCTGTTCGAGACGGCGGTGTTCCTAATGTCGCAACACATCGCCAAGGCTGGCATTTCCGGCGAAACACCGCCGCCGATGACCGAGCGAGGCGCCGGCAAGGATCTCGGTTGGGGTATCTACAAGGTGTTCCAGACCCGGGATGCGCACCACGTCTTCATCGGCGTCACCAGCGACCGACAGTGGGAGGCGTTCTGCAAGGAGTTCGGCTGGAGCGATCTGTGGGACGAGCCGGAATTGCGCTCGAACGGCGGCCGCCGCGCGCAGTTCGACCGGCTGACGAAGCGGACGGAGGCGTTGGCCGCGACTTTGGATCGGTGCGAATTGCTGACACGGCTGGAGCGAGCGAACATTCCCCATGCATCGGTCAACACGCCGACTGATCTGTTCACCCATCCGCATCTTGTCGCCCGCCACCATCTGACCCGCCTGACTGCGCCGAACGACACCGCCTCGCCGATTCCGGGCCTGCCGATCGAGTTCGTCCATGCCAAGCCTATCGAAATGTGGAACCCACCCCACCTCGGCGAGCACAATGACGAAGTGCTGTCCGCGCTCGGATACCAGCCGAAGGATATTGCAGAGATCACGCAAGCCGACCGATCTGAGGCCGCCTGACCTGAAATAAGGAGCAAGACCCGATGGACACTTTATCGCAGCCGACAGCGGAGCAGATCGACCGCAAGGTTGACGCCTGGGTCGAAGCGACGCGGGCGATGACCGGCAAGGTTGTCACTGAGCGGGCGCCCTGGATCGAGAATATTTCGGGAGAGGCGATTCGACATTTCGCGCAAGGCACGGATGATCAAAACCCGCTGTGGCTCGATCCAGCGGTCGGCGGAAAAAGTCGTTGGGGCACGACAATCGCGCCACCCTGTCTGATCTTCGCCAATCGTTACCCAATTCTTCACGGTGCAGCGACGGCTGCGCCCCTCGCGTCAGTGATCGGCGGCGTTGAGGCGGAGTTCGAGCGTCCACTGCGACCGGGGGACAGGCTCAGCTCGGAATCACGGCAAAAGGAGTTCTACGAAAAGCGCAACAAGCAGGGCCGCCGTCTCAACTTCGTGGTTTCAGAAATTTCTTACCGCAACCAGTCCGGCGAAACAGTGGCGACGGCGCGCGGCACCATGATCATGGCCACGCAAGTCGGCCTGCAGACGATGATGGAGCACAAGATTCCCAAATATTCGAGCGAAGATCTCAAGAAGTTGGAGGCGCGGTGGCGCAGCGAATACCGCCGTGGCGCCAGCACACTGTATTTCGAGGATGTAGAAATCGGCAGCGCTCTCCCGGAGATAGTGCGTGGCCCGCTCACGATCGGCGATCTCGTGGCCTGGAACGCCGCAATTGGCCCGTCCTACAAAGCCGGCAGCTGGGGCTATCTCGACCTTAGCAGGTCGATGCACACGGCGATGTTCAATCCCGTCACTGGCTTCCCGGTGAAATACTCGCAACAACACGAGGACTTCAACCTGGCAGCCGGGCGCGGGATGCCGGCGCCATTCGACAACGGAGTCATGCGGTTCGCCTGGGTCGCTCCGCTCATCACCAACTGGATCGGCGACGATGGTTGGATGCGCCGGCTGAATGTGCAGGTGCGCCGCCCGGGTTTATATGGCGATCTCACCACCTATTCGGGTGAGATTGTAGCCAAGGACGCACAAACCAATTCGGTCAAGGTGAAGGTGACCGGGAAACAGCAGGATGGAATTGAAACGACCGTAGGCGAAGCGGAGGTGGTGTTGGCTCGCCACTAGTGTGCCGACCCTGACACCTGGTGCTCATCGAGAGGAATCCATGGTCGACACACTAGCCTTTATTTTCGGTGGCCTGCGGATCCCCTTACGTTTGCTGCCCGATCGGAAACAAAGCATGGGGCAACAGACGCCGGGGGCAGGACATTAGGAATGATCGAAACGTCGGGGCGGCTGCGCTGCCCCAGGGAGGGGAAAAGATGAACCGGAGGTTCTTTCTGGCTGCAACAGCCGCAAGCGCGGTTTTGGCAGGGACTGCCCGGGAAGCTTGGGCAGCGTATCCGGACCGGACGATCCGTTACGTCGTCCACGTCTCGCCAGGCAGTGCAACCGATATCATGGCGCGCAAGATCAGCAGTATCTTGCAGAAACAGCTTCACATTCCGGTTGTGGTGGAGAACCGCCCGGGAGG
>JBOHMN010000603.1:0-9259 GCA_050730175.1 Acetobacteraceae bacterium | reverse complement strand
GCCCGAGACCGCGCGGACTCTGCCCGGCACGCTGCTTACGGCCCACGTGCTGGCGCTCTACCTGATCGGCAAGGCAGGCGGTAAGGCCGGCAGGGGCCACGACGCTTGAAGCGGTCGCGCTTTGCGTCTTCGCTAGTCACGCGGCAGCCTGCGCCAGCGCGCTCACGGCGAACCTGGTCGCCGAATAGACGCCGGGCACGGCGAAACCGCCATGCGCAACGATCGAGCAGGCTTTGATGGTCTTGCCCTTCTGTCCCCGGTTCTTGAACTTCTTGGCCGCCGCTTGTATGCCCCGGAGCAGCCCATCGACATTAATGCGAAAGATACGCTCGATTTCCTCCGATATGACATCGGCGAGCGGCTTGACCCGGGCGATGCCGGCATTGTTCACGATGACATCAGAGCCGCCGAGTTCCTTCTCGGGATGGTCAATGGCGGCATAGACTGCGTCGCGCTTGCTGACATCGGCGGCAGCGGCGGCCGCCTTATGCCCGAGCGCGTCCCTTCTTAGCAACGGCCTCTGACGTCTCAACGACGGCGTCTGGCATCCATATTCGCCTCCGACCAGGAAAGTTCTGCTGCTTTCGCAGAGGCCAAGGCTGCGATGAGGAGCTGTCTATTGCCGGCCGCTTCGAGTAAGATGCTTCTTCACTGATGGCGCGCAGCCCTGCGTGCCCGAGGATGGTTGGTCCCGCGCACGCTCACCGTTTGTGCACACCCGCGGCGGGCTTGCGTGCGCTTCGGGCGCGCACCTTCGCTTCGATGCGTTGGCCCACTTCCTTGTCGATGCTCTTCCAATATTGGAAGGCACGACCCAACACCGGCTCGCGAACGCCGCCCAGCAGGCTCTGCGCGACCTGATCGACCAGCTTCGAGCGCTGATCGTCGCTGAATATCTCGCGCACAAGGACACCCGGCTGCGTAAAGTCATCGTCGTTCGCACGCGGCGTGTAGGCGCTGCGAACCATGCTGCCATCGGCCTCCCAGCCGTCGTCGGCGGGACCGGTTTCGTCGGCCCACGGGCGGCCGCCGCTGTTGGTCGCATAGATCGGCGCATCGGCACTGTGGTGATAGGCCATCGGTCCGTCAAACATGTAGCTGCGCACGGGAGCCTTAGGCCGGTTGACCGGCAGCTGGTGGAAATTGGCGCCGATGCGGTTCCGCTGCGCGTCGTTATAGGCGAACGCCCGGCCGAGCAGCATCTTGTCCGGCGAAAGGCCAATGCCCGGCACGGTGTTGCCCGGCGAAAAGGCGGCCTGCTCGATCTGGGCGAAGAAATTATCGGGGTTCCGGTTCAGCGTCATTGTCCCGACCTTCATCAGCGGATAGTCCGCGTGCGGCCAGGTCTTGGTGAGGTCGAACGGATTGATCCGATAGGTCTTCGCTTCCGCGTAGGGCATCACCTGCACGGACAGGAACCAGCTCGGAAACTCGCCGCGCGTGATCGCCTCGAACAGGTCGCGACGATGAAAATCGGCGTCAGTGCCCGCCATGGCCGACGCCTCCTCGTTGCTGAAGAACGCCATGCCCTGCCGGGTGTGGAAGTGATACTTTATCCAGAATTTCTCGCCGACGGCGTTGATCCACATGTAAGTATGGGAGCCATAGCCGTTCATGTGGCGCCATGTGCGCGGCAGCCCGCGCTCACCCATCAGGTAGGTGACCTGATGGGCGGACTCCGGATTGTTGGTCCAAAAATCCCACTGCATGTGGTTGTCGCGTAGGCCCGAATCCGGCAGGCGCTTCTGGCTGCGGATGAAGTGTGGAAACTTCATCGGATCGCGCACGAAGAACACGGGCGTGTTGTTGCCGACCAGGTCGTAATTGCCCTCTTCGGTGTAGAATTTGAGGGAAAAGCCGCGCACGTCGCGCCAGGTGTCGGGGCTACCCTGCTCGCCCGCCACCGTCGAGAAACGGGCCAACATGTCGGTCGTCGTGCCTTTTTGGAACAATGCCGCCCGAGTATAGGCCGACACGTCCTCTGTGGTCTCGAACACGCCGAACGCGCCCGAGCCCTTGGCGTGTGGCTGGCGTTCGATCACCTTCTCGCGGTTGAAGTGCGCCATCTGCTCGACGAAGTGGACGTCGTGCAACAAGATCGGGCCGTCAGGTCCGAGAGTCAGTGAATTGCGGTCGCTGGGCGCGGGGGCGCCGGCGCCCGTCGTGGAACCGGAGGAACGGCTGTTCGTCGTCACCCGGTGTTCTGACATGGAGGCCTCCTTGGCTCGAAGGAACGGCGACCGACGCCACTTCGGCGCTTCCGACCGAACTCGCGTCGGGAATCCCGTGTTTCGGTAAAGTAATGTCGCCTATGTTTTTTAACAACATCGCAGAGCCCAGTCACGTTTGATGGGGCGCACGGCGCAATCGTGATCGCCAAGCCGGCCGGCTACTCGCGGTGGCTTGCCGATCCGGCAGCCTCCTGGGCCGGATGCGCTCTCCGGTGTTGGGACGGGCGTTCGCCAGTTGGCAGAACTTCGACGACGCCGTTGGCCGCGGCGTCGAGGGGAAAGATGCGAAGCGCAGGATGCAAGTCGCAGTCGAGGCCTCTTCCCCTGAGAAGCCAAGCCGTCGGCTCGACGCGGCGCGCAGTGTAGCTGCGTAACAGACGCCCTGTGGGCTTGTTCCGCCACATTCGGAAATCGAATGCGGCGGAGGCGCGTCGGGTCTAAAGGGAAGACCGGTGCGTCACGCGGAAGATCGTTCCATTGGCGTCGTCGCTCACCAGCAGTGCGCCGTCCTCAGTCACTGCTACCCCCGCGGGCCGGCCCCAGACGCTGTCGTCGTTCACGACGAAGCCGGTCAGAAAATCGTCGTACTCGCCGGTGGGTTGGCCATCCCGCATGCGGACCCGGATCACCTTGTATCCCGTGCGCTCGGGCCGGTTCCAGGAGCCGTGCAGCGTGACGAAGGCATCGCCGCGATATTCAGGCGGGAAGGCCTCGCGGTCGTAGAACACCAGGCTCAGCGGCGCAGAATGGGTTTGGATCAGCACGTCCGGCACGAGAGCAAGTTCCCTGAGGTCCGGGCGCTTGTCCCGAAGGCGGGGATCCTGATGATTCCCGATGTAATACCAGGGCCAGCCATAGAAGCCGCCCTCCCGAACGCGGGCCATGTAATCCGGGGGCACATTCGGGCCGAGGTTGTCGCGCTCGTTCACCACGCACCAGAGAATATCGGTGCCCGGCTGCATTGCCAGGCCCGAGGCATTGCGCAGGCCGGTCGCATAGTTCCGGATCTGCATCCCCTCCGGGTCGAACAGCCGCACCACGGCGCGATCTTCCTCCGGTCCCCAGGTCGCCCCGCGGCCATGCGTCTTCTCGTATTCCCAGATCTGATCCGGCGGCCAATCCGGCATGTCGCCCGCGAGATTCGAGCCCGAGCCGACCGCAACGAAGAGGCGATTACCGTCCCTGGAAATCGCGAGGTCGCGGGTCCAATGCCGCGTGGTCGGGATGTTCGCAACGATCACCACGGCCGGCGTCTCCGCCTTGGTGTCACCTTCGTGATAAGGAAAGCGCACCACCTCGTTGGCCGCTGCCACGTAGACATACTGGGGATGGGTGGGCGGCTGGAACACGATGCCGTAGGGCCGGTCCAGGTTTTCTGCGAAGACCTCAGGCTGTGCCGGCGTCGTGGCGTCCGCGGGGAACACCAGCACGCGCCCGCTTCCGCTCTCCGCCAGGAAGACATCCCCATTCGGCGCGCGGCGCATGATGCGGGGCTGGGTCAAGCCGCTCGCGACGACCTGCACCGAAAATCCCTCTGGCACCTTTAGCATGGCGCCTGCCGGCCGCGGCACCACCTGCGGCCTGCTGCTGAAGTTAGGCGTTTCGGCGCTCGTGCCGGTCGCCGGCGGCGGCAGGTCAGACGGGCGGACCAGCCGGCGAACGCCCGGTGCGTCGCTCCGCCAGTCGCCGAAGGCGGCCACGCCCGTGAGCAGCACACTGGTGGTGCTGCTGTTTTCTTGCTCCTCGGCCCGAGCGGAGCTGAGGCCGAGCCCGGGCAGTGTGGCGGAAGCCGCCGCACCGGCAAACAGTTTGCCAGCATCACGTCGTGTCAGCATGGATACCTCCCTCCGTGAAATTTTCGGCGCAACGGTATGCGCACCCCTGAAAATGCTAGACTGCGCGTGATTCCTCCTCCGCTCGACGTTGGCACCATCCGATGAGATCGTTCTTCGGATCGTCCGGCGGACGATTCCGTACCGCTGCATTATAGACTGTCAACGTCGATTTAATTTTCCCCAATCCGGAGCTCTTTTGGATGCCGATTGACAGCGTAACTGAGCTGTCCCGCTGTTGCTGCAGCATGCTCGGCCCGCGTCACCCGTTGCTGGACCTCCGGGCAGCGACCGTGTCGATGATCGCGATGAATGGACCTGCCTTCGATCTCGCCACATCGCACAATCGCGTGGTGGCCACTGTCCTTGCACGCACCACGGCACCTCGCGCTCCCCGCGAGTATCTACACAAGGAAATATCCGCAGTTTTATAAGCCTCACGCGGCACGCTTCCAGGTGTAGGATGATTGCGCGCCCGGAGAGCCGACACTCGCCAAGGAAATCCAGCCAGCCGACTTGCCCTGCTGGCCGTTTCTGCCGCAAAAGGGATGACGCCAGGACGAAAGCGCCCCAACTCACCGCGACGACGACCGCTGGAGAAATCGCGGAAGAACTCGAGCGGCGCGGTACCGGCTCCGATGAACCGCTGACGCTGACTATCGAGCCCGCTGAAGGGGTAGTCCCTGGTCGGCGGCAGTCCCGCGCGCGTGTGGTCGCCGCTGGTCTGACGGATGAGGATATCGACCGGCTGGTGAAGCACGCTCAGGGTGAAGTCGAGCCGCTGTCGCGCAGCGCGGCACCTTGCTCAAATCCATAGCGACGAAGTGGCAACTTATTCGATGTCTTGGCTCGTCCCTATCTCGCTCCACTCATTGCTCCGCCCGCGCATGAATGGTTGGGAAACCTGCCGGCGGCGGCGGAATCCGTGGCGATCGTCGTGCGCATTGCCGCCTGTCGCGATCCCACGGACGACGAGTTTCTCGAACTCGCAGTGAACGGACGGGCAGATGCGGTCGTGTCCGGCGGTGCCGATTTGCTCGTGCCGAATCCCTTCCGGAAGATCCCGATTATTCCGCCAGCCCTCTTTGTGCAGAGCGCAGCGCGGTGATGGCGAATCCGGCTTTATGGAAAGTTGGTATCGTCAGTGCCGTAGCGCCCGGACCTTGCTCGGCCTGCCGCCTACGGCCCGCGGGCTGGCGCTTTATCTTGTTCGTAAAGCCGCTACGACGGCGATGCCGACCATTCTGCTCGAAGCGGCCCGGCTTTGCTGCTTCGCCGGCTACTCGCGCGCTTGCGCCGAGCGGGCCGCAGCAAGGCAATCCGCCGCTCAAGGCGTGATCACCACGCGGCCGTTGGTGATTACGAGCGTGTCGCGTTCCAGCGCGCGTGCCTGGAAAGCACCGTTGCGCCAGATCTCGGCGCGCAGGGTCTCACCCGGAAAAACCGGTGCGGAGAAGCGAAGATCAAGTGCGGTCAGGCGGGCAGTGTCGTAATCGGCAAGCGCGGCAAGCAGCGCGTGGCAGACGACGCCGAGTGTGCAGAGGCCGTGCAGGATGGGGCGCGGGAAGCCGGCGCGGGCGGCGACGGCAGGATCGGCATGGAGGGGATTGTCGTCGCCGTTGAGCCGGTAATAGAGGGCCTGCTCCGGACGCGTTGGCAGATCGCAGGTGATTTCAGGCGGGCCGACGGGGATCCGATGGACTTCCTTCAGCGGTCCAGCCGGACCGCCGAAGCCTCCCTGGCCGCGCAGGAAGGTGGTGCTGGTGGTGGTCGCAATCAGGGCGCCGGTTGCGCCGTCGATCACTTCCTTCTCGGTGTAGAGGAGCGCGGCGCGACCTGCGCCTTTGTCGATCAGGCCGGCGATGCGGGTGCGGCCGATGATATCGCCGGCGGCTGGCAGCGGGCGATGGATGACGAAGCCCTGCTCGCCATGCACGAGCTGCACGGCGTCGGCGGTGGTTTTCGGATCGGCGAGCCAGAAGCCGGGAGAGCCGAGAACCACCACCATGCTCGGCACGGCCTTCAGCACGCGGTGCTGATCGACGAAGTCGAGCTGGCGGGGATCGAGCGGGTTCTGACCGAGGCCGATCGAGAGCGCGTAGAGAATGGTATCGCGCGCTGCCCAGTGCTGGCGAATTTCAGGGATCGGGAAGTGGCGCAACGTTTCGTAATCGATCGGCATCGATCAGCCTTGCAGTTCGACGATGGCATCGGCCGCGTACGCCCCCTCCCCTTCCCCGAGCACGAGCACCGGATTGAGATCGATGGCAGCGAGGCTGGGACCTGCGGCGGCGGCGAAGAGGGAGAGGCGAAAGAGCATGGTGGCGAGGGCCGCGACGTCGGCGCGTTTGCGGCCGCGCGCACCAAAAAGAAGAGGGGCGCCGCGAATGGCGCCGATCATTTTGCGCGCGGTCGCTTCGTCGAACGGACAGCGATGCAGCACGATATCATCGAAAATTTCCACGAAGATGCCACCCAGACCGAACAGCGCGATCGGGCCGAACTGCGGATCGCGCTTGATGCCGAGCATGCATTCGACGGCCCCGTTGATCTGGCGTGCAACGAGGCAACCGTCGAGGTGCTGCGTGGGAACGGCGGCGGCACGGGCGAGGAGTGTCGCGTGCGCGGCGCGCACCGCCAGTTCGTCGGCAAGGCCGAGAAGCACGCCCCCGATTTCAGACTTGTGCGGAATGTCGGCTGAAAGGATTTTCATCACGACCGGATAGCCGAGGGAGGCCGCGGCGGCGGCCGCTTCGTCTGCGGTCCTGGCAACGTGCTCGGGGACGACGGCGATTCCGGCGGCGGCGAGCAGGCGCATGGCTTGCGCCTCGTTGGGCGTTGCTTCGGGAAGAGAGACGGCGGGCAGCGACAGCGGCGCGGGAGGAACGGAAGAAAACGCGGCGCCGATACGGCCCATGGCGTGGAGCGCGGCGACTGCGCGTGCAGGCTCGGGGAAGACGAGCAACCCGTCGGCTTCATAGGCACGAACGCGCTCGGGCGGTGCGATGACCGAAAGCGCGTAGAGACGGTCCGGATAGCGCGCGCGGACGGCGGCGAGCGCAGCGCTAAGGCCCGGCGCGATGGCGGGTGCGTTGCCCGTCTGGCTGAAGAACGCGAGGACGGAGGAGTAGTCGCCTTCGGCGAGCATGGTCTCGGCGAAGCGGCCGATCAGGGCAGGTTCGTTGAAGACCTGCGCGGTGCAATCGACCGGGTTCGCGGGCGCCGAGAAAGGCAACGCCGATTTCAGCGCGGCCTGGGCGGCGGGCGGCAGAGACGGCATGGGAAAGCCGAGCGATTCGGCAACGTCAGCGATGAGAACCCCTGCGCCGCCGCTGATCGTGAGCGCACCGAGGGTGTTCGCAACGGGGTAGATGCGGCGCGTTGCGGCATAGGCGAAATCGAGGAGCTGCTCGGCGTGAGCGGCGCGAACGGCACCGTATTCCTCGAGTACGGCGGAGAAGACGCGATCATCGCCGGCGATCGCGGCGGTATGCGAACGGGCGGCGTCAGACCCGAGACGGCTCCCGCCGACCTTCAGCACGATGACCGGCTTGTTGGCGGCACGGGCGGCGGCAAGGGCGGCGAGGAAATTGCTCGGCTTGCGGATGCCTTCGGCACAGAGGGCGATAACGTCGATGCCGGGGTCTCCGACGAGGAAGCCGATCACTTCGCCCAACGTGACGTCGGCCTCATTGCCGGTGGTGACGCAAACTGGAGCGCCAAGGCCGCGTTCGGCGGCGGCGGCAAAGATGTGCGTGCCGAAGGCTCCCGACTGGCTGGCGATGCCGATGCGGCCCGGGAGCGGGCGGAAACTGTCAAGTGAAGCGGTGAAGGTCGCGAACCAGCCGATTCGGGCATCGAAGAGTCCCAGCGTGTTAGGGCCGAGGATGCGCATGCCCGAGCGCTCCGCGATCGCAGCAAGCCGCGCTTGAGCGGCGGCCCCGGCCTGGTTGATCTCGGCAAAGCCGGCGGAGAAAAGGATGAGGGCGCGGACGCCGAGGGCGGCAAGTTCGGCAACCGTTGCTTCGGCAATGCCAGCAGGAACGGCGACAATCGCCGCTTCCGGCACGAGCGGCAGCGCGGCGATGGAGGGGTAGGCCGGAAGACCCTGTACCTCGGCGCGGTTCGGATTGACCGGAAGGACGACGCCCTGGAACCCTGCGGCGCGCATGGCAGCGATGGGACGGCCGCCGATCCGAGTTGGATCAGCGGAGGCGCCGATCACCGCAACCGACTGCGGAGAAAAGAGAAAGCGAAGGCTTGCGATTGCATCTCTCGGGGTGCTGCCTTCGGGCATACTGAGAAAATTTCCTCCGTTGTTGCCAAGGGCCCGGACGGTGGCACGGTTGCAGCGGTTCGACGCCGGCCAGCGACAGGGGCAACCTGGACCATCGGGGGGTTTGGGTCTATCGGCGCGCCGTCCTTCCGGAGTCCGCAATGCCCGATTCCCTGCCCGTGCGCCGCGCGCTGATCTCAGTTTCTGACAAGACCGGGGTCGTCCAGTTCGCATCCGCGCTTGCGGCGAGGGGCATCGAAATACTCTCGACGGGAGGCACGGCGGCGGAACTCACGAAGGCGGGGATCGCTGTCAAGGAGGTCGCGGCCGAGAGTGGTTTTCCCGAAATCCTGGACGGGCGGGTGAAGACGCTGGTGCCGCAAATCCATGGCGGATTGCTGGCCCGGCGCGACGAACCGCGGCACCTCAAGGAATTAGCCGAGCACGGGATCACGCCGATCGATCTCGTCGCGATCAATCTCTACCCGTTTGAAGCCACGATCGCGCGCGCCGCACCATTCGCCGAGTGCGTCGAAATGATCGACATCGGCGGGCCTGCGATGCTGCGGGCGGCGGCGAAGAATCACGCGTTCGTGGCGGTGGTGAGCGAGCCTTCGCAGTATGAAGCAGTGCTGGCGGAACTTGCGGCTCACGGAGGGACACAGGCGGAGTTGCGGCGGAAGCTTGCAGCCGAGGCGTTTGCGCGGACGGCCGCTTATGACGCGGCGATCGCGCTCTGGTTCCAGGCAGCGGAGGGTGAGAATTTTCCGGCGCATTTCAGTTTTTCCGGCCGGCGGGCAGAGCTTCTGCGCTACGGCGAGAATCCGCATCAGCGCGCGGCGTTCTATGTGAGCGGAACGCGGCCCGGTGTCGCAAGCGCAAGACAGGTGCAGGGCAAGGCGCTTTCCTACAACAACATC
>JBOHMN010000602.1:0-1819 GCA_050730175.1 Acetobacteraceae bacterium | reverse complement strand
CCATCGAACAAGGGCAACGGCATGACCTATGAGGCCGACGGCAACCTCTTGGTTTGCGAGCATGCGACCAGTTGCGTCGTACGGCTCGGCCCGCAAGGCAGCCGCGCGATCGTCGCCTCGCACTACGAGGGTAAGGAATTGAACAGCCCGAACGATGTCGTCGTCGCTGCCGATTCAAACATCTATTTCAGCGACCCAACGTATGGCCGGATGCCCGGGTTTGGCGTCGAGCGCAAGCAGGAGCTCTCGTTCCAGGGTGTCTATCGGGTGCAGAAATCGGGCCAGGGAATCAAGCTGATCGCCAGCGATTTCGCGCAGCCGAACGGGCTTTGCTTCTCTCCCGATGAGTCCCTTCTCTATGTGAACGACAGCACGCGGGCGCATATCCGCGTATTTCGGATGGAACGCGATGGGACGGCGAGCGGTGGATCGGTTTTCTTTGACAAGATCGGCACGGGCGCGCTCGAGGAAGGCATTCCCGATGGCATGAAGTGCGATGCCAGAGGGAATATCTATGTCACTGGGCCGGGCGGCATCTGGGTCATCAGCCCGGAGGCCGAGTTGCTCGGCCGGATCGAAGTGCCGGAGAATGTCGGCAACCTGAACTGGGGTGGAACGGATTGGAAGACGCTTTTCATCTGCGCGTCGACATCGCTCTACAAGATCGATCTCGAGGTCAGCGGAAACCGGCTTTCCTACATGGCTGGAGAGTGAGGCGATGGCGAACGAAGAGGCACTCAGGATCGAGCGGGCAACGGCGGCCCTCATCATCCAGGACATGCAGAACGACGTGATCAGTGAAGGCGGAGCATTCGCATCGTCGGGTGCGCCGAAGCACGCCGCGAGCCAAAACGTGGTTGCGAACGTGGCCAAGCTTGCGAAGGAAGCGCGCGAGCTTGGCGTGCCGGTCATCCACGTTCACTTCATTGTCGAGGCCGGAGCGAAGGGGCTTAAGTTGAATGCGCCGCTGTTCAAAGGTGTCAAGGAAGCGAACGCGTTGGTGCGCGGCAGTTGGGGGGCGGCTGCGGTTGCCGGGCTCGAACCGGCGCGCGGGGACTTCGTGGTTGAGAAGATGCGGATGAACGGCTTCTTCGATACCGAGCTCGAGAGCCTGCTCAAAGGATTGGCTACAGAGACCGTCATCATCACCGGCGCCTGGACCAATATGTCCATCGAGCATACGGCAAGGCATGCGGCGGACGCCGGCTTCGAGGTGGTGGTGGCGAACGACGGCAGCTCCACCGTGAACGACGAATGGCACCGCGTCGGCCTCAACTACGCGCTGACCAATGTCGGTCGGACGGCGACCTGTGCCGACATTGCTGCGGCCCTCCGGGGTTGATATCGCGCCGCTGGCAGGGTCGGTGGTGCGCGCATCCGGACGGTGAGCGCCCGGATGCCAGGGCGGCCAGCTTCCTGTTGGGCAGCGCAAAATCAGGTGAAAGAGGGGGGAATGTCCCGTACTCTGTTGAAACTCGCCCGACGGTCATTTTCCAATAGCAGCCTACGCAGCCACTGCTTTCAGCGCAAGGGTCGTGTCGCTGGCGTCCTGCTCCTGAAGAACAGCCAGCGCCTCCCGTAGCACAGGCAGCTGCTTGTGAGCCTTCAATCGCCGGAGCCCTTTGGCCGCTTCCCGCATCGCTCCGCCCGTCCAGCACAGCGCCATAGGAGCATCCCGCCACCGCTTCACGTTACGGCACACTCGTCGGACACTGCCCATCATGTTCTCGATGATGTTGGTGCAGGCTAAAGAACGGCGCAGTTGCAGCGGCAGCTTGAGACGAACCACTGTTAGCAGCTCATCCATGCCCTCCAGCAT
>JBOHMN010000601.1:0-1792 GCA_050730175.1 Acetobacteraceae bacterium | reverse complement strand
CGACCGCACCCTCGCGGCACTTCGCGCCACGCCGCTGGCGCGGGAAAAGTTTCCCGCCTCTGTCACGGAATTTCGCGAACACATGCATGCGGTTGCGGCCAGTGGCTCGTACGCCGAGATCATGGTGGCGATGCTCGCGGCCGAGTGGATGTATGCCACCTGGTGCGGGCGTGCCGCCGGCCGCCCGATCGGCGAGCCGCATCTCGCGCGGTGGGTGGCGCTGCATGCCGCGCCGGAATTCACGCGCCAGGTGGCATGGCTCGCGCAGCAGGTGGATGCGGCCGGGGCGGCGGCCTCCGCTCTCGATCAGGAACTCCTGGTGCGCCGCTTCGGTGAGACGCTCCGTTTGGAGTTCGGGTTCCACACGGCGGCGCTGAAATCGCCGCTGGAAGCGTGACGGTGCGCGGGCGCTGTTCGCTGCGGGTCGGGCGCGTATGAGCCGAACCGTGCGCAGCAGGCGGCGGCCCGAGCGCGAGGGGCCGGCCGGGTGCGCGGTTGCGCAGGCCGAGCCGTGGGTGCATGGTTCGCGGCGCAAGTCCGGCATTTTCCTCACCTACGTCGATCGCGGCGGTGAAGCGATGATCGAGGTGCCGAACAGAAGGATGCGGGAGCTTGCGTTCGGACCACCGCGTACCGTGGGCGCGGCGGACGTCGGCAAGGTGGACGGCATTCCGGGCGAGTGCTTCGGGGGGGCGGAGGCGGCGCCGGCGGAAAGGATCCGGTGGCATGGGTGAGCCGGCGGAGGGGACGGCGGTATTGGTTCGCTGTGAGCGGATCAACAAGTCCTATGGGCGCGTCAAGGTTCTTTCGGATGTGACGATCGCCGTTGAGAAGGGCCAGGTGGTGTGCATCATCGGCCCGTCCGGAGCGGGGAAATCGACGCTGCTGCGTTGTGTGAACCATCTCGAGCCGATCGACGCGGGAACGATTTTCTTTGCCGGGGAGCCGGTCTACCGATACTGGCGGGATGGCCGGCTCGTCGTCGATCCCGAGCGGCGAGTAGAAGCGATCCGGGCTCAGATCGGCATGGTTTTCCAGTCGTTCAACCTCTTTCCGCACATGACGGCGCTCGGCAATATCATCGAGGCGCCGGTGCATGTGCTCGGGGAGCAGGCGGTGAGCGCGCGGGAGCGGGGGCTTGCGCTGCTCGACAAGGTGGGGCTTGCGGAGAAGGCCGCGGCCTTTCCCCACCAGCTCAGTGGCGGGCAGCAGCAGCGGGTTGCGATCGCGCGGGCGCTCGCGATGAATCCGAGGCTGATGCTGTTCGACGAGGCGACGAGCGCGCTTGATCCGGAGCTCGTGGGCGAGGTGCTGCGAGTGATGCGCGAACTCGCGGCCGAGGGGATGACCATGCTGGTGGTGACGCACGAGATGGGATTCGCCCGCGAGGTCGCCGATCGGGTGGTGTTCATGGCGGACGGAAAGGTTGTGGAGGAGGGGGCGCCCGAGTTGATTTTCTCCGCGCCCAGCAATGCGCGGACCCGGCAGTTCCTGCACACGGTGCTTGAACGGGACGGGCGTGCGGTCGCACGATCCTGAATCGGACTGATCACAACGGAGCAAGGGAGATCGTCATGCAAGAAGATGCCTATCATCCTGATGCGGGGACGGCGTTGACGCGCCGGGGCATGATCGCCACCGGCGGCGCGGTGGCTCTGGGGACGCTTGCCGCGGCTGCGATTGCGCACCCTGCCGCGGCGGCGGAGCAGCCTGCCATTGATGCGTCGTTCAAGGATTTCACGCTACCGAAATTCCAGTGCGACGATTCTCTGATCAAGGTGCAGAAGAGGGG
>JBOHMN010000600.1:0-8645 GCA_050730175.1 Acetobacteraceae bacterium | reverse complement strand
CCTCCGGTGAGGCGCATTAGCGCCTCACCCGGCAGTACTAGTGCGTCATTAAGACTTCGGGACGGGGATCGGTTTAACTTCGAACACACGGTACAAATCCGGTGCTGCTTTGCAGTCCTCGCAGTTGATGCCCGGGGTCGGCGGGGCCGGAGTGACTGTAGGTGGCAGTGGCTGGATCGTCTCTCCCGGCGTCGGCTTGCCGGTGAGCGCACTCTCCAGAGAAATTTCCGGAACAAGGACCGGATTAAAAACCTGCGTGACGAACGAGTCGGGAACCTTGCTTGCGGGGAAGGCGTTGCAACCGCCTACAAACCGATCGCCTTTGCAGATTTTCACTTTGTTCCACGGAACCCAAGGAAGCGGAGACTGTATGCGATGAGCCTTCAAAGCAAGCTTATGCGTCAGCACTTCCATCATCAGCTTAAACGCGTAGCCCGCTGAGGCTGGCGGCGATCCGGAAGAGACACCTATCAGTCCGCGCGCCTGATAGGCCGGATTCGCGAGTGCCAGACGGAAGCCGTTGGAATTTTCGCCGGTAATCGCAATCAACCGCTTGCGTCCCGTTGCCAGCAGCGCCTTGATCGCACCGTCCTCGCCGGCCTGGGCCCAGATGCCATCGACATCGGGATGTGCCGCCAGCGCCTTCGCGGTTTCCGTCTGCGTAATTTGGTCGTCCCACATGCCGTAGTATGTATCGACGATGTGAATCTCCGGGTACTTCCTGAAGACGCTCATCGCGCCCTCGTAATGCCGCAGGTCGGTAGAAGTGCCAGGAACGCCACGGCTGAGGAAGATGTTGCCCTTGCCATGGAGCATATTCACGAGGGCCTGGGCGGTGTTTTCACCAAAGCCCGCAGTTATGTAGCTCACATCGTAAGCGCATGGCGCAGTCACCGTTCCGTCATACGCGAACACAAGCACTCCTTTTTTACAGGCTTGTTCGATCGCCCGATTCAACGCTGTTGGCGAAAGCGGATAGATGAGAATACCGTTCGCTCCGGCCGCAACCATGCTCTGAATGGTAGAGATCTGCGCCGGTACGCTCGTGCCAGAGATAATCTCCTTGAAGTCGATCATCTTGTTGTACGGCGGCGTCGCCGCTAAGGCCTTGACGATATTGGCCGCTTCGCTCTGCCAGGCATTCCCGCTGTAGCCGAGGTTCAGAAAGATCTTGAACTTCTTGGCCTGGGCCTGTGACGGGTTTAGCGCCAGGAACGCTAGAGCGATCGCTCCAACGGTGGCTACCAGCCATCGTTTGTATTTACTCCAACGGTTCATATCCTATTCCTCCTTCCTATTGAACGACGCGCGTCATTGCTTCGTGCGTTCGTGGGTAATCGGAGACGCATGTTGCTGCACTGCAGCGTTGGGTCGCAGGCTCGCCCAGGTGCGATTTGCCCACACATAGAGCTCGTCACGGAGTGCGAGTAGCGCGATCAGAATGACCAATCCGTAGAGCACGGTCCGCCAACCTTGGGCGATCCCGAGCGAAGAGATGATCGTCGAAAGCGTAGTCAGCAGCACCGCGCCGCCGACGGCGCCCGGATAACTGCCGCGCCCCCCCAGGATGGATGTGCCCCCCACCACGGCAGCAGCAATCGATGGCAGCAAGTAGCCGTCGCCCATACTCAGGGTCGCGCCGCCGGCGTAGCCAACCATCATGACTCCAGCGAGCGCAGACGCTGCCGCGCTCACCGCATAGGTCACAATGGTTAGACGACGCACTGAAAGCCCTGCAATATACGCGGCTGGCGCACTGCTCCCTAGCGCGTACAGGCGGCGGCCAAATGGTGTTCGCATCTGCAACAGACTGGCAAGCACGGCAAACGCAATCATAAAATAAATAATATACGGAACGCCCAGGCCACGGCTGGCGAACAGCGCGGACAGAGCTGGCACCGGAACGCCACGTGGCGTGCCTCCCGTGATCCCTAGCACCGCGCCGTACACCACGATCCCGGTTGCCAAGGTCATGATGAACGGTGGCACGCGCAGGTGGGTGACGCCAAGGCCGCTCACCGCACCAACGAGTCCGGAGATCAGCAACACTAAGGGGATCACCCAAACGAGGGTTACCGGCGCGCGGCCCGCCCAGGCGAACGTAAGCACGCCGCCCAACGTCATTACCGACGCAATCGACATGTCAAATCCGCCGATCAGGATCACGATCTGCTGGCCGAAAGTCACCACCATCACGAACGACGACAGCACGAGAATGGCTTTGACCGAAGACCATCCGCCCAAGGCCGGGCTGATCCAGCGCGATGCAAGTATCAGCGCAACCGTGAGTACAAACAGGGCGATTGCGGTTACGCTGTCGCTTCGTAACCCCCGAGCGGGGCCGCGTGTATCAGGCGTCCGGCAAAATGGGCGCACGCTCCGCACGTTAGTGCGATCAGTCGACGCATGACCCTTGTCGCCCTTCGCGGTCACGATGCGCCTACCCGGTGTGAGAGCCGCTCGGAGAAAGCAGCAAGCAGAATCGCCACAACCATCACAATCCCTTGGAATATACCCGTGTAGAATGACGCAACGCCGATCGAAAACAATAGCTTCTCCAACAGAGCCAGGATCGCTGCCCCGATCATGGATCCGACGACGCCGCCGCGGCCGCCGGTGAACGCGGTGCCCCCGAGGGCGATCGCGGCGAATGTCAACAGCAGATAAGATGTGCCGGAGTTGGGATCGCCGGTCGCCGTCAACGCGCTCAGCATGTACCCGGCAAGCGCATACATCACACCGGCGAGACAGTAGGCGATGAACTTAACCCGTCGCGTATCGATTCCCGCCAGCCCAGCAGCTGTCTCGTCGGCGCCGGTTGCATATAGGCCAACCCCCCAGTCCGTCCGCCGCACCGCGAGCCAAATTAACACAACCACTCCCGCGATCAGCGCCGCCACTGGGACGCCTGCCACCACACCGGTGAGGTCGTTGGCAATGAAATTCGGCACATTCCCCCCGGGCGCATTCAGAACCAGCAAAGAGGCCCCTGAGCAGACGATCATGGTGGCCAGGGTGGACGCGATCGACTGCAGACGCGCGTAAGCGACCAACGCTCCGTTTATGGCTCCCACCGTTAGACCGACCGCCACCACCATCGCGAGGCCGAGCAGTGCACCCTGCACCCCACCTCCCACCTGCGTCGCGATAATGACATTCGACAGCGCCATCACACCCGCTACCGAAAGGTCAAAGCCGCGCGTCAACACGACCAGCGTGCCCCCGCCAGCCGCGAGCGCGAGCGGCAGAGAATTGTTCATCAGCTCCATGATGGCCGAGCCAGACAGTGCGTCCGGTTGCCTCGACGCGTAGATGGCATAAAAAATGATATAAATAACAAACGCTATCAGCGTTCCGTTGCCAAGCAGCCGCCTGAAGGTCAGCGACGGCGAGAAGGCGTTCGGCGACGCGGCAACGGCGCTCATGCCGCAACGCGATCCACGTTTCCAGCCGCAAGAGTAACCAGACGATCCTCCGTCAAGTCGCCACCCGATACCTCGCCGATGATCTCGCCTTCGTACAGGACCACGCAGCGGTCAACGAGCTGCACCAACTCACTCAGCTCGGTGGAATACATGAGCACGCTACCCCCCCGGCGTACGAACGCACGTATGACACCGTAGATTACCTGCTTCGTGCCAACATCAACTCCGCGCGTCGGATCAAACAGCACCAGCTTGCGCGCACCCGAACGCAACACACGCCCCAGCAACGCCTTCTGTTGGTTACCCCCCGACAAGGCGGCGACGTCCATGCCAAGGTAGCGCTCAGCCAGATCGACCGTAGTCGCCACCTCCCGCACCGCTTCGTGCTCACGGCGGAGACCGATCAGCCCAAAACGATGCAAGCGACTGAGGATCGGAAGGGAAACGTTGCTACCGGTAGACAGCCCAAGAAAAATTCCCTCCGTCTTGCGCTCTTCCGGCACGAAGCCGATACCCGCGTGCAGCGCTTGGGCAGGTGAGCGCAACCGTACCGGCCGTCCATCCACCTCCAGATGCCCCGACGTCGGCTGCGCGGCTCCGGCCAGAATGCGGAAAAGCGCTCGCTGTCCTTGGCCCTCCAGCGCCGCCACGCCGACGATCTCACCCTCACCAATGTCGAGACTGACATTACGCAAGGACTTGTCACTAACGCCGCACAGCGCTAGTCGCGCAGCGCACGCTTGGGTGACAGATCGGGCCCTGTCCCGTCCTTGGCCCTCCGGCGCGAATCCGACCATCATGCGGAATATTTCCGCATCCTTCGTGCCAGCGAGCTCAACTGTCCCGGCACTCTCCCCGTTCCTCAGCACGGTGCCGCGCGCGCACAGCCGGCGCACCTCAGCCAAACGATGGGAAATGTAGAGAACGCCGAGGCCGGCCTCGACGAGCCTCTCGATCTGGATGAACAACCACTCGGGCTCGGCCAGCGAAGCCGTCGGCTCATCGAGTATCAGCAAGCGCGGCCGGCGACTGAGAGCGCGTACGAGTTCGATACGCTGCTTCTGAGCCAGGGACAGATCGCCCACGATCGCCGCCGGCGCGATATCCGTGACCCCGAACTCCGCCAGAATCTCGGCGGCGCGCGCTTGGTTCCTCCGCACCGAGGTCAACCCAGCCGGCCCCTTGAGCAGGTGCGGCAAAGCCAGATTCGTTGCCACGCTGAGATTCGGAAGCAGGCTCAGCTCCTGGAACGCCGTCGATACGCCAGCAGCGCGCGCTTCCATGAGCGAATGGGGAAGGAATGGCTTGCCATCCAGCAAGGCGCTGCCCGAGTCAGCGGCAACGATGCCACTGAGAATCTTCACGAGAGTCGATTTGCCAGCGCCGTTCTCACCCAGGAGCGCGTGAATTTCACCATGCCGCACCGCAAACGACACCCCGGACAACGCAACTGTCGCGCCATACGCTTTCGCAAGTCCGCGGATTTCAATAACCGGAGGCCCGTCAGCGGCGCCCGCCGAGCCAGCCATCGTCGTGATCACGCCGAAAGGTGCCGCGGCGCCGCGCGGCTCGCACACCCGGGGTCCGAATGCGCGAAGAGAGCGCCGACTGGATTCCCTGCAAAAACAGCCGCCAGGCCCAAAGAAACCTCCCCATCGCCCTGCTGTTCTCAGCGCAGGATTGCCTCCAAGGGAACGACTAGCATCCCATTGCATCCGGATGCAAACGAAATCCGATCCAGACCCAGGGCGCCAACACCTCAAGAGTCCGAAACTACGGTGCTTGCCGCAAGATCTCGCTGCGCCGACGCGGAACCGGGTGAGGCAGTTGGCACGAGCACCGAGTCGCTCGACGCGCTGCACGCGTGCGCAAATCTCGGCGGCGGACATGACGCTTCGCATTGACAACCCTGGGACGTCGCCACGTTGGGCACCGTCGCTACATCGTCAGCAAGCAGCATGATACACTTGCCAATCGGGAAGGTACCGCTTCCACCACGACGGACGCGCCGAGTGGTCCACTGCGAAAGGCCCACCTCATGATCGCCAATCGCAATCCCGCCTCGCGCTAGCCCTGTACAGCTTCGGCCGAGGGAGCCAAGGCGCGCACTGCGCAGGCCCAAACACCGCAGACCGGCTCGCGTGGCCGGCGGCACCCTCCGTCGGCTGACTGCCTGCGATCTGGCCCGCCTTCCCAAGCTCCCCACCGCATCGGAGGAGTGCCCCCAACCACAGGAAACACCCGCTCGGCCGAGCGTTGCACGGCGATCTTCCCAACTCGAGCGGGCAATCCCGTAGCATCGAAGATTGGCTCACACTCTCCGATTTTTCAGCGCACCGCTGGAGCACGCAGCGCGGCAGGGGAATTGCGGAGTCTTCCCGACGGGGAGAGGCTTCCGCGATGATCCGCCTGGGAACCTGAAGAAGAGCACGCTCAGTGAATCTGAACCCACGCTGAGCAACGCTCACCCGGCGAGCTTGCGGCACCACTCTTCCGCCGCCGCGGCAACGCGCGCCGGCGCCGTGCCCCCGAGCGAGTCGCGCGAGGCGATCGCGGCGGCCACCGTCAGCACGTCATAGACCGCTTCCGTGATGCGCGGCTCCTCAGCCTGCATGTCGGCGAGCGGCAATTCGGCCAGGCCGACACCCAGCGCCTCCGCCTTGGCCACCAGCCGGCCCGTGACGCCGTGCGCGGTGCGAAACGAAGTGCCGAGGTTGCGGACCAGCCAGTCCGCAAGGTCGGTCGCCGTCGAGAATCCGCTACCCGCCATCTCCCCCATCCGCGCCGCGTCGGGCTCGAGGTCACCGATCATCCCGCCCATCGCCGCAAGCGAAACCGAAAGCGCCTCCGCGGCATCGAACAGCGGCTCCTTGTCCTCCTGCAAATCCTTGGCATAGGCGAGCGGCAGGCCCTTAAGAACGCCGAGCAACGCAACCAAGGCGCCGGCAATGCGCGCGCTCTTCGCGCGCACCAGTTCCGCCGCATCCGGGTTGCGCTTCTGCGGCATGATCGAACTGCCGGTCGAGAACGCATCGGAGAGCCGAATGAATCGGAATCCGGGGCTGGCCCAGAGCACGATCTCTTCCGCCAGGCGCGACAGATGCGCGGCAGCAAGCGCCGCGCACGCCAAGAACTCGACCACGAAATCCCGATCAGACACGGCATCGAGAGAATTTGCGCACGGTCGCGCGAACCCGAGCGCGCTTGCCGTCATGTGCCGGTCGATCGGAAACGCCGTGCCGGCCAGCGCGGCCGCCCCGAGCGGGCATTCGTTGAGCCTCTTCCGGCAGTCGGCAAGCCGGCCGCGATCGCGCGCGGACATCTCGACATAGGCCAGGAGATGATGCCCGAACGTCACCGGCTGGGCCGCTTGCAGATGCGTGAATCCCGGCATTACCAGCGCGGAATAGATTGCCGCGCGCTCGGCGAGCACCCGCATCAGCGCCAGCATCTGTCCGTCCAGCCCGTCGATCGCTTCGCGCAACCAAAGCCTGAGATCCGTCGCCACCTGATCATTGCGGCTGCGCGCCGTGTGCAGTCGCCGCCCGGGCTCGCCGATACGCGCGATCAGGCGCGCTTCGATGTTCGTGTGAATGTCTTCGAGCGCCGGGTCGAAAACGAGCGCGCCCGCCTCGATCTCCGTCGCGATCGCCTCGAGGCCCCCACGAATTGCCTTTTCGTCCTCTGCGCTAATGATGCCGCACCGCGCAAGCATCGCCGCATGCGCCAGCGAGCCCTGAATGTCCTGCCGCCAGAGCTTCTGATCGAAGCCGATCGACGCATTGATCTGCCGCATGATCGAAGAAGGGCCGGCGGCAAAGCGCCCGCCCCATTGCAGGTTCGCGGGCAGGGAAGAATTTTCCGACTCTGGCACGTTAAGACTTCCGGTTGCGTCAGGCTCACCGCCATCTACGCGCCAACGCCAGCCCCTGCAAACCCAGTGTCCTGCCCCCGCCGCTTGCTGGCCAGGACAGCAAGCGAAAGGGGATGAGCAGGCCACGGAAAAACAAAGACTGTCCTGCCCCCGCCGCTTGCTGGCCAGGACAGCAAGCGAAACGGGATGAGCAGGCCACCGAAAATAAAGGGCTGGTGTGCCGGAAGAGGACACCACTCGTAAGATACAGGCGCCCGTGTCGGCACACTGGCTTCGCTACGCGACCAAGCCGCGGAACAGGAGCCTGCCAGCAACCAGGATGACGGCAACAACCACCCCGGCTGCAAGATCATCCGCCATCACGCCAACCGCGCCCGGCAGCCGCTCCGCCGCATGGATCGGGCCAGGCTTCAGAATATCGAACGCGCGGAACAGCAGAAAACCGGCGACGAGCGCCGGGATGCTCAGGTGCACCGCGCCGAGCAGCGCCACCCACTGTCCGGCGACCTCATCGATCACGACCCAGGAGGGATCGCCGGACGGCGCAGCCTTCGGAATCGCCCAGAGCCCCGCGCCAATCGCCAGCACCGCCGCCACCGCCAGAACCGCGGGCGAGACAGCGATCAGGCCCGCCGCAACCAGGGTGGCGACGGCGGCGGCCGCGGTGCCCGGCGCATGCGGCACCCGCCCCAGGCCAAGCCCGCCGGCAAGCCAGCGGGCGAGATCGGTCGAGCGCCGAGAGGAAGTCATCGATCGCCGCGAAGGCTCCTGGAAATTACCCGGCAATCCGCCACCCCGCGCCGCACGCTACCCGTGCAGCTTATTTGTGCAGCCATCGTGCTAGAGGATATGGCCGATCCTCATTGAGTTTTGCCTGATAAATAGCGATACTCTCGATCACCCGCTCGACGTAGTCACGTGTTTCGCCGTACGGAATGAGCTCGATCCAGTCGCGCATATCGATCGCCCCGCTGCGCGGATCCCCGTTCTCGGCCAGCCAGTTGTCAACGTTGACCGGCCCCGCGTTGTAGGCGGCAAGCGCGAGCGGCAAGCAGCGATCGAAATGCTGGATCAACCCGCTGAGGTACGTGGTGCCGAGGGCGATATTCCGGCTCGGATCGCGCGTCAACGCCGCCAGCGTCACCCGCTCGCCGAGACCCTGCGCCACACGCTTGGCAGTTGCCGGCATCAACTGCATCAAGCCAAGTGCACCGCTCGGGCTGGCGGCACCCGCATCAAAGCTGCTTTCCTGGCGAATGACACCAAGAACGACCGCTGGATCCACCCCGTCATCGGGCACCGCGACAGGGGTCGGCCAGCCGGCCTCAGGGAGCATTTCCCCATAG
>JBOHMN010000599.1:0-7367 GCA_050730175.1 Acetobacteraceae bacterium | reverse complement strand
GACCACGCCGACGAGGACGAACGGCAACAGGTAGTGCAGCGAGAAGAACCGGTTGAGTGTTGGCTGGTCGACGCTGAAACCGCCCCACAGCAGGGTGACAATGTATTTGCCGACGCCCGGGAAAGCGGAGAACAGGTTGGTGATGACGGTTGCTCCCCAGTACGACATCTGGCCCCAGGGCAGCACGTAGCCCATGAAAGCGGTCGCCATCAGCAGGAAAAACAGGATGACGCCGAGAATCCAGATCATCTCGCGCGGCTTCTTGTAGGAGCCGTAGTAGAGACCGCGGAAGATGTGAATATAGACGGTGACGAAAAAGAGGGTCGCGCCGACGACGTGGATGTAGCGGATCATCCAGCCCCAGTTCACGTCGCGCATGATGCGCTGGACGGAATCGAAGGCGCCGGCGGTGCTCGGGTTGTAGTTCATCGCCAGGAACACGCCGGTCACGATCATGATCAGGAGGTTGACCGTAGCCAGTGCGCCGAAGTTCCAGAAATAGTTGAAATTCTTGGGCGTCGGGAACTGGCGGTATTCCTTGTACATCGAGGTGAAGACCGGCAGCCTGGCATCGATCCAGTGCACGAGGGGATTCTTGAATTCGTTTTCCCGGAGACCGAGCTCGGCCATCGTTCTCTCACTCTTCCGTTCGGCAGTCCGCTGCCGCTTCTGGCCGTCCGGGCAGACAAACCGCGCATCCCCGATGCACGCGCAGGGAGCAGGGAGGGGTTTGCTGGGATGACCACTCAAGCGACGCCCGCCGGCCGGGCTGCCCCGGCAGCGGGCGGCGCGCATACTAGGTGCCCGGGTTGCCTCCTGCAACACGGCATGGACATGGCGCGGGACGCGTCGGCCGGCTTTGTTGCTGCGTGAGAGGAAGGACGAGCAGCGTGGCATCGGAGAATCCGGTCGCGCATGCCGCGCTCAAGGACGCGGCGGTGGCGTGGTTCAGGGCTCTGCAGGGGCGGCTGATCGCGGCATTCGAGTCGATCGAGGTGGCGGCGGAGGGGGCAGCGGGGAGTGCGGGCCGCTTCGTGCGCGCGCCCTGGACGCAGCCGAACCTGACGGGCGGGGGGGAGATTGCGCTGCTGCACGGGCGCGTGTTCGAGAAGGTGGGTGTGAACGTCTCGGCGGTTGCCGGGCGCTTCGAGGCGGCGTTTCAGGGCCAAATTCCGGGTGCTGCGGAAGATCCGCGATTTTTTGCCGCCGGCATCAGCCTGGTTGCGCACATGCAGAGCCCCCATGTGCCGGCGGCGCATATGAACACCCGGCTCGTCATCACGACGCGGGGGTGGTTCGGCGGCGGGGCGGATTTGACGCCGATGCGCCTCGATTCGCCGGAAGCCGCGCAAGACGCCGAGATTTTCCACGCGGCCCTCAGGGCGGCATGCGACAGGCACGACCCCGGGTACTATCCGCGTTTCAAGAAGTGGTGTGACGAATATTTCTTTCTGCCGCATCGGGGCGAGCCGCGCGGCGTGGGCGGCATCTTCTATGACCACTTCTCGAGCGGCGATGCGGCGGCGGACTTTGCCTTCACGCGCGACGTCGGGGTTGCCTTTCTCGAGGTCTATCCCCGGATCGTGCGTGCGCGCATGGGCCGGAGCTGGACTGCCGACGAGCGCGCGTACCAGCTCGTCCGGCGCGGGCGCTATGTCGAGTTCAATCTGCTTTATGACCGAGGGACGATGTTCGGGCTCAAGACGGGGGGCAACCCGGAGGCGATCCTGATGAGCCTGCCGCCCGAGGTGCGCTGGCCGTAAGGCGTCGCGCGCTCCACGATGTTGGTCGCGCGGGACCTCGCTTCAGTGGGCCAGCTCCTGGGTGCGGACGAGGCGGGCGTACAGGCCGTCTTCGGCGAGGAGGACGGCGTGCGTGCCCTGTTCGGTGGCGCGGCCTTCTGCCATGGCGACGACGAGGTCAGCGTCGCGCACGGTCGAGAGGCGGTGGGCGATGACGATCGTGGTGCGGCCGCGGCGGACGCGCGCCAGGGCTTGCTGGATGGCTGCCTCGCTTTCCGAGTCGAGCGCGCTGGTCGCTTCATCCAGCAGGAGGATGCGCGGATTGCGGAGCAGCGCGCGGGCGAGCGCAACGCGCTGGCGCTGCCCGCCTGAGAGGCGCTGCCCGCCCGGGCCGACGCGCGTTGCGTAGCCTTCGGGCAGTGCGGCGACGAAATCGGCGGCGGCGGCCGCGGTGGCCGCCGCGGCGATGGCCTCGTCGGACGCGCCGGGCGCACCCATCCGGATGTTGGCGGCGATCGTGTCGTCGAACAACAGCGTGTCCTGGCCGACATAGGCGATCGCATTGCGCAGCGAATCCAGGCGGAGGTGGCGGACGTCGACACCGTCGATCAGGACCCGACCGCTGGTGGTGTCGTGCAGGCGCGGAATGAGGGCGAGCGCGGTCGATTTGCCCGCGCCGGAGGGGCCGACGAGGGCGACGGTCAGGCCGGGCGCTGCCTCGAAGTCGAGATCGACGAGGCCGGCGCGGCCGTCGGCGTAAACGAACCCGGCGTGCTCGAAGCGGATCCGACCGGCGCCCGGGGGGAGGGCCACGGCGTCCGGCGGCTCGACGATCGAAGGCTTTTCGTCGATGACGGCGAACACGCGGGCGAGACCGGCGAGCCCCTCCTGGAGCGAGGCATTGAGGGAGCCCAAGGCGCGCAGCGGGCGCGAGGCGATCAGGAGTGCGGCGACGAAGCCGGTAAAATTGCCGATCGAGTGCCCGCCGAGAGCGGCGCGCCAGCCGGCGAAGCCGATCACGAGGGCAACGGCCGTGCCGCCGAGCACTTCGAGCACGGGGTCGATGCGGGCGCGGTTGCGGGCGATCCGGTAGAGGGAAGAGTAGAGGCGCTGGAAGGCGGTGCGGGCGCGCGCGGTTTCGGATTCCTCGAGGCGATAGGCGCGGACGACCCGCGCCTGGGCGAAGCTCTCGTTGAGGAGGGCCGAAGCCTCGCCGACGCGTTCCTGCATGCCGCTCGAGGCGCGGCGAATGCGGTCCCCGAGATGCAGGACGGGGAGGCCGGCGAGCGGGTAGAGCGCGGCGGCAATCAGGGTCAATAGCCAGTCCAGCCAGAGCATGGAGCCGAAGAGCCCGACCAGCGTGAAGGCATCGCCGAGGCCGTTGGCGGCGCGCGCGAGGGATTCGCGGATCACCGCGGCGTCGGTGGTGAAGCGGGTCGCGAGCTGGGCCGGCGCTTCGCGCTCGACGCGGGCGAGGTCGGCGTGCACGAGGTGCTCGAACATGCGCACCTGGAGCGAGCGGATCACGCTGAGCACTGCCTTCTGCACCAGCACGGTCTGGCCGTACTGGGCGGCGGCGCGCGTGCCGGTGACGATGATCACGAGGACCGGAATCTGATAGAGGATTCGTGGGTCCTTGTTGGCGAACATCGTAAACGCGTGGTCGATCACCACCGGATAGAGGCCGGTCGCGCCGGCGGCAAGCAACGTGAGAAGAAGGATGGGCAGGAAGATCGACCGCTCCGGACGGAGATGCTCCCGCCAGAGCCGGTAGACGAGGACGCGCGTCGATTCCGGGGTGAGGGGACGCATGTGAGGGCGTTTATCAGCCTCCGAGCCGGGTTAGAAGTTCTGCCCGGCATGCGGCGGCATCGGCGATGCAGCCACCGGCCAGCCACCAGGCGCGGACGGCGGCAAGCGTGCGGCCTACGGCCGGGCCGGGGGCCATGCCGAGCGCAAGTGCGTCGCGCCCGGCGAGGGGGAAGACGGGGCGCGGGGTGGTGGCGAGGCGCGCGCGGAGGCGCCCGCCTGCGTCCTCGCCGATGCCGGCAAGCAGGCTGCGAGCGATCAGGGGTTCGGGAGGCTCCTCGGCGAGCAGGCGGCGAAGCGTTGCCGGGTCAGCGTAGGCGGGCGGGATCGGGCCCGTGATGAGGCGGGCGAGCGAGGCGGATTCGGCCGCCGAGAGGCGGAAGCGGTCGGCAAGGCGGGGCGCGAGGTCTTGCGTGGCCGGGGTGCGGCCGAGCAGGGCGGCGAGGCGGAGCAACGGATCGGGCGGTGCGCCGAGGATGGCGAGGCCATCGAGGGCGGCAAGGTCTCCGGCCTCGGGCAAAAGTGCTGCGAGCACGCCGGTTCGACGCATGAGGGCGAGCGCGGGGCGCGGGTCGGGCGCGGCGAGCAGGCGCTTCAACTCGCTCCAGATGCGTTCTTTCGAGAGATTGCCGAGTGCGGTGGCGGCGGCGGCCAGTGCCGCGAGGGTCGGGGTGTCGGGCGGGAGGCGGGCGAAGAAGGCGAAGAAACGGAAGTAGCGGAGCGCGCGCAGGCGATCTTCGGCAAGGCGCGCCTTGGGGCGACCGACGAAGCGGAGGCGGCCGGCGATGAGGTCGGCCAAGCCGGCGAAGTAGTCGAATACGGCGCCCGAGCGGGTGAGAGAAAGGGCGTTCAAGGTGAAATCGCGGCGGGAGGCGTCGGCCTGCCAGCTCGCCGTGAAGGCCACTTCCGCGTGGCGGCCGTCGGTTTCGATATCCTCGCGGAGCGTGGTGATTTCGAAGCTCCGGGTGGGGCCGAGCGTGGTGACCGTGCCGTGCGAGAGGCCGGTTGGAAGAGTGCGGAGGCCCGCGGCCGCGAGCGCTTCCGTGACACGCCCGGGGCTTTCGGGCGTCGCCAGGTCGATATCCGTGACCGGGCGGCCAAGCAGGGAATCGCGGACGGCGCCGCCGACGATCCGGGCCGCCGGGAGCGCTACGAGGATGGTGGCGAGGGCGGGCTCGGAGAGAAAGGCAGGCGGGGCGATTCTGAGCACCGGTGCCGGTTCGGAGGGCAGAGGAAATCTCCTCGCGGGGGAAAACGCCAGACAAGACAGTTAGCACGGTCGGGGCAGGCTTCCGCGATGGGGCCGGGCTTCCTACGTTGTTGGGCGCGGGCGTAGGGCGGCGGCATCGCGATGGTGAACCAGGAGACCTATCGGGAAGCGATGGCGCGGCTCGGCGCCGCGGTGAACGTGGTGACGACCGACGGCGCGGCGGGGCGGGGCGGCTGCACGGCCTCGGCGGTGTGCAGCGTGACGGACGATCCGCCGATGTTGCTTGTTTGCCTCAATCGCGGCGGTGGCATCTGCGGGCTGGTGCGGGCGAATGCGGTTTTGTGCGTGAACACGCTGGCGGCCGGGCAGACCGAGCTTTCGGCGCTGTTTGCCGGGGAGACGGGCAAAAAGGTGGGCGAGCGGTTCACGGCGGGAGAGTGGGGGGATCTTGCGACGGGGGCGCCGGTTCTGGCAGGGGCGGTGGTGAGCTTCGACTGCCTGGTTTCGCAAGTGACGGAGGTTGGCACGCACAGTGTTTTTTTCTGCGCGGTCGAGGCGATCCGGCTGGGGGCGGAGGAGGACGACGCGCTGATTTATTTCCGGCGTCGCTATCATCGTACCGGGGCTGGGGCGCGCGCCCGGAGGGGCTAGTCGCGCTGCTTCACAGGGCGGGGTGGACTTGGTATAGGCGCCGAAGGCGGGTCGAGCCCACCGCGTGGGCGCATAGCTCAGTTGGTAGAGCAGCTGACTCTTAATCAGCGGGTCTAGGGTTCGAGTCCCTATGCGCCCACCAATGCGGCCAGAGGCGCCATCCGCGATTCTTTGGTGTCGGATTTCGCCGACTGGCGGCCGTGGGTCGGGCGCGGCTTTCGCCACATTGCGGCGGCCGTGCCCGGGTGCCGGCCCGGCGTTCCTGTCAGTCAGCAGCGGATAGCAGCCGCTCCGTCTCGCGCAGAATGGCTTCGGCGAGGAGCGCTCCCTTCTCGCCAGCCTGCCGCGCAAGTCCAAGCACACGATGCTCCTCGGCCATTGCCGCCGTTGCGTCGGGCCACGGGGCGGTGCGAGCCGCGCGGAGCCTGCCGAGCAAATCGGTGAGCTCGGCGACCGGGTCCGGAGCTGGAGGCGAAGCAGGCGGCTCGGGGGCGAAAAGATCGGTCTGGACGGCGACTCGAGACATGGCGCCAGAATAGCGCTTAGCAAACGGCCGCGGCACCCGGCGCGGTCGGAACGAAAGGCGCCGTATGGCCCCCACTGTCCTTACCGACTATCTCGCCGCAATTGCTCGCATTCACGCGACGCACGCCGGCACGGGCGAGATCAGCTACTACGGTGCGCTCGGCGTCGCCCTGAATGAAGTCGGCAAGAAACTCAAGCCGCGCGTCTTCTGTGTGCCCAATCTGCGGAATCGCGGCGCGGGCTTCCCCGACATGGGGTTGTTCGAGACAGGTCGCGGCGGAGCGCCCCAAGAGTGGCCCGCGGGTCGTCTTCCGGAGCGTGGCGTCATCGAGGTGGACGACATTCCGGCAGATCTCGAGGTCAAGATCGGGAGCAAGCAGGTGTGCCGCTATCTCGAGAGATACGGCGTCGTCCTCGTCACCAATTTTCGCGACTTCGCCTTGCTTGGGCTCGATGCGCAGAGTGAGGTGGAGCGGCGAGAATTCTTTACGTTCGGCTGCAATGACGAAGCCGCCTTCTTTGCTCTCGCGCGGAGCCAGCATCGTCCCGCGGGTCTTGCCACCCGCTTTTCCGAGTTCCTCGAACGGGTGCTGCTCCACAACGCTCCGCTCGCGCGTCCCGAGGACGTCGCGTTCTTTCTCGCCTCCTACGCCCGCGATGCGTTGGCGCGGGTGGAGGAGCAGGCGAGCCTGCCTGCCTTCGCCAACCTCAGGGAGGCGTTGCAAGAAGCCCTCGGGCTCGCGTTCGAAGGCCCGAAAGGCGAGCACCTTTTCCGCAGCACGCTCGTGCAGACCCTCTTCTACGGTCTCTTCAGCGCCTGGGTCGAAGTGGCCCACGAGGGCAAGATGTTCGACTGGCACGCCGCCGGCTGGAGCCTGCACGTTCCGTTCATCGATTCGCTGTTCCAGCGCATCGCAACGCGGGAGTATCTGAAGCCGCTCGGTCTGGAGGAGCCGCTCGCCTGGGCAACGGCTGCGCTTAATCGCGTGGATCGCGATGGGTTCTTCGCGCGTTTCGACGAGGCCGACGCCGTGCGGTACTTCTACGAACCTTTCCTGGCCGCCTTCGATCCGGTGCTGCGCAAGGAGCTCGGCGTCTGGTACACCCCGCGCGAAATTGTCCGCTACATGGTCGAGCGGGTTGACCAGGTGCTGCGAACAGAGCTCGGCCTTGCCGACGGCCTGGCCGATCCGTCCGTCTGGATTCTCGACCCCTGCTGCGGTACCGGTTCCTATCTTGTCGAGGTGCTGGATCGGATTCGGCGCACGCTCCAGGCCAAAGGCGAAGACGCGCTGAGCGGCGAGGATCTCAAGCTCGCTGCAACGACGCGCGTCGCGGGATTCGAGATCATGCCGGCGCCGTACGTCATCGCGCACTGGCAGGTCGGCCACGCGCTGCGCGCGGCGGGAGTGCCGCTCGGAGCGCAAGAC
>JBOHMN010000598.1:0-3028 GCA_050730175.1 Acetobacteraceae bacterium | reverse complement strand
AATGAGCGCCGCTGAGCTTTCCCTTATGGAGTCGTAAATTTCTCGCCAGTAGCCGCTAAGCCTCTCCACCGTCGCCGGCAATGCGTGCTTCTGCAGCAAATCGCTCTTGAATTGGGCGAATGAGTTCGGCCGCTTGAGCCGTACTATCACCGAGTTGCCGATAGTATGCCCAGACGATTGTGAGATTGGAAAACGACCCCGATGTGATGCGCACGCCATCGAGCCAGCTGGCGGCTCGATTGCATTTCCAGATGAGTGTGGGCGACAACCACTTCGCCGCTGTCCAGACGGTCCAGGCCGCCTATGAGATTCAGGATCGTGGTTTTGCCGCAGCCTGAAGGTCCCATGAGAGCGACGAATTCGCCGCCTCGGATTTCCAGGTTGAAATCTTCCAGCACAAGCACGCTGGCGTAATCGCGTGCACCGCGGTAGCGCTTAAGTACTTTGCGTAACGAGATGATGGGTTCCAAAACACCCCCTTCGCTGCGTCTTTTGACGACCGACGTCCGGTGACCCGCCGCGAGTCCTAATGGCCGACGTGGGGGAAATGAAGGGGAGGGGGACCTTGAGTGTGATCGAGACGGTACGGGGCACCGGCCTGTCGAAGCACAAAGCAGACCAGGCCAACACCGATCAGGGCTACGATGACCACGCCGATCTGAGCGATCATGCCGGCTCTGAGCGTGGGTAGCGGGGATTGGCGGTCAGGTTCCGGCAGTGCTGTTACGGGAGGGCCTTGCCTCAGAAAAGCGCGAGCGAGTGGTAGCGATCCTTCCGCGGCGTCGCAGAGCGGACGTGCCTGGGGGAGGACAGCAAGCAGTGATCTTCGGCCGTGGATGTGGCGGCCCAGCGGTCCGTTGGCTCGACGCGCCACTTCGGCTTGAAGAGCCGCCCAAGTCGGGAAGCCGTATTCCTGCGCCACTACACGCTGGACGTCGGCCAGGCGGGCCGCCGGCAGTTCTGCCGGCATGGCGGCAAGTCTTGCTTTGGCCTGCTTGCGTAAATGATCAGGGTGAGGAAGGAGTGGAAGCGATCGCTTCCCAGCGTGGTTGGTCATGTGAATACCTTGCGTCTACAAGCCGGTGTGTCCGCAATCCACCGGCTCGATTCAGGTAATCCCAACCAGCACGAGTGGGCTAAGCCCTTTGCGCGGACCGCATGCCTCTCGCAAGGCGAGGCAATCCTAGTCCAAGTTCCGTGCGCCGTGCAATGGGAAGTTGTCGAGGCACCAATCGTATCCCGCGCTTTAGGGCGGGACCGGCACGGGCGGAATGGTCGCGGAGCGCCATCATGCTGCGGACTCGTGGATGGATGTCCAGTCTGCGTCTTCCCGTCCCGGCGGGTTTGCCCCGCTGACGCTCGATCGTGCAATGTGACGGGTCGAGTTGTACCGTTGATTGTCCACAGCCGATGAAGGTCTTGGCCGTCGCGCAAAGTCCGCTCCGATCGCCTTGGTCCGGGCGCGACTAGGCGGTCCGCCCGGAGGCGGCGAGCCTGTGAGATACTGCCATCTAGCCGGGACAGGCTGACATCAAGAACATAGGGTTGCATGTTCGGCTATTACCTTCATCTGGCGCTGCGCAGTCTCAGGCGCAACGTCGTGCTCACGTTGCTGATGATCGCTGCAATCGCAGTGGGCATCGGCGCATCGATGACGACGTTGACCGTCTTCCGGGCCATGTCCGCCGATCCCATACCGGAAAAGTCAGACCAGCTGTTCACCCCGCAGATCGACAACTACGGACCGGCGATCACAAACGGACCACTAAAAACATATTTGACGAGCGACCAGCTGCCGCTCGCGCTGACGTACACCGATGCGATGGCGCTGATGCAAGCGCATGCGGCCGAACGCCAGGCGCCCATGTACGGCTCTACGATCGCGGTTATTCCGTCGAGTTCGGCGCAACTGCCCTTCCAGGTTCAGATGCTCGCGACCGGCACGGATTTTTTCCCCATGTTCGATGTACCGTTCGAATACGGCGCTCCCTGGAGCGCGGCCGATGACGAGGGGCGTGCACCCGACGTGGTGCTGTCACGGACCTTGAATGACCGGCTCTTCGGCGGTAGCAACAGCGTCGGCCGCCAGGTGTCGCTGAACGGTCGCGCATACAGCGTCACCGGCGTGATCCGGGACTGGGAGCTCACGCCGCGCTTCTACGGGTTGTTTTCGGGAATTTTCGGCAACCCCGAGCAGCTCTACATGCCATTCAATACGGCTATCGCCCAGCAACTGACTCCGAGCGGAGATCAGTGTTTGAGCAAGACGACGGCGACAGGCAAAAACGCTTTGCTGCACTCGGAATGCGTCTGGATATCCTTCTGGGCCGAGCTGCCCACAGCCGAAGCCGCGAGCAACTATCGAGCATTTCTGACTCGCTATGCCGCCGAGCAACGGCGGATCGGCCGCTTCAATTGGCCGCCGCGGGTTGCGCTGCGTAATGTGCGCCAGTGGCTCGCCTACATCCAGATCGTCTCCAACGACGTGCACGTCCTGGTACTGGTGTCGTTCGCTTTTCTGCTGGTATGCCTGCTGAACAGCGTGGGATTGATGCTGGCCAAGTTTATGGCCCGCTCATCCCAGGTGTGCATCCGCCGGGCGCTGGGCGCGGATGCCGGTGCCATCGTCAGCCAGTGCCTGGTCGAAGCCGCGGTCGTCGGACTGGTCGGCGGATTGGTAGGTATAGGGCTCGCCGTCTTGGGGTTGACAATCGCCCAGGGGCTGTTTGCGGGCCCCGCGGCCGGCTCACTCAGGCTCACACAACTGGAGGCGGGCGATGTAGTCATTGCGTTGGCACTGGCGGTCGGCGCGACGCTACTGGCGGGTCTGTATCCCACCTGGCGTGCGACACGGATCGCACCGGCCTGGCAGCTCAAGATTCAGTAGGAGATCCCGCGGGATCCGGCTATGGAACTGCGCCCAATCCTCGCCGCCCTGGGCCGCAACAAGGTCGGCGCGGCGCTGATCGCGCTGCAAGTTGCCGTGACGCTGGCGATTTTATGCAACGCCTTTTCCATCGTGCAGCAG
>JBOHMN010000597.1:0-10338 GCA_050730175.1 Acetobacteraceae bacterium | reverse complement strand
GTCCGGCTGATCCGGCCCGTCTTCGTGTTGATCGAGAAGTGAGCGATCGCGTCACCGTGCGCGGTGACGAAGGCGAAGCTCACGGTGTTGTCGGCATTCTGCGTCACGTCGCCAACCTTCCAGTCATGCTGGCCGTGACGCAGCAGGATCGCCTCGGCGATAATCTTCACGTCATCCGGCGTGAGGGCGAGATCGGCCGGACGATGGAAAAGTCCCCAGGTCTTGAGCCGCTCGAAGGCCTCGTGCCGCATCATGCGTCCGTGCATCCAGCCTTCTTGCCCGGGTCTCTGCATCCAGCCACGCGGCCCGGGACCATGGCCCTCGCCGTGCATCATGCCGGGCATCGGCATGGCGGGGGCCGGCGGGACGGGTGGATTGGCTGCAGTCTGGGCCGAGGCAAGCGGCGCCAGCGTGAGCGCACCTGTCCCCACAAGCGCGGCGGCAGCGAGAGCGGCAACAGTAAGTTTATGCATTGGCTTCTCCGATAAACTGGTTGAGCCTCCGCTGCCAGTATGGCGGAACAGAGGCCGGCAGGTTTTGAGAAAATGCAACGGAGTGCAACGCTCCCTGCCGGCCGGGCGCCCCGGGCGCTAATCTCACGACTCCGTTGCTTGGTAGTCAGCGATGTGCATCCCCGGTCGGCATGTCGGCATCTCGTTTGCGAAAGCCCCTTTATCCTCGCCCCTCGTGATCCTCGCTCACGGGCTGCCGGGGGCAGCGCACGCCGGAACTTCGGCATTAGGCTGATCGCCGATGGAAGCGCCACCACACATCCTGATTGTCGATGACGATCGTGAAATTCGTGAGCTTCTGGCACGGTTCCTGGAACGCAACCGGTTCCGCGTCACCGCCGTGCGCGACGGGCGCGATGCACGGCGGACCTGGCCGCACGCGCATTTTAATCTGGTGGTGCTCGATCTGATGCTGCCCGGCGAAAGTGGATTCGAGCTGGCACGCTGGATGCGTAGCCAATCCGACGTGCCAATCATCATGCTGACGGCGATGGGCGAGGAGACCGATCGGATCGTCGGGCTGGAACTTGGCGCGGACGATTATGTCGCCAAGCCCTTCAATCCGCGCGAGCTCCTGGCACGCATCCGCGCGGTGCTGCGCCGCGCCGGCGAGCCGGCGCCACACCGCGACTCCGCCGGCGCCTCGGCGCTCACCTTTTCCGGCTGGACGCTGGAACCGGCGCGGCGGCGGCTGCTCAACCCCGAGAGTGTCGAGGTGGCGCTGACCGGGGGCGAATACGACCTGCTGCTCGCGCTGGTGGAGCGTGCCAATCGCGTCCTGACACGGGATATGCTGCTCGATCTGTTGCGCGGCCGCCAGGCGGGTCCGTTCGACCGGGCAATCGACGTTGCCATCAGCCGGCTCCGGCGCAAACTCGATGACAACGGCCGTCATGCCCAGATCATCAAGACCGTGCGCGGCGGCGGTTATGTGCTGGCCACTTCGGTCGAGCGCCACGGAGAGAGATGAAGCTCTGGCCGAAGAGCCTCGCGGCGCGCACCGCAGTGGTGGTGCTGGCGGCGCTCATCGTGGTCCAGGTGGCCGGCTTGACGATCGACGCCATGGAACGGCGCGACCTGCTGCGGCTCGGCCAGATCCGGGACGTTTCGATCCGTCTTGCTACACTTTATCGCCGGGTTCTGCTGACCCCGGATCGCGGGCGCCCACGGGCCGTGGCGGCAATCCCGTTGGCACCGGGAATGCGCATGGCGCTCGACAATCGGCCGCCGCTCCTGATCGATAGCGGCTTGCCCCTGGCGCCCGAGCAACTGGCACGGGCGATCCGGGTAGCCATGCATCTCGTGCCGATGCCGCCATCGGAGCGACCGCACCGCATGGTCATCCGGGGCGGCTTCGACAGTGGGCGGCTTTTGGTCGGGATGCCGCTGCCCGGTCGGGCAACCTGGCTCACCGTTGCGGTGCGGATGCCACCGCCGCAGCCATGGCATTCCCCAGCCTTTCTCGTCGCCTTCGTGCTGATGACGGTGGTCGCGGCCGGGCTCACGATCTGGGCAGTCCGTCGCCTCACCCGACCGCTCCGCACGCTCGCCGCCGCCGCCGAGCGGCTGGGCCGCGACGTGCATGCCCCGCCGCTTTCGGAAGAAGGCCCGAGCGAAATTGCCACCGCCGCACTCGCCTTCAACACGATGGCCGCGCGCATTCGCCGGTTCGTCGAGGATCGCACGCTTCTGCTCACGGCCATGGGCCACGACCTGCGCACCCCGATCACGCGCCTGAAGCTGCGCGCCGAGTTTATCGAAGACGACGATCAGCGGCAGAAGATCATGGCTGACCTCGACGAGATCGAGACGATGGTCGCCGCGACCCTCGACTTCGGCCGGAACGCCACGGCAAGCGAGCCGGCGGGGCCGATCGACCTTGCGCTGCTGTGCCAGACCGTGCTCGACGAGGCCGCGGATGTGCGGCCCGAAGCCGCCGACGCGCTGGCTTATGCAGGGCCGGCGCACTGCACCGCGCGGGCGCGCACCGGAGCACTGAAGCGGGCACTCGGCAATCTCGTGAACAATGCCATCTCGTACGGCGGGGCGGCGCGCCTGACGCTGATCCCTCCGGAGGCGGACCAGAAGGACGGCGTGGCAAGAATCGAGATCGACGATGACGGGCCAGGCATCCCGCCCGCCGATCTCGAACGGGTGTTTCAGCCGTTTCAGCGGCTTGAAGTCAGCCGCAACCGGGAGACTGGCGGCACCGGGCTTGGTCTGCCGATCGCGCGCGACATTTTGCGTGCCCATGGCGGGGACGTGACGCTCGCGAACCGCCCGGCGGGTGGAGTCAAAGCAGTGGTGACGCTGCCCGTATAGAGTAGAGTTTGCCCGTCGACCAGAAGCCAGCGGGGCTGGTATCCTGGCCAGCAATGGAACGCGACCCTAGAGCAATATCACCCCCGCTGGAATCGCTAGATGCCAGTCAGGGCGATGAAATTGCGCGAGAATGCAACCATGGAGCGTGTTCAGCCGACCCGAACGCGCTCGAGAGTAATATCACCCTGACCGGAATCGCGAGGTGCCGGTCACGGCGATGAAATTGCTCGAGAAAGCAAATAAAGAGCATGGTCAGTCAACCTGAACATGCTCCAGGGGATTTGCGCATGACGACTGCGCCGCGCGTTCAATCGCGGAGACGCCGCCGGATCCGCCGGACAATCCTGGTCGTGATCGCAACCTTGGTCGTCGTTCCCCTGGCGGCGATCGCCGTGTTCATCGCTCGCTTCGACCCGAACGCATACAAGCCCGCGATCGCCGCCGCCGTCGAGCGCGCGACGGGGCGCGAGCTCCGCCTGGGCGGCCCGCTTTCGCTCGGCATCTCGCTCGTGCCGACGATTGCGGCCGCAAACGTCGCCCTCGCCAATCCCCCCGGCTTCTCCCGGCCCGATCTCGCGCGCCTCGCCAGGCTGAAGGCGAAAGTCGCACTGCTGCCGCTGCTCGCCGGCCGGATCGAGATCCGGAGCCTCGTCCTCATCCGGCCCACCATCGCTCTCGAAATCAACCGAGACGGGGCAAGCAACTTTTTCTTCGCACCGCCCGCCAAAGCGGGTCCCGTCGCCACCCCGGCCGTCCCGTCAACGCCCGCTGCGACGCCGCCTGGGACGGCAAAGCCGGTCGCGATCGAGGTCCGGGCTTTCGTGATCAAGGACGGCACGCTGTCCTGGCAGGATGACCGTAGCGGGCGGCACGAAACGCTGCTGCTACACTCGTTTTCCGCGACGTCTGCATCCGCCGACGCACCGGTGGCGCTCGCAGCGCAGGCAAGCTACGATGGTACCTCCTTCACGCTCAGGGGCACCAGCGGCCCGCTTTCGCGGCTCAGACGCGCCGGCAGCGGCGCGCCCTGGCCGCTCACGCTCACCGTTGCGGCGGGACCGGCTGAGTTCGCGCTCGCCGGGAGCCTCACCGATCCGCTCGCCGCTCGCGGTTACCGCTTCCACATCCATGCCACTGTCCCACAACTGGCGGAATTCGCGCCGCTCCTTCCTGGAGCGCGATTGCCGGCGCTCGCGGAGGTCGTCCTGAGCGCGGATTTCGCCGACACGGGCAACGGCCGCCCCAGAGTGAGCGATCTCTCGCTTGCAGCCGGCCCCTCCGATCTCGCCGCCCTCCGTCCCGGGCTGCAACTTGCCGGGCTTTCCTTCGTCGCGCCGCGCCTGGATCAGCCCTGCAAACTCACGCTGAACGGTACGCTGGGCGGGGCACACTTCGATCTTTCCGCCACACTCGGCCCGCTCGAATCGTTGCTGCCGCCCGGCCTGACGCCCCCGCCTCCTGCTGCGCCCTGGCCGCTCGCCGTGCGCGCAACCGCGGCAGGGGCCGTTCTTTCGCTTTCAGGAACCCTGGCGCGGCCGGCCGAGCTGGCCGGCGGCAATCTCGCCGCCTCTGCCCAAATCCCCGCGCTCGCGAAACTTGAGCCGTTCGTCGGCGTTCCTTTACCCGCTCTTTCGCAAATTCACTTTTCCGGGCAGATCGCCGACGCCGAAAGTGGCTGGCGGCAATGGGTACGCCTTTCAGCGCTTTCGCTCACGCTGCCGCAAGGCGATCTTGCCGGCGATGCAAGCGTACGATTGGCTGGCGCGCGTCCGGCTCTAACCGCTTCACTCACGTCGAAAGAGCTCGATCTCGATGCACTGCGGACAGCCTTTAGGCCGACCCACCAGGCGCCACGTGCCGCCCCCACGCAAGCCACACCCGGAGCGGCGCCGCCGATGCACGCGGCGCACGTCATTCCGGATACGCCGCTTCCCTTCGCGCTGCTCAAAACCGCAGATGCCGATATCCGCTTCAGCGTCGGCAAGCTGATCGCGAACCGCACATCCTACAGCAACGTCGATGGCAAGGTTTCGCTACAGAATGGCAAGCTCGTGCTGGCTCCGCTTTCGGCCGACGCACCCGGTGGACACGTCGCGCTGACCGCGTCGGTCGATGCGGCAGCGGCGCCGCCGCCGGTCGCTCTGACCTTCGATGCGCCGGCGCTTGCGCTCTCCCCGCTGCTCGCTGCCTTTGGCTTGCCCGCCCGAGCAAGCGGCACGCTTGCGGTGCGCGCCGAGGTCAAGGGCGCCGGCAACTCGCCGCACGCAATCGCCGCCGGCCTCGACGGGCAGCTCGGAGTCGCAATGGCGGGCGGCAGCGTCGACAACCGGTCGCTCGCCGCTCTGTTCGGCCCGGTGCTGCGCACGGCCCGCGTGCCGCAAGAACTGCTGAGCGGCGGTGAGAGCACGATCCGCTGCCTTGCGCTGCGCCTCGACGCGACGGGCGGAACCGCGACCCTGCGGGCAGGGCTGCTCGAGATGGCCCCTCTCATTCTCACCGCCACCGGAAGCCTTGCGCTTGGGCCGGAAACGCTGGCATTGCAGGCGACGCCGATGGTGCAACTCAGAAACAATACACTCACGCTCCCGGTTCGCGTGGGCGGCACGTTTCGCAGACCGTCGATCGCACCCGAGGCATCCGGAGCGGCGCGTTCGGCTGCCGGGCTGGTCGGGGGCTTGATCAAGCCTGAGAGCGAGCTCGGCCGCATCCTGGACGCGCTCAGGGGGAAAGCCGCGCCGGCTGCACCGGACTGCGCCCCCGCGCTGGCACTGGCTCGTTTCGGTGCGCCGGGGCCGGCTGCGCCGCCGGCAGCAAAAACCCCGGCTCCGCAGCCTTCCGCTCCAAGCAAGCCGCCGAGCCCTCTCAATCTGTTGCGGGGCCTCTTCCATTGATCCGGGCCGGCCGGCGGGTCTGGCACGAAGCGCGCGCGGGCGCAGTTGCCGGCGGCTTCGTCGTCGAACTCGATGGCCGTGCGATCCGGCTCACCGATGGCGGGACACTCCGCGTCGCAACCCGCCGCCTGGCGGAGGCGATCGCCGCGGAGTGGGCACGCCCTGACCCCGGCAAAGCCTTCGGACCTCAGGACATTCCGCTGACGCGGATCGCCGGCACCGCGCAGACGCGCATCGCTCCCGACCCGGGATCCATGATCGCCAGGCTCAGCGCCTTCGGTGCGACTGATTTGATCTGCTATCGTGCCGCGAAACCCGAGGCGCTGGTGCGGAGAGAGGAGACGCTCTGGCAACCCTGGATCGATTGGGCGCGAACGGAGCTCGGCGCCGCGCTGAGCGTGACCAAAGGCGTCATGCCGGTTGCCCAAGCCGCCGCCCCCCTCGCCTCCCTGTCGCGTGCCGTGGCAGCCTGCGACGTGCCGGCCTTGGCCGCCCTCGGCAACATCGTCCCCGCACTGGGCAGCCTGGTGCTCGGGCTCGCGGTCGTGCATGAGCGGATCGGCGCCGCCGCGGCGGCCGATTGCGCCTTCGCCGACGAGATCTTCCAGGCCGAACTCTGGGGCGAGGACAAAGCGCAAACGGCCCGGCGGGCGGATATCTCCGCCGAAATCGCCGTTGCTGCGCAGTTCATGGCACTCGCGCGGGCATGAACGCACGGCGTCTCTTCATCGCCGGGGTGGTGCAAGGCGTCGGCTTTCGCGACTGGATGGTGCTCAGGGCACGCGCGCTTGGGCTTGATGGCTGGGTGCGCAACCTGGCGGACGGCCGCATCGAAGCGCTGGTGTCCGGCCCGGAAGCAACGGTCGAGGAGCTGTTGCGCGCCTGCCGCCGCGGCCCGCCCGGCGCGTTCGTCGAGCATATCGTCGAGGAATGGGCGGAGATTCCGGAGGGCCGCGGCTTCTCCCGTCGTTAAGGGCTGCCGCCGAACACCTCCGGCCAGGCCGCCAGCAGCGCCTGATCGAGCTTTGCCATCCCCGCCTGAATGCCGCGCTCGGCCAGGCTGGTGACACCATGGGCGCGGATGCCGCACGGCACGATGCCGGCGAAGTGCGAGAGGTCAGGCGCCACGTTGATCGCAACCCCGTGCGAGCTCACCCAATGGCTGACGCGCACCCCGATCGCCGCGATCTTGGCTTCTCTCTCGCCATCGATGACCCAAAGCCCAACGCGATCCGCTCGCCGCTCCGCGGCAAGACCCAGCTGGGCCAGTGCCGCAATCAGCCACCGTTCGATCCCGTGCACGAAGGCGTGCACATCGCACGCTGCGACCGTGCCGTGCGGCCGGCTGAGATCGAGCATCAGATACGCGATGCGCTGGCCGGGCCCGTGGTACGTCCACTGCCCGCCGCGACGGCTGTGGAAAATCGGAAACCGGCCCGGGTCGACGAGATCTGCGGCGCTCGCCGAAGTGCCCGCCGTGTAAAGCGGCGGATGTTCGAGAAGCCAGACCAATTCGCCCGCCCGTTCACTGCGAATGGCCTGAACGCGCGCTTCCATTCTGGCCACCGCCTCGGGATATGGCACGAGACCCACGGCACTCTCGAAGGCCGGGCGGGCGAAGGCCGGGCAGGAGAAGGTCGGGCCGGCCGTGATTGAACGCTCAAGAGGCATCGGTTATATCGGCTGCCACCCGGTGCGGGCGGTCGTGGCGGAATGGTAGACGCGCAAGCTTGAGGTGCTTGTGGGGGTAACCCCGTGGAAGTTCGAGTCTTCTCGACCGCACCAGCCCGCCGATCCCTCTCCAGCCTGTCCCTTGCCGGCCCGCGACCAGGGGCTGATCCCTCCGTCGCAGCGGAAGGAGCCCGGCCGTGGACGATGCCATCGCCAAGGAAGCACTCGATTACCACCGGCTGCCACGCCCGGGAAAGCTCACGATCGAACCGACCAAGCGGATGGCGACCCAGCACGACCTGGCCCTTGCCTATTCGCCGGGGGTTGCTGCGGCATCGCTCGCCATCGCCGCCGATCCCGCCGCCGCCGATGACTACACGGTGCGCAGCAACCTCGTCGCGGTAATCACGAACGGCACGGCAGTGCTCGGACTGGGCAACATCGGCCCGCTCGCCGCCAAGCCCGTGATGGAGGGCAAAGCGGTCCTGTTCAAGAAATTCGCCGGCATCGATGTCTTCGACATCGAAGTCGACGCAGCCGACCCCGACCGTTTCATCGAGGTCGTCGCAAGCCTCGAACCCACCTTCGGAGCGATCAACCTCGAGGACATCAAGGCACCCGAGTGCTTTCGCATCGAAACGACGCTGCAGCGGCGGATGCAGATTCCGGTGTTTCACGACGATCAGCACGGCACGGCGATCACGGTTGCGGCGGCCGTGCGCAACGGCCTCCTGCTCCAGGAGAAGCGGCTGGAAGATGTCAAGCTGGTGACCGCTGGCGCCGGCGCAGCCGCGCTGGCCTGCGTCGATCTCCTGGTTGCGATGGGGTTGAAGCCGGCAAATGTCACCCTGACGGACATCAAGGGTGTCGTCTACGCCGGGCGCCCCGGCAACGAAGCGGAAAATCTTCTGCGCTACGCGCGCGACACCGAAGCGCGCAAGCTCGGCGACGTGCTGGCAGGTGCGGACGTCTTCCTTGGCCTTTCCGCTCCCAAGGTGCTCAAGCCTGAGTGGCTACCCCGGTTCGCACCGCGCCCGCTCATTCTGGCACTTGCCAACCCGGATCCGGAAATTCTGCCAGAGCAGGTCTCCGCGGCGCGGCCGGATGCGATCATGGCCACCGGCCGTTCTGATTATCCCAATCAGGTCAACAACGTTCTCTGCTTTCCCTTCGTCTTTCGCGGCGCTCTCGATGTCGGCGCCCGCACCATCGATCAGGGCATGCAGATCGCCGCTGCCGAGGCGCTGGCAGGCCTTGCCCGCATGGAGGCAAGCGAGGTCGTCGCCGCCGCCTATGGCGGCGCAGCACCCGTGTTCGGGCGCGACTACATCATTCCAAAGCCGTTCGATCCGCGCCTGATCCTGGAAATCGCGCCGGCTGTCGCCAGGGCCGCGGTGGAAAGCGGCGTGGCGCGCCGGCCGCTCGCCGATGCCACGCGGTACCGCCAGGAGCTCGAACGCTTCGCATTCCGCTCCGGCGCCGTGATGGGCCCGGTTTTCGACACCGCGCGGCGAGCGCCGAAGCGCATTGCTTATGCCGAAGGCGAAGACGAGCGCGTGCTGCGTGCCGCTCAAAGCGTCCTCGACCGCGGCATCGCACTGCCGCTTCTGGTCGGCCGGTGCGCGGTGATCCAGGCGCGCGCGCACGATCTCGGGCTCCGCATCCGCCCCGGCGAGAACGTCGAAATCTTCGATCCCGTAGAGGACCATGCAACGACGGAAGCAATGCTGCCGCACTACCAGTCGCTGGTCGGCCGGCGCGGCATCCCGCCGGCCGACGCCAGCTTGCGCATTCGCCGTATCAACACCGTTGCCGCGGCCATGTTGCTCAATACCGGCCGGGTGGATGCAGCGATCTGCGGCGGCACCGGGGAGTGGTGGCGGCACATGCAACAGGCGTTGCCGCTAGTACCAAGGCTGCCCGAGGCGACGCGCGTCTATGCGCTCTCGGTGCTGATCCTGCGCAACGGCACGCTCTTCTTCTGCGATACGCAGATGGTGCCTGATCCGACGGCAGAGCAGATAACCGAGATGACCCTGCTGGCCGCAACCGCCGTGCGCGGCTTCGGCATCGTGCCCAAGGCGGCGCTTCTGTCGCACTCGAGCTTTGGCGGCTCGCGCACCGATTCGGCCCGCAAGATGCGAGCGGCACTCGCCCAGATCCGCGCCCGCGCTCCGGAATTGGAGATCGACGGAGAAATGCAGGCCGACGCCGCGCTTTCCGAAGCGATCCGCAACCGCGTCGTCACCGACTCGAAGCTTACCGGCATCGCCAATCTCCTGGTGATGCCGAACCTCGATGCCGCTAACATCTCCTTCAACCTCCTCAAGGCGTCGGCCGAGGGCCTGGCTATCGGTCCCCTGTTGCTCGGGCTTGCCAAGCCGTTGCACGTGATGGTGCCGAGTGTCACCGCGCGCGGCATCGTCAATGTCAGCGCACTTGCCGTGCGCGCTGTTCAAGAGCTGGAGAAGGAAGTCTTCGCAGCCTGAAATGGCGCTTCCCCTTGCGGCGCCGGCGCGACGAATCGCTGCCGCACGCCCCACTCCTTCTGCCCGAGCAGCCCGATCCAAGGTCGCTCGGTGCAGCTCGCATCGCACGCAGCCCCTCCCCGCCTCCTTTCTCCCGGGCACGCTCCACCGACGCACGCGACAGCCCTGCCGCCCGTGCCGCGGCGTCAGGCCTGGCCTCGGTTCTCGCACTGCTGGTCGCCGCCCTCGCGCGTCTCGCGGCTCCGCAGCTGTCGCGTTGCAGGCGGTGCTCGGCTTTGCCGTATTCCGCGTGTCGGCAATCGCCACTCCGCTGGTCGGTCACGCGTCAGCTTGAGCCTCCGCCACGGCGACAACCATGCCGTTCCGAGGTTCCGCCTGGAATGACCACCATCCCGCTAACGCCGGAGACAGCGCGAGTTCCGTCCCCGCTTCCCGGAATGGGTCAGGCTGGCC
>JBOHMN010000596.1:0-5009 GCA_050730175.1 Acetobacteraceae bacterium | reverse complement strand
CCGTTGCCCTTGTTCGATGGGCGCGCGACTTCGCGCACGCCGCCCGCTTCGTCCCAGCGCCGCCGGACATCGCCTGGCATGTCACTGAACAGAAGGAACTTGCCGGCGTGGTTCCACACCGGCCCTTCAGTAAATGTAAACCCGGTGGCTAGCCGTTCGATCCGTGTGCCCTTGGGCGCGAGCTCATAGAAACGAGCGGTATCCGTAACAGCAACCATGTTCTTCGCGATCCTCCCTACTCCTCGCCGGCTCGGGATGCGGCTACAAATTTCCGGCAAAACTCGATGCCGCCCCGGCACGAGCTGCGACCGCATTACTCCCATCCGCACGCTTGGTTGTCAAACCGGATCGCCCCCGCAATCCGCCTAGCCAGAGCCGAGTGTCAACGCAGCCAGTGCGCCGACTCTCACGCGTGCGGCCAGCAAGCGAAAGGGGCAGGACACTGGCTCAGATCTGCGTGCGAGGATGCGGGCTGCGCGCATAAAGCGCAACCGTCGGGAGGATGAGAAAGCCGAGGATCGCCTCCTGCGCGGCCTGCGAAAGATTGTAGCCGGAAAGTATCGTCTGCAGCACGGTCAGGATCAGGACGCCGAGCACGGTCAAGCCATAACCCCCACGCCCACCGACGAGCGAAGTGCCGCCGATCAACACCGCCGCGATGGTGGTGAAGAGATAGGGGTCGCCGACCCCGGCGTAGCCGCTGCCGGTATAGCCAAGCAGCAGCACCCCGGTGAGAGCCGCGGTCGCACCGCTCACTGCAAAGACCAGTGTCCAGCTCCACCAGCTCGAGATCAGCACCCGCTGCGCGGCGGTCTGGTTGCCGCCGAGCGCATAAAGACTGCGGCCGAACCACGTCCATCGCAGCACGACGATCGTGAGCACGATGAGTGCTCCCCAAAGGAGCACCGCAGGGGCGATGCCGGAAGAATGGTTGAAGGTGGACAACTGCACGATCCAGTGCGGAATCTTCCCTTCGATGGTGCCACCGGAAATGCCGCCGACCCCGCCTTTGCTCACCAAAATCTGCGCCAGCCCCAGGGCTGCGTTGCCCACTCCGAGAGTGACCACCAGAGACTGCCCTTGCAGGCGATTGCTGAGCGCGCCGTTGAAGGAACCGATCAGCGCCCCGAGCCCGACGACGATGACGATGCCCAACCCCGGCGCGACACCGAGATTCATCAGCTTGACGAGCCCGATATTGGCGGCGCCGAGAAGGAACGGGATCGCCAGATCCAGCCCGCCGATCAGGGCGCACAGGGTCTGGCCGATCGTGGCAATGCCGAGAAACGAAGCAAATACGAGATTGGAGCGCAGATTGAGGAGCGACCAGAAGCCGCCGATGCTGGTGGCACCGAAGGCAATCAGCGCGGTCAGCACGGCGCCCGCCATGACGCCGCTCCAGTGCTGGCGCAGAAGCCTGAAAACTTCCCCTCCTCCCACCACGCGCACTTGGTCTGCCCGCGCGCTCATTTCCCCGAACCCGCAAGCCGTCTCTCTCGCCACCAGCTGCTGGCAGGAAGGCCTGAGAGCACGCCACCGGCAAACAGCGCCGCGACCAATACCGCCCCGGTTGCGAATTCCACCCAGTAGCCAGCATTCAAACCGAAGTTGAAGGTCGACAGCACATAAGAGATCAGCCAGATATCGATCGCGCCGATGACCGAACCAAGGCCCTTCGCCCGGCCGCCGGCGAGGCTCGCGCCACCGATCACGAGCGCGGTGATCGCGCTCAGCGTATACGAGGCGCCGGCGGTCGGATCCGCTGAGCCGATGAGCCCGGTGTACATCACGCCGGCGATGCCGACGAACACCCCGGCGATGACATGCGCGCCGATCCGGGTCGGAATGAGCGCAACGCCGCTCACGAAGGCGGTGCGGTCGTTCGCACCCATCAAACGAATGTTGCGAAAGAAGGTTGAGCCGGTGATCAACGCCCAGAGGACGAAGGCAGCCAGCGGCACGTACAGAATCGGCGAGAGGATCGAAGACGCCGCGCCCCAGCTCGTGAGCCACTCCGGCGCACTACCGCCCGGCTGCGGCAAGATGACAGTGTTCATGCCGTCGAGCACCAGATAGACCGCGAGCGTCACCACAACGGTGCTGACGCGCAGGCAGGCGATCAGCGTTCCCATCGCCGCCTGCAGCACCACACCGAGGATGATCGCAGTTGCAAATACCGCGGCTGCACTTGATGCGCCGAGCGCCGGCAGGCCGAGTACGATCACAATGTTGAGAAATGTCATCACCGGACCGACGGAAAGGTCGACCCCCGCCGGCCCCGCCACGGCGATCACGGTTATTCCGAGCGTCGCCAGCACCAGCGGCGCCGCCCCGATCACCGCCCCCGCCAGCCCGTCCGAGGTAAAGAGGTGCGGCCCATGCCACGCCGCGATGGCAAGCAGAACACCGAGCAGGATGCAAGGTGTCGCAAGCGAACGTTGCCGGGCCAAGAAGCGCATGACGCTACGCTGAGTCCTGGACGCGCGCGCGGCCAGCCACAGCCGCGTGCCCGAACATCGCGGCGAGCACCAAATCCGCCGTAATCTCGTTTCCCACCAGCACGTCGGAGACGGTGTGCGAACGAAACACGACAACCCGGTGACAGAGCCCGACGAACTCTTCTATTTCGTTGGAGAGGAAAACGATGGCTTTACCTTCCTCCGCCAATCTGCGCAGCAAGGCATAGAGATCGCGCTTGGCGCCGATGTCGACGCCGCGCGTGGGATCGTTGAGCGCCAGAACCAGCGGCGCGGCAGCAAGCGCCCGTCCGACCACGATCTTCTGCTGGTTGCCGCCGGAAAGCGAATGAATCGGTGCGGCGGCACTGCCGACGCGAATCGAAAGCCGCCCGACCTGCTCTTGAAACATTCGCATCACACGGCGCCGATCGACGAGACCGGCCCACGCGGTCCGCCGGTAGCAGGCAATGCCGAAATTCTCGAACACCGAAAGGTTGGAGAACGTGCCTTCCGCCTTGCGATCGCCGGGGATGTAGGCGAGGTTGGCGCGATCGGCGGAAGCCGCGGAATCGATCGCCTGTAGTCCGCCGTCCCGCGCGACCTGGACGGAACCGCCAAGCCCTCGCCTGATCCCGCTCACCGCCTGGATGAATGCGACCTGGCCATGCCCTTCAAGCCCGGCCAGCCCGACAATCTCCCCTTGCCCAACTGTGAGATCGATCGGCGGCGCGGCGGGTGTGAGCCTGAGGTTCGAGACGACGAGGGCGGCCGCTCCAGGGCTGCTGGCCCGAGGCAGGCGCGCCGCCGGAACGTGACCTGGCACCCGCGCCCGGGCATCGCCCTGCATCAGCTCCAAAAGCCGCTCCTCGGTGATCTCGCCGCCGGCCAGCGTGCCGACATCGGCGCCATCGCTCAGCACGGTCGCGCGATCACAGATCGCCGTGAGTTCGTTGATGCGGTGAGTGACGATCAAGACTGAGGCGCCGGATGCCCTGAGCTCGCGCACCATCGAGAAAAAACGCTCGACACTCGCGTGATCGAGCGCAGCGGTCGATTCATCGAACACCACGACGCGCGGGTTACCGATGAGCGCCCGCGCGATGACAACCCATTGTCGGGTGTTCAGCGAGAGCTCTTCGACCGGCGCATCGAGCGGGACCGGGGCGCCGATCAGTCGGTTCAGCAAAATCTCGGCCGCGGCCCGCTTCTGCCTTTGCGAGCGCCGCGCCAGGAAGAGCCGGTCATCGCCGATGTAGAGATTGTCGAGCACGCTCGCACCTTCGGCGACCAGAACCTCCTGGAATACCACGGCGATGCCACGGGCCCGGGCCGCCCCAGGGCTGCCAGGCGGCGCGCCATCCACCTGCACGCTTCCCGAATCCGGACGGAGCACGCCCGCCAGCAGCTTGGCGAGCGTGCTCTTGCCGCTGCCGTTCTCGCCCACCACCGCGTGCACTTCACCCGCCCGCGCCGAAAAGTTGCACCCCCGGAGCGCGCGCGTCTCGCCGAACGATTTGCTTGCCCCGCGCACCTCGACGAGCGTGCCGCCAAGGTTGGGAGATGCGGCGACTGCCGCCGGCATCCTCAGGTTTTCAGAGGGTCAGCCGGGCGCTCGAAATAGGCGTCCATGATCGCCGCCGGGAACCATTCTGCGAATGGCGGCTCGACCCATTCGTTGGACGCGTACGTCGTGCTTTTGGGGAGTAGCCCGGCAAGGTCTTTGTACGTGATCGGGCCGGGGCCGATGAGCAGGCTCGCAATCTTCGGCCCCTGCCCCTCGAGCGTCCGCAGCGTCACCTCCCAGCCCTCTTCCATTTCATTGCCCGGCGGCCAGCCTTGATAGGTCAGGTCGATCCACTCCGGATGATCGCGCCAGTACGCGAGCGGTCCCATCTCGCCACCCGGCGTCAAGGGCACGATGGTCCGCCCGGTCTGCTGCAGCGCCTCGAGCGTGCCGATGTCGCCCGGGGACTGCGTGGCAATGCCGGCCAACGGCTGCGGATGCGTGGCGAGAAACTGCAGGACTTTGGTCTTGGCCACTGAATCGACCCAGTTGCCCGCCACCGTTCCGACGATCTTGATGTCCGGATACTCTTTCAGGCCGGCCTCGTGGCCTCTCTGGAAGTCGTTGCTTGCCTCAGCCTGCGGTATCCCCTGGACGATCAGGGCGTTGCCCTTGCCGCCCATCTTCTTGCCGAGCGCCTGGCCCTGCAGCTTGCCGCACAGCGCATAATTCCCGCTGATTTGCAACGCATAGGGCGACGAGACGCCGCCCTGAATGGCAACGAACAACACGCCGTGATCGTGCGCGTACTGAATCGCACCGTTCAGCGCCGTGTGCGCCGCACCGATGGTCATGATGGCATCGCAGCCCGCATCGACGAGCTGCCGGATTTGCTGGATCTGCCGCGGGATGACCAGGTTCGATTCGGTGGTGACCACCTCAGGGACCAAACCGGCCGCCTTGTACGTGGGCAGCAGCACTTCCTGCAGCCGGGTGCGCGCCCCGATCCGCCAGGTATTGCCGCCGAAGCTGCTCGCGTAGCCGAT
>JBOHMN010000595.1:0-2376 GCA_050730175.1 Acetobacteraceae bacterium | reverse complement strand
CAGTACGGGCGGCCCTCGGCCTTTTGAAGGTGATCCATCCAACGGGCGGAACAGCCTCCGGCGTAACTCTCGATCTCTACAGCCCAATCGGCGAGACCGAGGCTGTGTTGTCGGCGGGAATGGGGACGGCCGCCTTCACGCTCAGTGCGCCGGGCACCGGCAGCGTAATTACTGCGCAAACTGCTTTGCTTACCGGCATTGACATTATTGGCGCTGAAAACGAAGAAGCGGTCTACCTCGGAATAACCCCAAGAGGCACGGGCCTCGATGTGCAGAGCACCCAGAGCGGCGTGGTCCGCCTCCCTGGCGCGTGGGGGGCGTTTCTTGGCATAGGGCCAGACCACACCGCAAACCTTGAGCTTGACTCCAACTACGATTTTTATACGGGGCGGCGGCTTGTGCTTGGGGCAACTAAGCTGCAGAGCCGGACCGGGAGCGTGCGCACGCCCGAGTCCTCGATTACTGCCTTCGACAAAAAGGGTAAAGTGATCGCGCGGTGGCCGAGCCCATGACCAAGAACTTGAACGTGCACGCTGACTCCTCTGTTGCGGCCGCGAACGAGGCGATCCGACAAGCCAGGGGATACTCGCCCAAGGCCGTCGCCGCGCTGATCGAAATCGTCGAAAGCCCTGACACAAAGCGTGCGTCTCCATACATTAAAAGCCGCTGTGCGGCGCTCCTTCTCGAAGTCGGAGGGTTGGTCCGAACGGGGCCAGCGCAGGAACGTGCCCCCGAGGCCGCACACGACGACGAGCGCGAGCGCGTGTGACGCGAAGGCCGAAGGCCGAGCGGCACACACAAGGGTTGGGTCGTAGTGAACCATCCCGAGCACAAGCTGCAAATCGAGGTGGCAGCGGTGCTCGCATCTCGGCTCGATCCCGCCACGACATGGTGGACCTCGGTTGATGCGGGCTGGATGCCGACAGCCTGGGCCGCGCGTATCCGGCGAGAGCGAGGCGTTCGCAGCGGCGTGCCCGACGTTTTGGCGCTCCACGAGGGCCGGCTGATCGCGATTGAGCTGAAAAGCCCGAGGGGTCGGCTTAGCGACAACCAGCGGGCAATGCGGGAGGAGCTGTTGCGAGCCGGCGCCCGCTGGTGGCTGTGCCGTTCGGCGCAGGCTGTTCTCGAAGCCCTGCGACGCGAACGCGTGCCGGTCGAGCACCACAAGGATAATCTGCCCTGGAAGTTCCGTGATGCCAATGGCGTGCCGCAGCCGGCGGACCTTTACGCCTTCAATCCCGAGGAGCCGGACCATCTGCCGCAGTCCGATCCATCTGTGCGGCGCCATCGCCGGCCAGTCCCCAAGAACGGGCTGCTCTACTGGCAGCGTCAGCTTGGCGGCGGAGCGGGATGCGGAGGGCACCACAAGGCTGCCGAACGCCCTACAACCGCGGTCTGCTGCGCTTGCGGCGATGCCTTCTCGCCCCCGAGGCTCGGGATCATCCCCAAGTACTGCAGTACCAGGTGCCGCCAGGCGGCGTTCCGGCAGAGGAAGCGGGAGCGGCTACGGGCCGCCTGAGGGGCGGGCGCGGGCCAGCCGAGCCACGCCGGGGGGGATCTGCCCCGAAAAATTCTGGGGGAAGAAAGCGTGGGGCGTGGTGCGAAATCCATGCGACCGTCCCATGGTGCCCGGTCACTGATGCCCGGGCGGGTGGTCGATGGTGCCCGGGCCGGCTCGCTTCGCCGTCCCCGAGCGGGACGGCACCCGCGCCGCAGGGTGGGTTGGCAAGGAATCGTTAACGGTTCGGAGCGACGATCAAGCACCGCGTGTGCCTGAGCGAGGCGAGTATGGCGAAGCTTCATGCACGACTGGCCGCGACGTGGCTTGCGGCGGGCATTGGCGTGGCGGTGGTAGCGGGGTGCGCACCGCTGCCGCAGGACATCAAGCCGGCGACCGTGAGCGCCGCTCCGTATGAGAGCGAGAGCTGCACGCAGCTTGCAGCCGAGCAAACCAAGCTGGCAGCGACGCTCGCCAAAGCATCAGTGCAGGAGACCAAGGACCGGCAGGGCGACGATGTGGCAGTCATCGCGTTCGGGATGCCGCTGCAATCCTGGCTGGGCGGGAACGAAGCAAAGAAGATTGCGGAGCTGAAGGGACAGCAGGCGGCGGTTGCCAAAGCCGAGGCGCACGATTCCTGTCTGGCGGAAACAACCCCATCGCCGGGGGCATCCTGACGCAACGTGAGATGCCCCGATCGGCCCGATTTTGGCTCGCGTGCCGACATGGTGCCGACACGGCGAAGGGCAGTTTCGACCGCTTCCTGCTTGCTATGCGCTTGCTAAGCCGACGATGCGCGATCGGACAGATGTCTTAAGACATTGATATCGTTGGTGGGTGCGGCAGGGTTTGAACCTGCGACCCCCGCCGTGTGAAGG
>JBOHMN010000594.1:0-3917 GCA_050730175.1 Acetobacteraceae bacterium | reverse complement strand
GTCCGGCGCCGTGTAGGTGCGGTCCGGGGCGAGCCGGCGGGCAACCGTCTTGCCATTCTTGTCAAACCGGGCGGCAAGGTCGCCTCGCATCAAGCCGAGCCAGTTCCGATAGGCAACGACCTTGTCTTGGGCGTCCACGGCGGCAATCGAATCTTCGAAATCGATGATGGTCGTAATCGCCGCCTCGATCAGCATGTCGGCAATCCCGGCCCGATCGGACCGCCCGATCGGATGCGAGCGGTCAATGAGAAGCTCGATATGCAATCGATGATGCCCAAGCAGCAGCGCCTCCGGCTTGGCCGGATCCCCGCGGAAACCCACGAATTGCTCGGGAGATGCCAGTCCCGCCGTCCTGCCGTCGTCGCGCACGGCCTCGAGACGGCCGCCTGCAACGCGATACTGGGTCGCATCGCCGTGGCTGCCGGATAGAAGCGGGGCGTAGCGGTCCAGGAGCTCGCGTCCCCATGCGATCACGCGCGCCCCGCGCACCGGATTGTAGCTTGCCCCGCGCTTCGCCCCGTCCTCTTCGCCAATCACGTCGGTCCCGTATAGCGCGTCATAGAGGCTGCCCCAGCGCGCATTGGCGGCATTCAGCGCATAGCGCGCGTTCATCACCGGCACCACGAGCTGCGGCCCGGCCATCGTTGCGATCTCCGGATCGACGCCGCTCGTCTCGATAGCGAAATCCTCGGGCTCGGGCTGAAGATAGCCGATCTCGCCGAGAAAGCGCTGATACGCCGCGAGATCGAGCGGGCTGTCACGCCGCGCGCGGTGCCATTCGTCGAGCCTTGTCTGCAGCATCGCCCGCTTCTCGATCAGCGCACGGTTCTCCGGGCCGAACTCGCCGATGAGCCGCGCAAACCCGCTCCAGAACGCCGCGGCATCAAGCCCGGTCCCAGGCAACGCCTCGTCGTTCACGAACTCGTACAGCACGCGCGCAACGCTCAATCCGCTGGCGTTGATCCGTTCCATCACCTTCTCCCTTGATCACCCGCGCGCCGCCCGGCGAGGGCTGCCGGCGCGCTTCCAGTGTCCTGCCCCCGTCGGTTGTTGCCCTCGGCAACAATCGTAAGGGGATCAGCAGGCCACTGAAAACAAAAAGCTAGTGCGCCGCAACAGGGCTCCATTCGCAAGATGCAAGCGTCAGAATCGGCACACTAGCGTCAGGCCGCGCTCATGACGAGGGGGCCCGCTACAGCGATTCCTTGAAACCCGGCAGTTGGGGCGACCGGCATGCCATCGCGTAAAGCACGAACCCCTGCGCCGTCATCGCCGCGTCGCGCCGCGCGCCGGCACCGGCACTCAGCTCCCGGAAACCAGGCCGAAAGCGCGCTCCCTTTCCAGCATGTAATCGCGGGTCAGCGGCACCGTATCAATCCGGCGGGCAAGCTGGAGCTGGAACACCATCAGATTGTCATGGCGAAACGCCATCTCGCTGCCGGCCAGGTAGAACTCCCACATCCGGCAGAACCGCTCGTCGTAGATGTCCCGCAGAAGCCCCTTCTGGGCGAGAAAACGCTCGCGCCAGTGGCGCAGCGTTTCGGCATAATGCAGTCGCAGAATCTCGATGTCCGTCACCCACAGCCCCGCCCGCTCGACCACCGGCAGCACTTCCGAGAGCGCAGGAATATAGCCGCCGGGAAATATGTATTTGCGGGTCCAGCTGTTCGTCAGTCCGGGCCCGTCCATCCGCCCGATCGCATGGATCAGGGCAACTCCACCCGGCGCCAGGAGCCGCTTCACGGCACGGAAGAACGTCGGATAGTAGGGTGAGCCGACATGCTCGAACATGCCAACCGAGACGATCCGGTCATAGCGCCCCGTGACTTCGCGATAATCGGTCAGCGAGAACTGCACCCGCCCCGCCAGGCCAAGCGCTGCCGCCCGCGCGTTGGCGCGCGCGTGCTGCTCGGTCGAAAGCGTGATGCCATGCACGCTGACATCTTCGAGCCGCGCCAGGGCGAGCGCCAATCCGCCCCAGCCGCTGCCGATGTCAAGCACCGTCTGGCCCGGCGCGAGCAACAGCTTCGCCGCGATGTGGCGCTGCTTGGCCGCCTGGGCGGCATCGAGCGTCACGTCCGGAGAGCCGAAATACGCACAGGAGTAGTTGAGGTCGGAATCGAGAAACAGGCGAAACAGCGTCTCCGATAGATCGTAATGGTGCGCTACGTTCCGCGTCGCACGCCGCACCGGGTTGTGCTGCTGGAACTGCCGTGCGACGATTCTCCAGCCGTGCGCGAAACGGCGCTTTCCCGCCGGGCGACGATGCGCGAGATTCCTCCCGCACAGAGCGAAGAGTTCAGCCACCGTTCCCTTCTCGAGCACCAGCGTGCCATCCATGTAGGCTTCGCCGAAATAAAGCCCGGGATGCAGCGCAACCTTGAGAAGGCTCGCCCGGCTGGTAAACCGCATCACGATGTCTTCCATGCCGGGCTTGAGCGTGCCGAACGAGAGCGTTCTGCCGCCGGCGGTGTGAACCGTGAGGCGGCCTTCGCGAATGAAGCCCCCGAGGATGCGCTCCAGCATGGCAACTCCTCCCCCCAACCCGCGCTTGCAAACCCCACGCTTGCAAACGCCATCATGATACAATCCCATGCAGGCCCCGAACAGAGAGAGCCCTAAACGGCAGCAATTCTCATTTTGCCCGGCGGTGGCCGATCCGGGCGCCCGATAGGAGCATTGGAGTGTTCCCCCTGCTTGGTTGGGGCCGCCCGGGTGAGTCTGGATTGCAACGGTCCGGGGCAAATCCGCCGCGACAGGCAGACGGCGGCTTTCGGCGCGACGGCTTTGTCGATTCGATGGCGCGGTGAGCACCACGGATCGCCTGGTCGCCGCCGTTCGCCGCTGCTGCCTATCGATCCCCGACCTACGAACAGATCGGAGGTGTCGGTAAGTTTGACACTTCGCGCCAAGCGCGGAAGGCACTTTTAACGAGTGAGTTGAATTGCGAAAGCGTGCCCTCACCAGCCGCGGTCGATCTCTTTCCCGATGGTTGAGATCGTGGCATCGCGCGGATTGCCCGTGGCAGGAAAATGTCGGAGAAATTTCCATATTGCAACGACCGTGAGCATCGACCCGCAGCGATTTCAATGCGTTAGGACGCTGGCACGAAGTTTGCTTATTGTCTTTTGCCAGGCTCGGAATCCGCGAGACGAGTCCAAACGAAGGACAGCGGGTTCCTGACCGCGATTTGCGGCGCATGCGGCGCCTTTGCCTGGATGCCGTTTTCTTACGTAACCATGGGGAGATACACGATGAAATTCGGAATCCTATGCCGGCTCGGGCCGGCCATAGCGCTCGCGGCGGTTGGGATCCTCGCCACCGCGGGCCCGGCCAGGGCGACCGAGATAGCCTTCGGTGGCCTGACGCCGAGCGGTACATGCGGCACGGCGACGAATAGCACCAACAACGAGGTCTGTGCCAACGGGCTGACTTTCACGTCGGGCGGTAACACCTTCACGGCCAGCGGCTACAAAAGCGATACGTTCGGCACAGCGACCGCGCTGACCTTCAAGCCCAATCCGCCCAACGCAGAGGACGAGAGCGGCCTCGGCGAAAACGCCGCCTCGACGGGTGCATGCACCGACACTTCCGTTGCCGCGAATTGCGAAATCGCCGGGGGTGCCGCGGTGGTGTTGATGAGCACCGGCGCTAACTTGATCGATGCGCTCATCGGCTCGGTGCAATCGGGTGAGAACTTCTCGATCTGGACCGGCAGTTCACTCGCTACCCTGACAAACGAAAGCGGGACAATAACCGGAGAGTGCAGTGGATCAGCCTTATGCACGGAGGACTTCACGGGCGCGCAATACGTCGCCGTGGTAAGCGAAGGCACGGGAAACGTTCTGCTGACCGGCGTTTCCGTGTCGTCGGTTCCCGAGCCCGGCAGTCTGGCGCTGCTCGGCACGGCGCTGCTC
>JBOHMN010000593.1:0-15943 GCA_050730175.1 Acetobacteraceae bacterium | reverse complement strand
ATCGATCAGCCGATCCGAGTGCCAGACCTCGATCGCCTTCGCCGGATCACTCGCCGCCACCGCCTCAATCACCGTCTTGAGGTTCTGCTGCACCATCCGGGCCATCGCGCCGATACTGGCGAGGTTTGATAAGGCCGGATATTGCGAAAGCACGATGCTCCGCTTCGCCACGTTGACCGCGTAATCGCCGATGCGCTCGAACGCCGCCGCAATCTTAAGCGCAGCAACGATACGCCGCAAATCGGCGGCCAGCGGCTGGCGCAGCGCGAGAAGCCGGATCACGAATTGCTCGACCTCGCGCTCCAGAAGATCGACCTCCGGATCCATCTCGACCGCGCGCGCCGCCGCGGCGGCATCCCGCTCCAGTAATGCCACGGCACCCAGTGCAACCTGCGTTTCGATCAGGCCGCCCATTCGCGCGAGAAGGCCGCCAAGGCGTGCCAACTCCTGCTCGAAGCTCTTGACGATATGCCCCCCGTCCCCCGACATGCCCGCGATCCTCAGCCGAACCGCCCGGTGATATATTCCTGCGTGCGCTTCTCGCGTGGCGCGGTGAACATCGTCGCTGCCGGCCCTGCTTCGACCACCTCTCCAAGATAGAAGAAAGCGACCTGGTCGGCCACTCGCGCGGCTTGCTGCATGTTGTGTGTCACCAGCGCGATCGTGAAGTCCTGTTTCAGCTCATCGATCAGCTCTTCGATCTTCAGCGTGCTGATCGGGTCGAGCGCACTGGTCGGCTCGTCGAGCAGTATCACCTGCGGGCGCACCGCAATCGTCCGGGCAATGCAAAGCCGCTGCTGCTGGCCGCCCGAAAGTCCCGCCGCCGGGCTGCTCATCCGGTCCTTCACCTCGTCCCACAGCGCAGCACGCGTGAGCGACCATTCCACCCGCTCGGCAAGCTCGCCCCGGCGCAACCGCTCGTGCAGCCTCACCCCGAACGCGACGTTGTTGAAGATCGACATCGCAAACGGCATCGGCTTCTGAAACACCATGCCGACTCGTGCGCGCAGCAGCGTGACATCCACTTCCTGGCCGAGGATATTGATCCCATCGAGCAGTACTTCGCCAGTTGCACGCTGGCGCGGATAAAGGTCGTACATCCGGTTCAGCACGCGAAGAAGCGTCGATTTGCCACAACCGGACGGCCCGATCATGCCGCTCACCTGCCGATCCGGGAGGTCGAGGCTGACCTTTTTTAGCGCCTGCGTTGCACCATAGAAGAAATCGAGCCCGCGGATTGCAATCCGCGCACGAGGCGCCGGTACAGCATGTAATGGTCCACGGCCCACGTCGGGCTCGCCTGCAAAATCGTTCATTCCGGCACCCCGGAATGCCCTGTGGCCATTCCTTCACCGACGCCTTGCGTTACACTTGCACAAAGACGCGGTCATTGTATACCACTTCCTCCCGCCCGCCGCCTCGGCTGCGCGCGAGAGCTAGTCCGCTCGAACGGGCCGCGGGCGCCGGGCGCTTCGCCGGCCCGCCCTTGCGGAGGCCACGCACACCCGCGGCCACCCAATTTCAGCGCAGTGATAGCCGGTTAACAGAGCCTCGGAGCGCGCCAGGCTATTCCGCCGCCTCCTTCGCGAGCTTGACCATCCGGAGATAGGGCTTCAGCGTCCTCCACCCCTGCGGGAACCGGGCTTTCGCGTCAACCTCGGAGAGGTTCGGCGAGATCACGACTTCATCCCCGGGCTGCCAGTTGACCGGCGTCGACACCTTGAGCCGGTCCGTGAGTTGCATGCTGTCCACGGCCCGCAGGATCTCCGCGTAATTGCGGCCGGCACTCGGCGGATAGGCCATCATCATCCTGACCTTCTTCGCCGGATCGATCACGAACACGGTACGCACCGTGAGGGTCGGATCAGCGAGCGGGTGAATCATTCCGTAAAGATCGGAAACTTTGTGATCGACATCCGCAAGAATCGGAAAATTCACCTTTTGGCCCTGGGTCTCCTCGATGTCTTTTTCCCACCCCTTGTGGCTCGATGACGGATCAACGGACACCGCGATCACCTTCACGTGCCGCTTCGTCCATTCCGGCATCAGCCGCGCCTGCTCGGCGAGCTCAGTCGTGCACACCGGCGTGTAATCCTTGGGGTGGCTGAACAGGATGCCCCAGGAATTGCCGAGCCACTGGTGGAAACGGATGCGCCCCTCCGTGCTGTCCTGTTCGAAATCGGGGGCGATCTGCCCCAACTGGATTACCACTGCGATTGTCCCTTCCGACTTATGTTCACCGGGCCCCCTGCCCGGCATCGGACGCTTCATATAGGCGGCGCCGACGCGGCCCGCCATCCGCAAAAAAACCACTCCTTTTCAGCGCTCGTCACGCGACGTTTCATCTCCGCGCGGGGCGCGCGAGAGCATAAAGCAGTACCGTGTCCAGATCGGCCGCAGAGTCTTAGCCTGCGATTGCTCTCCGGGCCGGGGTCAGATATCCGCGTAGCAGTGGACTTCCGCTGCGGTGCCCGGGTGCGTCAGCGCGCCGAGCCACGCGGGGCCGACGAGCTCAGCATATTTCCACAATGCCCCGCTCTGATAGTCGGTCTTGCGCGGCTGCCAGGCGGCGCGCCGCGCTTTCAGCTCCGCATCCGTCAGGGCGACGTCAATCCGCCCCTGCTCCGCATCGATGATGATCTTGTCGCCGTTCCGCAACAGAGCGATGGTCCCGCCCACCGCCGCCTCCGGCCCGATATGCCCGACGCAGAAGCCGCGCGTCCCACCCGAGAAACGCCCATCCGTGATCAGCGCCACATGCTCTCCCATCCCCTGGCCGTAGATCGCGCTGGTGGTCGACAGCATCTCGCGCATGCCCGGCCCACCCTTCGGACCTTCGTAGCGGATCACGATCACATCGCCCGCCTTATACGCCCGCGCGTCCACCGCGCGGAACGCATCCTCCTCACAATCGAAGCAGAGTGCAGTGCCTTCGAAGCGAAGCGACGGCAGGCCGGCGATCTTGACGATCGCACCTTCGCTCGCGAGATTCCCTTTCAGGCCCACCACACCGCCGGTTTTCGATATTGCCCGCGACACCGGATAGACGACATCCTGATCGGTCGGAAACACGACCTCCTTGAGGTTCTCGGCAAGCGTACGGCCGGTCACGGTCAGGCAATCGCCGTGCAGCAGACCGGCATCCAACAGCGCCTTCATGATCACCGGCGCGCCGCCGATGCGATACACGTCGACCGCCACGTATTTCCCGGCCGGCTTGAGATCGGCGATATAGGGGGTGCGCCGCATGATGCCGACGACGTCATCGAGCGTGAAACGGATGCCCGCCTCATGCGCGATCGCCGTCAGGTGCAGCCCCGCATTGGTCGAACCGCCGGTTGCAGCGACGATCACCGCCGCGTTCTCCAGTGCTTGCCGCGTCACGATGTCCCGTGGCCGGACGTGGCTCTCGAGCAACGCCATCACGGCACGGCCGGATTCCACCGCAAACCGGTCGCGATCTTCGTAGGGCGCCGGCGCGCCCGCCGAGCCTGGCAGCGCGAGGCCGAGCGTCTCGCTCACCATTGCCATCGTGTTAGCCGTGAACTGTCCGCCGCAGGCGCCGGCAGAGGGACAGGCGCAACACTCGAGCTCGTGCAGCTCGGCATCGGTCATCCTGCCCGCCGCATGCTGCCCGACCGCCTCGAACACATCGACAACCGTCACGTCATGGTCGTGGAAACGGCCGGGGAGAATCGAGCCGCCGTACATGAAGACGCTCGGCACATTCAGGCGCAGCATCGCCATCATCATGCCGGGAAGCGACTTGTCGCAGCCGGCCAGCCCGACCAACGCGTCATAGCAATGCCCGCGCATCGTAAGCTCGACCGAATCGGCGATCAGATCGCGCGAGACGAGCGAGGACTTCATCCCCTGATGCCCCATCGCGATACCGTCTGTCACCGTGATCGTGGTGAACTCGCGCGGGCTGCCGCCCGCCTCCGCCACGCCCTTCTTCGCTGACTGCGCCTGGCGCGAGAGGGCGATATTGCAGGGCGCTGCCTCGTTCCAGCATGTCGCGACGCCGACCAGCGGCTGATGAATCTCGTCCTCCGTCATACCCATCGCGTAATAATAGCTGCGATGTGGCGCCCGGTCCGCTCCCTCCGTCACGTGCCGCGAAGGCAGCCTGGACTTGTCCCAGCGTTTCTTCAGCATCAGCCTCTCCTTGTTCCGCGGGCGATCAGCAATCTCAGGCGATCCGTCGGAGCGCCGCCTCGAGACGCGCGAGTTCCGCCTCGGCCGCACTCAAGCGCTCCCGACTCTCTTCGACAACCTCCTCCGGCGCCCGGTTGACGAAGGCGGCGTCGGCAAGTTTCTGCTTGAGGCGCGCGGCCTCCCGCCCCACCTTCCCACGCTCGCGGTCAAGCCGCGCGCGTTCAGCGGCGAGATCGACGATCTCCGCGAGCGGCAGGATCACTGTCGCCTCCGCAACCGTCGCCTGCGCGACGCCGCGGGGCATCTCGCCATCGAGTGCGCGGATTTCCGCAACGCGGGCGAGCCGCCCGATCGCCTCCTGCCACCGCCCGGCCCGCGCCAGCGTCGCGGGCAACGCATCCTTCAGCAAAATCGGCACCAGGATCGATGGCGCGACATTCATTTCGGATCGCACAGCGCGAATTTCGCTGATCAGCCGCACCACCCAATCAAGCTCCCGAGCCGCTGCCTCCGCTTCCCAGACCGCGCACGGCGCGGGCCAGGCCGTCCGGATGAGGCTGCCCGCAGCGCCATAACCGAGCTGGTCCCACAGCTCTTCGCTGACGAAGGGAATCGCCGGGTGCAACAGCCTGAGCAGCGTCCCGAGCACATACTGCGCGGTGCCACGTACTTCCATCGCATCCGCCCCGCCGGCGGCCAGCATCGGTTTGGCCAATTCGACGAACCAGTCGCAGAATTCGTGCCAGGCGAAACGATGACAGATCGCACCATATTCATCGAAGCGGAACGCCTCGAGCGCAGCACTCGCCTCGCCGATCGCGCCGTTGAGGGCTCCGAGCATCCAGCGGCAAAGCGCGAGCCGCGCAGCCTCCGGCTGGAAAGACGGCTCCGGACGGACCCCGTTCATTTCGCAGAAGCGCGCCGCATTCCAGACTTTCGTGATGAAGCTCCGCGCCGCTTCCACGCGCTCCGCCCCGAGCTTGATGTCCCGCCCGGGCCCGGTGAGCTGGACGATCGCAAAGCGCAGAGCATCCGCCCCATAGCGATCGATCAGCTCCAACGGATCGATGATGTTGCCCTTCGATTTCGACATCTTCTGCCCGCGCGGGTCGCGCACGAGCCCGTGGATATAGACGGTACGGAAGGGCACATCGTGCATGAAATGATGCCCCATCATCATCATCCGGGCCACCCAGAAGAAGATGATGTCGAACCCCGTCACCAACACATCGGACGGATAATAGCGCCGGAGTTCTGCCGTTTCCTCCGGCCAGCCGAGCGTCGAAAACGGCCAGAGAGCCGAGCTGAACCAGGTGTCCAGCACATCCTCGTCCTGGCGGAGCGCCGTTTCTCTCCCGTAATGCCGCGTCGCCGCCGCCTGGGCTTCCTCCGCCGTTTCGGCAACGAATATCGTCCCATCCGGGCCGTACCAGGCGGGAATACGATGGCCCCACCAGAGCTGGCGGCTGATGCACCAGGGCTCGAGGTTGCGCATCCAGGCAAAAAACGTGTTCTCCCATTGCCGCGGAACGAACTGGGTCCGCCCGCTCTCCACCGCCGCAATCGCCGGCTCCGCCAGTACCTTGGCATTGCAGAACCATTGCCAGGTGAGCAGCGGCTCGATCGGCACGCCCGAGCGGTCTCCGTGCGGCACCTGATGCAATTGCGGCTCGGACTTCTCGAGCAACCCCAGCGCCGTGAGCCGTTGCACAATCGCTTCGCGCGCGCTGAAACGGTCTTGACCAGCCAGGCTCTGCAGGAATTCGTGATCAGCAACGCCGGGTGCCGGGGCAAAACTCGCCGTGATCTCGTCAAGCTGGATCCGCGCTTCCTTATCCAGGACCGAGGGCATCGCAAGGTCGTGCCGCTCGCCGACCTTGAAATCGTTGAAGTCGTGCGCCGGCGTGATCTTGACCGCGCCCGTGCCTTTTTCGGGGTCGGAGTAGCTGTCGGCGATGATCGGCACGCGGCGCCCGACCAACGGCAGAATCACCTGCTGGCCAACGAGCGCCCGATAGCGTGCATCGTCCGGGTGCACGGCCACCGCGACATCACCCAGCATGGTTTCGGGGCGCGTCGTCGCAACCGTAATGAACGCTCCGTCCGATCCCACCACGGGATAGCGGATGTACCAAAGCGTCCCCTTGATCTCGCGGCTCTCCACCTCGAGATCAGAAATCGCTGACTGGAACTTCGGATCCCAGTTGACGAGCCGCCGTGCCCGATAAATAAGCCCACCCCGATGCAGCGTCACGAACACGCGGCGCACGGCACGGGAAAGGCCAGCATCCATCGTAAAGCGCTCGCGCGGCCAGTCGAGCGACGCACCGAGCCGCCGCAACTGCCGCGTAATCGTGCCGCCGGATTCCGCGCGCCAGCGCCAGACGCGCTCGACGAAAGCCGCGCGGCCGAGCGCGCGGCGGCTCGATTGCTCCACTGCGAGCAGCCGCTCCACCACCATCTGCGTGGCAATGCCGGCATGATCGGTGCCGGGCTGCCACAGTGCATCCCTTCCTTGCATGCGCCGCCAGCGAATGAGCGTGTCCTGGATCGTGAAGGTAAGCGCGTGGCCCATGTGCAGGCTGCCGGTCACGTTTGGCGGCGGAATCATGATCGTAAACGGCGCCGCATCGCTCTTGGGATGCGCGGCAAATGCACCGCTTCGTTCCCATGCAGTATAACGCGGGGCCTCGATCGCCGCAGGATCGTAGGTTCTCTCAAGCATGATCGGTGGTTTGGCCGCCTGCGGAACTCTCCGCAAGAGCCGGTCAGCCAGCGGCGCGGCCAAGCACGCGTTCTATCTCTGCACGTACCACGCGTTCAACCAACGCCGGGAGGTTCGCGTCGAGCCAAGCCTTGAGAAGCGGACGCAATTCCTCGCGTACCAGATCTTCGATCGTCGGTCCGCCACGGTGCACCGCCGCCCCACGCTCGCTCGTCAGGCGCTTCACCAGCCCACCCACCGCCGCGGCCGCGGCCGCTGCAGCCTCCGGCGCAACCAACCGGCCGCCGGCTATCTGGTCGGAGGGCGTTGCCTCTTCATTGGCAGGTGCAGAACCAACGCCCCGCGACGGACCGACCAGCGGCTGGTGTGCAACGAGAGCCGTGGCCGGGTTGGGATCAGCAACCATCATCGAATCGTCCAACACCAGAACTTCTTCACGCCGCTCCGTCGGGTCTGCAGAAGTTCCTTCGTCGTTCAGAATCCGCCGGATCGAGGCAAGGATATCCTCCATGGTCGGATCGGCGGCCGCCCCGGCGGGCAGGCTGTTGGCTGGGTCTGCCGGCTTCTGGGCGGGTTCCTTGGAAGGGCCGCTCATCACACCACCTCACTGCTTGCCGCCTGGTGGCACGGGCGGAAGCGGCAATCCTTCCGGTGTCGTGTCGTTGGTCACCGCCGGCCCGCCGACGCCGATCCAAGCGTTACGCACCGAACGGTAATAAGCGTTCTCGTCATAGTACGGAACCGGCAGCCTCAGATCACGCGCCGTCAGCCGCCCGATCGCTGCCGCCACATCGTACGAAGCCGTGATCAGGCTCGCCAGGTTCTGCACCAAGGTCGTCTCCGACGTCAGGAGATTCTGTTGCACCGTCAACACATCGAGCGTGGTGGCCGTGCCGACGATCGCTTCGCGTTCGGTTCCTTCGAGGGAGATCCGGTTCGCCTTAACCGCCGCGCGCGCACTGACGATCGCCGCCTGCGTCGCAATCAGCGTCTGCCATGCCTGCGAGGCCTGCTGGACAGCCGTGCGGCGGGCACCGTCCAGCGTCTGCACCGCCCTGTCCTGATCCTGCTTCGCCTGCCGCACCGTCGCATACTCTGCCCCGCCCTGATAGAGCGGCACCGAAAGATCGACCGTCGCCGCCCAGCCGCCGAGCCGCGAATCGGGGAACTGCGGGTTGGTCTCCTGGAATGCCGTCCCCTGCACGCTCACGGTCGGCATCAACGCCGAAAAAGCAACATTCACGCCATTCTTTGCTGCCGCCACATTAAAAAGCGCGTTAATCACCGTCGGGTTGTTTGCGGCCGCCTCGGCATCAGCCGCTCCCGCCGAATGCACCGGCAACGCCAGTGGCTGCGGGTTCGCGAGCTTGGCCGCCGCCGGGTGCCCGACCACCTGAAGGTAGGTTGCGAGCGCGGTCTCGAGATTCCCCTTCGCCGTTTCGAGCTGAGACTGGCCGAGCGCGAGCGCCGCCTGTGACTGGGCGACATCCGTCTGCGTCAATTCGCCAACCCGAAAGCGATCCTCGGCTGACTGCAACTGTTCGTTCAGTACCGTTACGTTGTTTTCGTTCACCGCGACCAGTGCGCGGTTTTCTATAACGCTCGTGTAGGCGGTGACGACGCTCGCAAACACCGATTCCTCGGTTGCAATCAACTGCGCACGCTCCGCACGCAAAAGATTCCGCGCCTGATTGACGCCGGCCCGTGTCTTGCCGCCCTGGAAGATCGGCTGCGTGATGGTCGCCTGCCCGGCCGCCGTGTCGCGGTCGAGGTTGGCAAATACCGGGCCGCCGGGCGTGATCGGCGTCGGCGCGACCAATTGCCGCTGCGTCCCTTCCGTATATCCCGCGCTGCCGCTCAGCACGACGGTTGGACGCCAACCACTGAGTGCCTTTGGCACCCCCTCGGCGACCGCGTTCAGGTTCGCCCGCTCCGCTCGCAACTGCGGATTGGTTTCGTAGGCGGCCACCAGAGCCTGGTCCAGTGTGGCCGGCTGCGCATTGGCCGCGGGAATCCCGAGCACCCACAAAGCGCCGAATAGAAGCCCCCATCGCAGCACCATGCTAGGCATCTCCGTTGCCCCCGAGCGGTCAGACCGCGCCAATATCCCCTCCCCTGCGAAGGCTTGACGGCGCACCGGACCATGCGCCGAAGCGTAGCTGGCACGCGTGCAGACTGGCAAGTTAGCAGCTTTTGCGCGGACCCGACACGTGCCGCTCCGTCCGCTCGCCCCGGGCCCGCCCTGTTGCCCTGCCCGTCTGCTGTCCACTATCCCCGATGCTTGGCTTTCCGCCAACGCGCCCGCGCAAAGCTGAACACGCTAAAAGTCGCACCCGCTCGAGCAATATCGCCCTGACTGGAATCGCCAGATGCCAGTCAGGATGATGAAATTGCTCGAGAAAACAAACCTAGAGCGGGTTCAGCCAGCGCGAACGCGCTCTAGAAATTGAAGACGGGTGCGGGAATGAAGGATGGCAAGAGCGGCGTCGCGCAATCGAAGCTGCTGCTCAGTGCGAGACCGCCAGCGCTTGGGTAACCGAGCACCGCCTGCCCGGCCCCCGGCCGCGGCGTCAGCACCGTCACCAGCCGCCCGCTTTCCTGGCTGAGCTGGCCCGCAATCGCCGGCGGAATCTCCTGCACGGCCCCCTCGATCAGAATAATGTGCCACGGCGCGCCGGCCGGCCAGCCTTCAGCCAACGGCCCAGCCACAATGGCGACCGATGGGCTGGTCTCCGGCAGGATCGCGCGGGCGATCGCCAAGAGCCGCCGATCCTCCTCGAGGGCAGTCACGGCAGCACCGCAGTCCGCCAGTATCGCCGCGCCGTAGCCCGCGCCCGCTCCGACCACCAGTGCCCGTTCGCCCCTGATCGGTTGGGCAAGCTGCACCAGTCGGGCTAACTCCATCGGTGCCATGAGCACTCTTCCCGCACCCAGCGGCACCGCCGCGTCGGAGTAGGCAATCGCGGCGCGTTCGCGGGGCACGAACCGCTCGCGCGGCAACCTCTGCATCGCGGCCAGAATCCGCGGATCGTTCACCATGTTCGGGCGAACCTGGTTCGTGACCATGTAGGTGCGGGCGAGCGCAAAATCGGACACGTTCTGATCCATGGGAAGTCGCTCAAGACGAAGCCGACGGCCGCCGGCAGGCCCGCTTCATAGACGCCTTGGCGCCGCTTCGCCAACCTCTCATTCCGCCCGGCTGCCCTTGACCGGCCGCGAACCGGCAGCCGATAACGACCCGCTAGCCGGTCCGGTGGCAGAGTGGTCATGCAGCGGACTGCAAATCCGCGTACGTCGGTTCGATTCCGGCCCGGACCTCCATGCCTTGCGACCCCGGTCCCGGGAGCATCGGGGGCAGCGTGGCATTGCTTCCTCGATGCCCGCCCCCGCCGTTTACTGACCGCGGCAGCAAGCGGGAAAGGAGGAGCCAGCCACTGCGAGCAACGAGCCGGTGCCCCGCTCCCGCCGCCGGAACAAAGTGACGAAGCTGAGAGCCGCAACGCTCGCGCGGTGCCTGCTCCGGCCGCTGGCCCTGCTCGCGCTGGTTCTGCTCTGCCCGGGCGTCCGTGCCGCCGGTCCCGAGCCATACACTGTCGTCCTCCGAGCGACCGGCGATCCCAGCCTGGATCAGGCGCTGACCGCCAGCTCGACCCTCGTGGGCCTCGAGAAGGCCCCTCCCGTCGGCCCGTTTGCGCTGATCGGACGGGCCCGCAATGACGAAACCCGGTTCCGCACCGTGCTCGAAAGCTTCGGCTATTACGACCCCGAGGTGCGCATTCTGATCGCCGGGCACCCGCCAGATAACCCCGCTCTGCCGCAACTCCTCGCCGGCCGCACCGCCCACGCGCCGCTCGCCATCACCGTCTCGTTCCGGCCCGGGCCTCTCTTCCATCTGGGCCGCGTCAAAATCGTCGGCGAGATCCCAGACGCGGCGCGTGCAGCGTTCCGCCTCGCCCCCGGCCAGCCGGCACGCGCCGCCGACGTGCTGGCCGCCGGAACCAGGCTGCTCGATGCGCTCCGGGCAGAAGGCTACGGCCTGGCAAAGGTCTCGGAGCCGCTCGCGATCCTCCGCCCGGTAAGCCGCACGCTCGACATCACCTTCCATGTCGATACCGGCCCACGCGTCGATCTCGGGCCGATCAGCATCAGCGGGCTCAAGACCGTGCGCGAGTCCTTCATCCGCCGCCGCCTCACGATCCACCCGGGCGAACAATTCAGCCCGGCCGCCCTCACCGCGGCCCGCACCAACCTCGCCGAGCTTCCCATTTTCTCTTCTGTGAGCATCCGTCCGGCCACTTCTGTCGACGCTGAAGGACGCCTTCCGATCACCGTTCTCCTGAGCGAGCGGAAGCTGCACGTGGTGAGCTTCGGCGCATCCTACTCGACCGACCTCGGCGTCGGCCTCACCGCGTCGTGGGAGGATCGCAACCTGTTCGGCAACGCCGAGGACCTCAAGCTTTCCGCGGGCACCATGCTCGGCGGCACGGCGAACACCCGGCCCGGCTATGAGGTGAACGCCAATTTCACCAAGCCGGACTTTCTCGCCCGCAATCAGTCGCTGATCGCAACCCTCGGTACGGTCGATCAAAACCTGGACCCGTATAGCCGCACCGCCCTGGAAGCCGGGATCGCCCTCTCGCGGCCGCTCTATCCCCACCTCACGGCAAGCTTCGGGCTCGCCGCCGAGCGCGAGCGCGTCACTCAGAACGACATCACGAACAACTTCACGGTCATCGGTCTGCCGCTCCGCCTCGCGTACGACAACACGAACAGCCTGCTCGACCCGACCAAGGGCTTCCGGGCCACGCTGCAATTGGTGCCCACCGCCTCGTTCGGCCCGCCGTCGGCAGATTTCCTCCTCGCCGAGTTCTCCGCTTCCAGCTACCTCGATTTCTCCGCCCTGGCGGGTGAGAAGCCGGGGCGGAGCATCCTCGCCGTGCGCGGCCTCGTCGCCAGCGTGAGCGGAACCAGCCTCCAGAATCTCCCCGCAGACAAGCGCCTCTACGCCGGCGGCAGCGCGACCGTCCGCGGCTACAGATATCTTTCGCTTGGCCCGCAATTCCCGAACGGCACACCCGAAGGCGGCACCGCGATGTCCGCGGCGAGCGTCGAGCTTCGCCAGCGAGTCCTTGCCAACTGGGGGTTCGTCGCGTTCCTCGACGCCGGTCAAGTGTCCACGAGCGGAGACCCGTTCGCCGGCATCGTCCGTTTTGGTGCCGGCGGCGGCGTTCGCTACTATACGCCGATCGGGCCTATCCGGCTGGACGTCGCGGTCCCCCTCAATCGCGAACCGGGCGGGGACTCGTTCGAGCTCTATATCGGTCTTGGACAAGCGTTCTGATGCGACGCCTCGGGAAACGGATCGGAATCGGCGCGGGCGCTTTACTCGGAGCGCTGCTGCTCGTCCTCCTCATCATCTTCCTCGGCGCCAACACCGGCCCCGGCCGCGCGCTCGTCACTGAACTCGTTCCCCGGCTCACCGGCGGCACCGTCAAAATCGCCGGTCTGGCGGGCAGACTACCCGGGGAAATCCGAATCCAGCGCCTGGTGCTGGCCGATCCGGCCGGGCCCTGGCTCACCGCGCGCAACGTCACGCTCGACTGGCGACCGCTCGCGCTCCTTTCCGGCAGGATCGTCGTCGAGAGGCTCGCCGCCCCGCAAGCCCACCTCATCCGCTTACCCGCCCAACCGGCATCGAGCCAGCGGCCCTCCAACCGCAAACCCGAGAAGCCGATCCCGCTCATCGTCCACCGCCTGACCGTAGAGCGCCTCGTCATTGGCGCGGCGCTCGCCCCCGGCGTGCCAGAGCTTGCCTTCACGGCTTCCGGCGAGCGCACGAATGCTGGCACGGCAACGCTGAAAATCGACGCACATTCCCTCGCGGGCGGCGGCAGCTATCGGCTCGACGCGAGCCTCACCGCCGACCACGTCGCGCTCACCGCCCGGCTCGCAGAGCCAGCAAGCGGGCTCCTCGCCCACCTCATGGGATTGTCCCTGCCGGGCCCGCTCCGCCTTGACGCCAACCTGGCCGGCCCGCGCTCCGCGATCGCGATCCAGCTCAGAGCAAGCGCGGGTCCCCTCCGAGCCCGGGCCACGGGCCGGATCGATCTCGCCGCCCGGTCCGCGCATCTTGTTGCATCTGCAAGCGCCCCTGCGATGGTGCCGCGGCCGGGCATCTCCTGGAGCGGTGTTTCCCTCGAGGCACGCCTCGACGGTTCGTTCACGGCCCCAAGGCTCGACGGCAAGCTCGCGCTGAGCGGCGTCTCCGCCGCCGGGGCCAAAGTCTCGCGCATCACGGCAAGCCTCACCGGCAGCGGCGGGCTTGCTCACTTCGAGGCCCGATTCTCCGGCATCACGCTGCCGGGCCCCGCGCCCGACCTCCTGGCCAAAGCGCCACTTCTCCTCGAGGCAAACGCGCGGCTCGATGCGCCCGACCGCCCCGTGTCCTTCACTCTCACGCACCCCTTGATCTCCATCGGCGGCACGGCCGCAACCGCCGGCACGCGCGCACTCCAAGCGACGATCCACTTTCCCGACCTCACGCCATTGGCCGCGGTCGGCGGCGTAAGCGTCTCCGGGAGCGGGTCCATCAAGCTTTCCGCGCAGCAAACGCCTTCGGGTCTCGCCGTCTCGGCCATGAGCGCTTTTGCGCTGAAGAACGCTCCCGCGCCGCTTCTTCCCCTTCTCGGAGCCGCACCGCGCGTTTCTTTCGCGAGTTGGCTCCAGGGTGACGCTGTCACTCTCTCCCGCTTTTCCCTCACCGGCCGCTCCCTTTCGCTCGACGCGCACGGGAGTCTCTCGCGCGAAAAAACCGCGCTCGCGTGGCAGGGCCGGCTCGCCGATCTCGCTGAGCTCAACCAGAACCTGAGAGGTCGCGTGACTGCGCACGGCACGCTGGAAGGAACGGCGGAGAAACTGAGGCTTGCTGCGCAACTCGACGGCACGCTCGGCACGGCGACCCGCGCACCCCAGCCATTCCGCGTTTCACTCGCGGTAAACGGGCTTCCGGCAGCGCCGGAAGGCCGCGCGACCGCCGAAACGAACCTGAACGGCGCGCCACTCGACCTCGCACTGAAATTTGCGCGCGAGAGTGCTCACACCGTCGCCGTGAAGATCGAGCGGGCGACGTGGCAATCCGCGCATGCTGAAGGCGCCCTGACACTCGGCCCGGAGGCTCTCGCGGGCGGCCGGATCAGCTTCGCCGTCGGCCATCTCGGCGATCTTTCTTCCGTGATCGGTGCGCCGATCGACGGAGCGGCCAGAGGCACGCTGGCGGCAGAGGCGACGCGCGAAGGACCGGCGCTCAAGCTCGAACTCGCGGGCACAAACCTCGCGAGCGCTGGATTAACCGTCGCCAACGCCCGGCTTGTGGCGACGCTTCTCCACCCTCTCGCTGATCGCAGTCTCGATGCCACGCTGCGGCTCGATGGCGCGAGCGCCGGAGGTAGATCCGCCAGCGCAGAAATTTCCGCGCGCGGCCCGATCGATTCGCTGGCACTTCGCCTCGACGCCCGATCCCCGTCTTCGGGCGGCGCGACGCTCAGCGCCGAGGCGCACGTCACCCCAACCGCGGGCTCGCTTTCCCTCTCTGCCATGACCGCTACCTTCCGCGGCAAAGAGGTGCGCCTCCTGGCGCCCGCCCGGATTGTCTTCTCGCCCGGCATTGCCATCGCAGGGCTCCGTCTCGGCATGGCCGGCGCCGAGCTCGATGCAAGCGGACGATTGAGCCCCACGCTCGCGCTCACCCTCCAGCTCCGCAACGTCACACCCGTGCTGATCGGCTCTTTCCTGCCCGACCTCGCCGTGAAAGGCCGGCTGGACGCGGAAGCGAACCTCGGGGGCTCGCTCTCCGCGCCGAGCGGCAGACTTCGTCTCCATGCAGCGGGCATTGGCTTTCCATCCGAACTCACCGCCGGCCTGCCGCCCGCAAACTTGGATCTCACCGCGTCCCTCGCCGGCCAAGCGGCGCAAATCCAGGGCCGACTTGCCGCTGGCAGCGCAATGCACCTCGCCGTATCCGGCAGCGTGCCGCTCGCACGCCAGGGCACGCTCGGCCTTTCCATCAAAGGCGATGGCAATCTCGCCGCGCTGGAGCCCGCCCTCGCCGCCCGCGGCCGACGCATCGGGGGAAGGCTCGCGCTCGCCGCAACCGTTCATGGTCCCCTCACCGCCCCGGCGATCGTCGGCACCGCGCATCTGAGCGACGGATCGATCTCGGATTACGAGAGCGGACTGCAACTGACCGCGATGGCCGCCGCCTTCGCACTCGATGGCAAGAGTCTCCGCATCCGGAGTTTCACCGCGCATGCCGGGCGCGGAACAGTCAGCCTCGCTGGCAGCGTTGGTGTGCTCGAGCCGGGAATCCCGGTCTCGCTCACCGTCAGTGCAGACAACGCCGAACTCCTGCAATCGGACCTCATCACCGCCCGTCTCGACGCAAATCTTGCGCTCAACGGGCTCGCGGAGCGCGCGCTTGCGGTGCGCGGACGGATTCATATCCGTCGCGCCGAGATCCGCATCCCGAGCAGCCTGCCGCCCAATATTGCCGTCCTCAACGTCGTTCGCCCGGGAAGCAAGCCACCGCCGCCCGGCATCGCCGCTCCCGCCATTGATCTCGACGTCACGCTCGACGCCCCGCGCGAAATTTTCGTTCGCGGGCGCGGCGTCGATGCGGAGTTCGGTGGTCGCATCCACGTTTCCGGCACAACCGCCCGGCCCACGCCGGAGGGCAGTTTCCACCTGATACGCGGTGCGGTGAGCCTGGCCGGCCAGACACTCAACTTCACGTCCGGGACAATCGGCTTCAACGGCGGAGCTGCCACCGACCCGGCGCTTGATCTTGTCGCCACCACCACGAGCGCCACCACCACTGCGACGCTCACGCTCGGCGGCACGGTTCGCAAACCCACCGTCAAGCTCTCGAGCGTCCCGGAATGGCCGCAGGACCAGGTTCTGGCTGCCCTCCTCTTCGGCACCACCAGCGCACGCCTCGGCCCGTTGCAGCTCGCGCAAATCGCCGGCGCCCTGGCGTCACTCACCGGCGCAGGCCCCGGCATCGGC